>NZ_NGFN01000172.1 GCF_002148965.1 Streptomyces swartbergensis | reverse complement strand
GGACCTGGTCGACGGGGGTGGTGTGCGGGGGTGCGCCCAGTACGGACTCGACCTGTTCGGCCGTCGCCGGGCCGAGGACCACGCGCGCGCGGGTGTGCTGCCGTACGGCGTCGGTCAGGGCGCCGGCGCTGTCGAGCTGGTCGGCCACCACCACCGTCACGTTCGCCGGGCGGCCGTGCCGCAGGGGGACCTGGAGGAGGGACTGCGGGTCCTTGCGGTCGTCCGCGACGGCCAGGTGGGTGAACGCCGTCGGGCGGTCCAGGAGGATCCACAGGGGACGCTTGGTGTCGTCGGGCGGCGGGTGGCCCGCCTGATGGGCGCGGTTGGCGGCGATGAGGCGGCGCTCCGTCTCGGTCGCGGCCCATTCCAGGCTGGCCAGCGTTCCGGTGAGTCCGCACTCGACGGCCAGCACGCCGTCCCGGCCGGTCAGGCAGGCGTACTCGCCGGTGCCGCCGCCGTCGACGATCACCACGTCGCCGTGCTGGAGGGCCTGGAGGGCGATGGAGCGCAGCAGGGTCGAGGTGCCGCTGCCCGGCTGGCCGAGGGCGAGCAGGTGGGGCTCGGTCGAGCGCAGGCCCGTGCGCCAGACGACCGGGGGCACGTCCCGCCGCTGCTCGCCGTAGGTGAGGGGGAGCGTGCGCCGGACCTGCGTGGGGTCGGTGAAGCCGAGGACCGTCTCGCCGGGGGTGGTGACGAAACGCTGGGCGGCGATGTCGACGGGCAGCGGCAGGAGCACGCTGAGCGTCAACTGGTTGTCCTCCTCGTCCCACGTCAAGTGGTATTCGCGGCCGCGGCCCGACTTGGCCGCGAGCAGGTGCTCGATCCGCGCGCGGGCCTCGGCCTCGCCGTCGGTGAAGTACGCCGGGTAGCGGATCACCAGGTGCGAGATCCGGCCGCCGCCGTCGAACGCGTAGGTGGGGAAGGCCTTGTCCCACGCACCGCCGTGGGCGTACAGCGGCTCGGGGTCCTCGGCGGAGGAGAAGTACGGCACGAGGGATTCGTAGAGCACCTTGAGGCGCTCGGTCTGTGACTCGTCCGGTCCGTCGGGTGCCGCCGGACCGCGGTCCCGGCCCTTCCAGGCCGCAGCCGCCATCAGTGTGACGGCGGCGAGCAGCGGTCCGTACGGCAGCAGCGCCACGACCAGGAGGACGGAGGCCACCATGAAGAGCAGCGCCCCCCGTTTCTCCTTGGGGGTCTCGGTCCATCTGCGCCGCCCGGCCGCTGCCAGCCGGCGCAGACCGCGCGTGATCGTGATCAGCGGATGGAGGACGTCGGTGGCACTGTCGGCCGCCGTCCGGGCCAGCTCCCGGCTCCGGGCGAGCTGCGCGCTGCCGTTGCTCAGAATGCGGGGGAGGGGGCGCCGGGCCACTGCTGCCTCCAGGGAGTGCGTACGGGCGGGATGCGTACGAGGAGTGGCGTCGTCAGAACTTGATTCCGCCGAGGAGGCTCGCCAGGCTCTCGCCGCCCGCCTTGATGCTCGGGGCGATGGCCGTGCTCGCCAGATAGAAGCCGAACAGCATCGTGACCACCGCATGCGACGCCTTCAGGCCGTCCTTGCGGAAGAAGATGAAGACGACGATGCCGAGCAGGACCACGCCTGAGATGGAGAGGATCATTTGAGGTCTCCTGGTTCGCGGGGACAGTCACCATGAGTACTTCCAGGCTCACAGGATGTATCCATACGATAAAAGGTGCAACTGGGTGAAATTCGTACCATTTCCCCCGGCTGGCAGAGTGGTCCTCGGCTCGGTCGCGCTGGGCCGTTGCGCGCGGCGAGGTCTGTGGTGATCTTTACCTCGGGCACATCGGGTCATGTGCCGCGCGAGCCAGTACTCTGGCGATTCACTCGTACGGCTGCACCGCTCGCAGGCGTACGCACCCGACGTGATGTGTGACGTGAGAGGCGGTCCGGCCGATGACCGAAGCCCCCGACCCCGAGGTCGTGGAGCTGGCGACCAAGATCTTCGATCTGGCCCGGCGGGGACAGACCGAGGCGCTCGTGGCGTACGTCGACGCGGGCGTTCCGGCCAACCTCACCAACGACCGCGGTGACTCCCTCGTCATGCTCGCCGCCTACCACGGCCACTCCGAGGCGGTGCGCGCGCTGCTCGCCCGCGGAGCCGAGGCCGACCGGGTGAACGACCGGGGCCAGACCCCGCTGGCGGGAGCGGCCTTCAAGGGTGAGACGGACGTCATCAAGGCCCTCCTTGAGGGCGGCGCCGATCCGTCCGCCGGCACACCCTCGGCGGTCGACACCGCCCGGATGTTCGGTCGGACGGAATTGCTCGAACTGTTCGGCGAGCACTGAGCCGACCAGTCTGACCTGGAACGACAACGAAAACGGGGGAGGCGGGACGGGGCCGCCGAAATTTCGGTCGCGGCAGACGGAAGTGCCGGGTCATCATGACGACGTGGTTCACGGACGTGATGGCTGGGCAGGTGTTGCCGCACCGCGCGGGCCGTGACGCGGTCCGCAAGGGCCACCGACGAGAGGCAGAGGAAGATGGTCTACAGCAAGCAGGAAACGGCGGACACTCCGACGTGTTGTCGCGCGGCCAGGTAGTACACGTCCCCGGTTGCGTCGACGCTTGATGTGAGGCTGTTTCCCATGTTCGAACCGGTCATAGCGCCCAGCGGTACGCTGCTCGGCCTGCTCCAGCGGGGCCGCGGCGACGGCACGCTGCACGCGCTCACCGCCCCGCGCCCCGAGGCGCTCGCGGCGTTGAACCACTGCGTGCTGCGCGATCCCCGCCACGACTGGCAGGTGGAGAACCGCTCCCTCTACTACGCCCGCCTCTACCTCGACCTGAACGGCGAGCTCGACGCGGTCGAGGCCCACCTCTTCGACGCCGAGGACGTCCTCGACACCGACGAGTCGCGCACCGGGCTCGCCCTCGCCGTCCTCGGGCACCTCGCCTCCTACGGCAGGCGGGACGCGCTCGAACTGCTGCGCAGGTACGCAGCCCACGGCTCCAACTGGGCCTGGGCCCTCGACGAACTGGCCCTCAGGGACGACGACGCGGGCCTGCGCGCCCTCGCCGCACCCGTCCTCGCGCGGTTCCCGGCCGATCCGGAGGGTGACGCCGAGCTGGCCGCGACCGTCCGTGACGCCTTCGAACCCCGGCCGTGGCGGCTGTGGGCCGAGGATCCGCGCGAGTCCATCGCCACACGCGTGCGTGCCGCCCACGAGACGGGCTGTTTCGACCGCTGGCAGCGACAGATGCGGCCGACCGGGCCCCGCCCCGGGTGGAGTGTGCAGGCCGTCTTCGAATGGGCCCAGCAAGGCCTCGACCGAGGCGCCGCACTCCATGTCCCGGCCGCCCGCTGTCTCACCGCCGTGGCGGGGCCCGAGGACCGGGCCGAGATCATCCAGGCGGCGAAGGACGGCAGCGACGGAGCCCGGTGCACCGCCCTGCGTTACCTCGCCGACGGCAACGATCCCGACGCCCTCGGCCTGATCGAGGGCGCCGTGGCCACCGGCTCGACGGTCGTCGTCGACGCAGCCGTCGCCGCCTTCGAACGCATGCGCTCCCTCGCCGCCGTGGACCAGGCGCGCGGCTGGGCCCGGCGGCCGGACGCGCTCGGCGCCGCCGCCGGACGCGTCCTCGCCTGCCGGGGCGGGGTGCAGGACCGCGACCTGGTCCTCGCGGCACTACGCGAAGCAGTGCGGGGCGAGGGCCCCGACGCACCGACCCTGTGGACCCTGGTCGACGGCACCGGACGGCTCGGCATCGCCTGTGCCGCGCCCGTGCTCCGCCACATCTACCGCGAGACCGCCTCCTCCCATCTGCGCGGCCGGGCTGCCCGTGCCCTCGCCGCCACCGACCCCTCCTTCGCCACCGGCTTCGCCGTCGAGTGCCTGTGGGACTGCGAGGAGACCACCCGCGAGATCGCCGCCCGGCACGCCGAGACCGGAGACACCCGTGTCGTCGAGCGACTGCGCCGGCTCGCCGCCGACCCGGCCGAGGAAGCCGAGGTCCAGACGGCCGTACGCAGCCGGATCGGTCCCGAGGAGACCGCTGTGTGACCCCGCTCCGTGTGAGCGTGTGACTCCCTTTGCGCAAGGACGCCAGGGCGGAATCAGGCCGCCCGGGTGAACGGGGGGTGACTCGCGGGTCAGGGACGCATGGACGCGGCCTGACCTGGGCGGGTGCGCCTCAGAACGCTCATAGGACGTTCCTCGGCCGGAAAGATCCACGTTGACGCGGCCACGTCCGGCACGGCGACAACACGGGTATGCGTGTCGTCATCGTGACCGAATCCTTTCCCCCCGATGTGAACGGCGTGGCCCACTGCGCGCTCCAGACCGCCCGGCACCTCGTCGATCGCGGTCACGTCCCCGTCGTCGTCGCGCCGGCCCCCGCGCCCGGGAACAAGCTGCACGCCGCTCTCGCGCCGTGCCCCGTCGTCCACGTCCCCTCCCTTCCGCTCCCCGGCTACCCCCAGGTCCGCGTCGCCCTCCCCAGCCGCCGCCTGGCCGCCACCCTCATCGAGCACCGTGCCGATGTCGTCCACCTCGCCAGCCCCTTCGTCCTCGGCGTGCGCGGCATGGCCGCCGCCGCCCGCCTCGGCACCCCCGCCGTCGCCGTCTACCAGACCGACCTGGCCGGATACGCCCGTACCTACATGGGCGCCGGAGAGGCCGCCGCCTGGCGGCGGATCCGCTCCGTGCACGGCGCCGCCGACCTCACCCTCGCCCCGTCCAGCGCGGCCCTGCGCGACCTGGAGACGCACGGTGTGCCCCGGGTCGAGCTGTGGCCGCGCGGCGTCGACACCGAACGTTTCCGGCCCGACCGCCGCGACGAGGCCCTGCGTCGCGAACTCGCCCCGAACGGTGAGCTGATCGTCGGCTACGTCGGCCGGCTCGCCCCCGAGAAGCAGGTCGAACTCCTCGCCGGTGCCTGCGGCCTGGAGGGCGTCCGGGTCGTGGTCGTCGGCGACGGTCCGAGCCGGCCCGGCCTGGAGCAGGCGCTGCCCGGCGCGGTCTTCCTCGGCCGCCGTACCGGTGACGATCTGGCCCGGGTCTTCGCCTCGTTCGACGTCTTCGCGCACACGGGCCCCTTCGAGACTTTCTGCCAGACGGTGCAGGAGGCCATGGCCAGCGGCCTGCCCGTCGTGGCGCCCGCCGCGGGCGGGCCGCTGGACCTGGTCGCCCACGGACGCACCGGCCTGCTGGTGCCGCCGCGCGACACGGCCGCCGTCCGGGACGCGGTGCGTGCACTGGCGGCCGACCCCGGACGGCGGGCCGCCTTCGGCGCCGCCGGGCGGGCCACGGTCGAGGGCCGCACCTGGGCGGCCGTCGGGGACCAGCTGATCGGGCACTACGCGAACGTGCTCGCCGCGCGCAGGACGGTGGTGGCGGCATGAGCGACTCGCGTCCCGGCAACAGCAGCCGCCAGTCGCTGCGGATCGTGCGGCTCGCCAACTTCGTCGCGCCCGCGTCCGGCGGTCTGCGCACCGCCCTGCGGGAACTCGGCAAGGGCTTCAAGGCGGCGGGGCACGAGCCCGTCCTCGTGATCCCCGGCGAGCGGATGACCGACCGGGAGACCGAGCAGGGGCGGGTGATCACCTTCCCCGGGCCGCTGGTGCCCGGCACCGGCGGCTATCGCGTGCTCGCCGACAAGCGGCGGGTGGCCCGGCTCCTGGAGGAGCTGGCGCCGGACCGGCTGGAGGTGTCCGACCGGACGACCCTCAGATGGACCGGCAAGTGGGCGCGGCGCGCCCGGGTCCCGGCCGTGATGGTCTCCCACGAGACCGCCGACGGCGTGCTGCGCACCTGGGGC
This sequence comes from Streptomyces swartbergensis, assembly GCF_002148965.1. Taxonomy (GTDB): domain Bacteria; phylum Actinomycetota; class Actinomycetes; order Streptomycetales; family Streptomycetaceae; genus Streptomyces; species Streptomyces swartbergensis. The sequence goes on along the minus strand of NZ_NGFN01000172.1, from coordinate 11,961 downwards.
CTGCCCGAGGGGGCCGCCCGGCGTGCCGCCGACGCCCTCAACGTCCGTACGGCCCACACCTACGCGCGTGTGGTGTGCACCACCGAGTTCGCCGAGCGGGAGTTCGTGCGGATCGGGGCACGCAACGTCGTCCGCGCCCCGCTGGGCGTAGACCTGGTCCAGCGGCACCCGGCCCTGCGCGACCCGGAGCTGCGGGCGCGGCACGCGCGCGTGGACGAGACGCTGCTGGTGATGTGCTCGCGGCTGTCCGTGGAGAAGCGGCCCGGCACGGCGCTGGACGCCCTGGAGGCGCTGCGGCGGCGCGGACACCGGGCGGTGCTGGTGGTGGCCGGGGACGGGCCGTTGCGCGCCCGGCTCGAACAGCGGGTGCGCGAGAGCGCCCTGCCGGTCACCTTCCTCGGGCACGTCTCCGACCGCGGGCTGCTCGGCGCGCTCCAGGCGTCCGCCGACGTGGCCCTGGCGCCGGGGCCCGCCGAGACGTTCGGGCTCGCCGCGCTGGAGGCCATGGCGTGCGGCACGCCCGTGGTGGCGAGCGCGTCGTCCGCGCTGCCGGAGGTGATCGGCGCGGCCGGGGCCGTCGCGGCGGACCACGGGGAGGCCTTCGCGGACGCCGTGGACCTGCTGCTGGAACGCCTGGAGGCGGACCGGCGCGAGGGGGCACGCGCGCGTGCGGAGTGCTTCGGTTGGGACGCGGCGGTCGACGCGTTCCTCGCGGCGCACGACGCGGCCGTCCCCGTGCGTCCGTACGTGCCCGGGAGCGTGGCATGAGACCCGTGCGGTTCGGGGGGTCCACGCGGTTCGAGGGGCCCCCGCGGTTCGAGCAGGCCCCGCGTTTCGTGGCCCTCGGTGACTCGCTGACCGAGGGGGTGGGTGATCCCGTCGGCGACGGGGCGTGGCGCGGCTGGGCCGCGCTGCTGGCCGCCGGGCTCGGCGAGGGCGCCGACCGGTTCACCAACCTGGCGGTGAGCGGGTCGCAGACCCGGGACGTGCTGGAGCGGCAGTTGCCTGCCGCGCTGGAGCTGCGGCCCGACCTCGTGTCCGTCGTCGTCGGCGTCAACGACACCCTGCGCTGCACCTTCGACATCCAGGCCGTGGCGGCCAGGCTCGACCAGGTGTACGCGGCCCTCACCGAGCAGGGCGCGGTCCTGCTCACCGCATGCCTGCCGGACCCGGGCACGATGCTCGGGCTGCCGGGGGCACTGGCCCACCCGCTGGCGCGGCGGCAGCGGGCCGTGAACGCGGTCGTCCATGCCCTGTCCGACCGGTACGCAGCGCTGCATCTGCACGCGTGCGAGGGCGTCTGGATCACGGACCGCGCCATGTGGAGCGCGGACCGGCTGCACCCCGCAGAGCGCGGGCACCGGCAACTGGCCCTGCGCTTCCACGCGCTGCTCGCGGAACACGGCCTCGCGACGGGGCCCGCACCCTCGCCCGAACCCGAGTTCCCCGGCCCGACCAGGTCGGCGAGCCTGCGGTGGCTGGCCACGGCGGGCACCGGCTGGGTGGCCCGCCGGTGCACCGACCTGCTGCCCCAGCTCCTGACACTCGCCGCCGACGAGCTCCGGCACCGCGCCCGGGGCACGAGCGCCCGGCTCGATCTACGGACCTCCGCGGCCGTGTCCGCCGCGCTCGCCGCCCTGTCGGTGGCGGAGCAGCCGGACGCGGCCTGACAGGTCGGCAGTGACCTACGCGGTCCGGCCGGTTCAGCGGCGCCGTACGGCCACGAAGCGGACCGGCGTGCCCGGAACCGCCTGGGCGACTGCCGGAAGGTCGGCGGCGCGGACCACCGCGATCACCGGGTAGCCCCCGGTGGTCGGGTGGTCGGCGAGGAACACCACCGGCCGGCCGTCGGGCGGGACCTGGACCGCGCCCAGCACCATGCCCTCGCTGGGGAGTTCCCCGGGCCGGGCCCGCTCCAGGGCGGGTCCTTCCGTGCGCAGCCCGATGCGGTTGCTCGCGGGGGACACCCGGTAGGGACGTGAGACGAAAGCGCGTACGGCCTCCGGCGTGAACCAGCCGTCGCGCGGGCCGAGTGTCACCCGCAGGACCAGCTCGGCCGGTGGCGCGGGCTGCGGGGCGACGTCCACGCGCGCGTGCGCGCCCGTCGGCCGGCCCAGGGGCAGCACCGTGCCGTCCGTGAGAGGGGGCGGGCCGAGCCCCGACAGCAGGTCCGTCGAGCGGCTGCCGAGCACCCGCTCGACGGTGATGCCCCCACAGACGCCCACATAGCTGCGTACGCCCGACACGGCGGGTCCGACGTCCAGCAGCGCCCCCGCGGGCACGTGCACCGGCGCGTCCCAGGCGACGGGCCGTCCGTCCACCGTGACCCGGCAGGGGGCGCCCGCCACGGCCACGGTGACGGTCGTACGGGGGCGTACGGCACAGCCGTTGAGGGTCGTCTCCAGCACGGCCGCCGCGGGCGGATTGCCGACCAGCCGGTTGACGAGGTCCGCCGCGGGCCGGTCCAGCGCCCCGGAGCGGGGCACCCCGAGGTGGGCGTGCCCGGGGCGTCCCAGGTCCTGCACGGTGGTCAGGGCCCCGGCCCGGACGACGGCGAGCGCGCGGTCGGTCACGAGTGCCCCACCGGCTCGACGGGGACGAACCGCACACGCGTGCCCGGCGACAGCAGCGCGGCCGGCACGCGCGTGTGGTCCCACAGGACGGCGTCCGTCGTGCCGATCAGCTGCCAGCCGCCTGGCGACGAACGCGGGTACACGCCCGTGTACGGACCCGCCAGCGCCACCGAACCCGCCGGAACGGCCGTGCGCGGGGTGGCCCGGCGCGGCACGTCGTAGCGCGGCGGCAGGCCGGTGAGGTAGCCGAAGCCGGGGGCGAAGCCGCAGAAGGCGACCCGGAAGTCCGTCTGCGCGTGAATGCGGGCGACCTCCCGCTCGGGCACGCCCCAGTGTGCGGCGACGTCGGCCAAGTCCGGGCCGTCGTAGCGCACCGGGATCTCGACCGCCTCACCCGCGCGTGGGGGAGCGGGCGGCAGTTCGGCGGCGGTCAGTTCGGCGGCCACGAGGGCGGGGGCGTCGAGGCCGTCGAGGAGGACCGTGCGGGCCGCGGGCACGATCTCGCGGGCGGACAGTGAGCCCTCCGCGCGGCGTCGCAGCAACTCGGCGTGCAGGGCCTGGGCCTCGTCGCCCGAGGAGACCTCGACGAGCAGGGCGTCCTCGCCCACCGGCAGGACCCTCATGCGAAGGCCTCCACCCGGACCCCCGACGCCTCCAGCCGCTCCCGCACGCGGCGGGCCAGCTCCACCGCTCCGGGCGTGTCGCCGTGCAGGCACAGGGAACGCGCGCGTACCTCGATCCGTGTCCCCGAGTGGGAGACGACCTCGCCGGAGCGGGCCAGGCCCAGCGACCGCTCCACGACGGTGTCGGGGTCGGTGACCACGGCGCCCTCCAGGGTGCGCGGCACGAGCGTGCCCGCGTCGGTGTACGCCCGGTCCGCGAACGCCTCCGTGACGACCGGCAGTCCGGCCTTCCCGGCCAGCTCCAGCAGGCGCGAGCCGGGCAGGCCCAGCACGGGCAGGGTGGCGTCGGCGAGGAGCACGCCGTCGACGACCGCGGCGGCCTGCTCCTCGTCGTGCACGACCCGGTTGTAGAGCGCGCCGTGCGGTTTCACGTAGGCCACGCCGGCGCCCGCCGCGCGGGCGAAGACCTCCAGGGCGCCGATCTGGTAGGCCACCTCGGCCGCCAGCTCGGCGGACGGCACGTCCATCGCGCGCCGCCCGAACCCGGCCAGGTCCCGGTAGGACACCTGGGCGCCGATCCGGACGCCGCGCTCGGCCGCCAGCTCGCACACCCGGCGCATGGTGACCGGGTCCCCGGCGTGGAAGCCGCACGCCACGTTGGCGCTGGTGACGACCGACAGCAGCCGTTCGTCGTCGGTGAGCCGCCAGCGGCCGAAGCCCTCGCCGAGGTCGGCGTTCAGATCGATGCAGGCCATGAATCCAGTGTCTCCTGTCAGGCCACGCGGTACTGCTCGTCGCGGGCGTCGGTGAGGAACATCTGCCCCGGGGCGTGCGTGAGGGCGAACGGCGGGCGCGAGGCCATCACGGCCGCCTGCGGGGTCACCCCGCAGGCCCAGAACACCGGGATGTCGTCCGGCTCGGCGTCCACCGGGTCGCCGAAGTCGGGGCGACCGAGGTCGTCGATGCCCAGCCCCGAGGGATCGCCGCAGTGCACGGGGCTGCCGTGCACCGCCGGCAGCAGACTGCTCTCCCGGATCGCCGCCGCCAGGTGCTCCGGCGGCACCGGCCGCATGGACACCACCAGCGGCCCGTGCAGCCGCCCCGCCGGACGGCACTGCCGGCCGGTGACGTACATCGGGACGTTGCGGCCCTGCTCGACGTGGCGGATCGGAACGCCCGCCTCGCTCAGTGCCCACTCGAACGTGAAGCTGCACCCGATCAGGAACGACACCAGGTCGTCCCGCCAGTACGCCCGCACGTCCGTAGGCTCGTCCACCAGCTCGCCCTCCCGCCACACCCGGTAGCGCGGCAGGTCGGTGCGCAGGTCCGCGCCGTCGGCGAGCACGGTGGTCCAGGACCCCGCGTCCGTGACGTCGAGGACCGGGCAGGGCTTGGGGTTGCGCTGGCAGAACAACAGCATGTCGTAGGCCCAGTCGGCGGGCACCGAGATCAGGTTGACCTGGGTGTGTCCCGCCGCGACCCCGGCCGTGGGGCCCGTCAGACCCTCCCGGAAGCGGGCGCGGGCCGTTTCCGGGCTCCACGCGCGCGCGTGCTCGTCGAGGAGGACGACGGGACGGTCCCCGGTCTCGGTCGTGCGGTTCATGTGAGCTCCTTCCCACGCGTCTCCGGCAGCCCGAGCAGCGCCAGCGCCGCGATGCCGTAGCCGATCGCCCCGAAGACCAGCGCGCCGCCCACGCCCCAGCTGTCGGCCAGGAAACCGACCGTCGTCGGGAAGACCGCACCCACCGCCCGCCCGGTGTTGTACGTGAAGCCCTGCCCCGTGCCGCGCACCGCCGTCGGGTACAGCTCGCTCAGGTACGAGCCGAAGCCGCTGAAGATCGCCGACATGCAGAACCCGAGCGGGAAACCGAGCACCAGGATCAGGGTGTTGGCGCCGCTCGGGATGTTGGCGTACGCCAGGATGCAGATGGCCGACAGCAGGGCGAAGAGCCAGATGTTGCGCCGCCGGCCCAGCTTGTCAGTGAGGTAACCGCCCGTCAGGTAGCCGATGAAGGCGCCCGATATCAGGAACGTCAGATAGCCGCCGGTGCCGACGACCGACAGGTCGCGCTCGGACTTGAGGTAGGTCGGCACCCAGGTGGCCAGCGTGTAGTAGCCGCCCTGGACGCCGGTCGAGAGCAGCACCGCGAAGACTGTCGTCCGCAGCAGGCCGGGCTTGAAGATCGCCTTGAACGAACCCTTCTCGGCGCTCTGTTCACGAGCGGCGGTCGCCTCCGGCGCGTCGTGCACACTGCGCCGCACCCAGATGACGAGCAGCGCGGGCAGCGCCCCGGTCCAGAACATGATGCGCCAGGCCAGATCGTCGCCGGCCACCGAGAAGATGACGGTGTAGGCGATCACGGCCATGCCCCAGCCCACAGCCCAGGAGCTCTGGATCGCGCCGAGCGTGCGGCCCCGGTGCTTGGCGCTCGCGTACTCGGCGACCAGGATCGCGCCGACCGCCCACTCGCCGCCGAAACCGAGGCCCTGGAGGGCGCGGAAGACCAGCAGTGTCTCGTAGTTGGGCGCGAAGCCGCAGGCGACGGTGAAGACCGCGTACGTGATGACCGTGATCATCAGGGCCTTGACCCGGCCGATGCGGTCGGCGAGGACGCCCGCGAGGGCGCCGCCGACCGCGGAGACCACCAGGGTGACCGTCGTGAAGAGGCCGGTCTGGCCGCTGTTCAGGCCGAAGTACGCGGACAGCGCGACCATGCTCAGCGGCAGCGTGAAGTAGTCGTACGAGTCCAGGGCATAGCCGCCGAAGGCACCGGCGAACGCGCGGCGGCCGCGCGGACCCAGGGCGCGCAGCCAGCCCAGCGCCCCGTCGTCCGAGGTGTGGTCAGCGGTCGCCGGGCGAGTGTCGTCGGTCAGGGCTTGCGGTGGAGGGGTCGTGCTCATGGGCACCTCGCAGAAGGAGGGACGGAGGGTGCTTCGGAGTGAGCCGTGCCGTGCGGAAGCGGTCGGCGCCGGGCCGAGAGAGCGACGCCGTGCGTAGCACCGTAGAGGATTGTTCAACGATCCCTCAATACCCATGTTGTTTCGTTCTTGTAATCTGCGATTGAATCCCGGCATGGCAGAGCAGTTGAGGGACCTCTCCGACGACCGGGCACTCCTGGGGCGCACCAGCACCGCCGAACGCGTCTCGGACATCCTCAGAAGCCGGATCGCCGAGGGCTACTTCCCGCCCGGCACCCGGCTCTCGGAGGACAGCATCGGCGGTGCGCTCGGCGTCTCCCGCAACACGCTGCGCGAGGCGTTCCGGCTGCTCACGCACGAACGCCTGCTCGTCCACGAGCTGAACCGGGGCGTCTTCGTCCGGGTCCTGACCGTCGACGACGTGGAGGACATCTACCGCACCCGGCGGCTCGTCGAGTGCGCCGTCGTGCGTGGTCTCGGCGAGCCGCCGTACGGCCTCGACGGGCTCGCCGGTGCCGTGGAGGAAGGGCGGCGGGCGGCCCGGGAGGGCGACTGGAAGGGTGTGGGTACGGCCAACATCCACTTCCACCGGGAACTGGTCGCTCTCGCCGCGAGCGAGCGAACCGAGGAGTTGATGCGGAGCGTTTTCGCCGAACTGCGCCTGGCCTTCCATGTGGTGGACGAGCCACAGCGGCTGCACGAACCATACATCGCGCGAAATGTCGCAATTCTTCAGGCTCTTGAGGCGGGGGACCGGAGGAAGGCCGAGGACCTGCTCGCCGGGTACCTCGACGACTCGCTGGAACGGGTCGTCGAGGTGTACCGGCGGCGGGTCGGCGAGGACGGCTGAGGGGCCCGAGCGGCGTCGGAAGCCCCCTGCCGCCGGGGCGTACCCGCGTCGTTTGGGTCGTTGTCAGACCCAGGACCTAGTCTGTGCACCGTGACTTCGCCTGCATCGACGGACAGCGTTCCGCCCCAGCTCAGCGCGGGGCCGCGCCCCGCCCTGGGGCCGGCCGCCGACGAAGGCCTGGCGCGGCGCCTGCGCGCGCTCGCCTGCACCGCGCCGCTGCACGACCTCGACGCGCGCAAGGCCAACCTCGCCGGTGAGTACTCGGTGTACGGCATGGCGGAGGTCGCCCTCGCGGCCATCGACCTCGTCACGCTGAACATGGACTTCGACACGGGCGCGGACCACGACCAAATCGTCGCCCGCCTCATCCCGCGCATCGCCGCCCAGGCCCCGCAGCGCCCCGCCGCCGAGCACGAGCGGGTGGCCCGCTGGGTCCTGGAGAACCTCATCAACGTCGGCAGCGTCGACCGCGGCTTCCGCGCGGTGTACGGCACGTTCGGGGCGGACGGCACATATGTGCGCCGTGACTACGACTTCAAGCTGATCGAGGAGGTCCCGGGACCGGGCGGCACGGTCTACCTGCGGACGACGGACGAGGCGGTCAACGTCCTCGTCGGCGCCCTCGACACGGACGTCACCAGCGCGCAGATCGCCGCCGAGGTGAAGCTTGAGGTGCTGATCAGCCGCGGCCGGCTCGCCGACGCCCAGCTCGCGGCCGAACAGGCCCGCTACCGCACCGTCCAGTACTCGGAGACCCTGCGCCGCGCCCTCGACGCGACCCGGCGCAACGTCCGCGCGGTGGACTGGCTCACCACCGTGCCCGACATGATCGCCGAAGCCCTGGAGCACGTGGCCGACCGCTACCGCCACGAGAACGCGATCCTCACCAACATCCGCAAGGCCCGCGACGAGTCCGAGGACCCCGAGCACAAGCGCCGCGCCGCCGAGCTCGTCGACATCGTCAAGGACTGCATCCGGCGGCACACGCAGTTGCAGTCCCGGCTGCTGGAGGCCGGGCCGCTGTTCCGCGCCGAGCAGGACCGGCAGGCCTTCGCCACGCCGATGACGACGTCGGGGATCGACCTGTACGGACATCTCGTCTCGCCCGTCCTGCCGCTGCCGCTGGAGCAGGCCGTACGGGTCACGGACGCCTTCTTCGGGCGCGGCACCGGGTTGCGTACGCCGGTGTCCGTCCGGGTCGGGGACCTCGTCGACATACTGCTGACGCCGCCGGTGGAGCGGGAGCATCTGGGCGCGGAGATGCCCGAGCCGGACCTCATCGCCACGCCCGACGACAGCCGGTTCAGCGAGGAGCAGATGGCGGCCGCGCAGGAGCTGCTCGACCTGCCGGCGGACGCGCCGCGCCGGTTGTCCGGGTTGCTGGCCGAGGCCCGGCGGCAGGATCCCGAGCTGCCGTATCTGGTGGCCCTGCTGGCGGTGCATGCCGCGAGCCCTCCGGTCGGTACGGCCTACCGCCAGGGCGAGCAGAAGTTGCTGTTCGCCGTGGACGACGGGACCGAGCTCGATGATCCGGAGTTCGGCGGGGCGGATCTGATCGTCGGCACGGCGCTGCTGGACGCGGCGGGGATGGCGGCGGATCGGACGGAGGCCGCGTGATGTGTTCGCCGGTGGGCGGGTGCGGCTCCGTTGTGGCCGGTCGCGACCGCGCGGCGGAGCCGCACATGTCACAGCCCCGCGCCCCTGAGGGGGACGGCCTTCACCCTGTTTTCGAGACCGAGGAGTTCAAGCCGTGAGCGAGCACGTCGAGTGGAGTGAGCCGGAGGGGACGGCCCCCGCGGCCACCGCCGCCGTCACCCCCGCCGACGCCGCCGACGCGGCGCGGCTCGTTTCCTTCGGGTTGCAGCCCAAGCTTCAGCCCGCGCGCGACCAGGAGTACGCGGACCTGCTGCGGCGCTACCGCGAGGACCCGCCGTTCGCGCGGCTCGCCGACGCGGTGGCGACCGGACTGGGACTGATCGTGCTGGAGGTGTCCCCGCGCGCGGGCATGGCCGTGACCGCTGCCGAGGACTCGGTGTTCGCCGTCCGCATGGGCGACTACGCGCGTCGTACGTCCGCCGACGGCGGTGACCGGTTCCTGCACGGGCTGGCCCACCTCGCCGTCGCCGCCATGGCGTTCCCGCGCCCCGAGGACCTCGCCGACGACGGCTACATCGGCCGCGTCACGGTCAACGGCGTCGACGCCTTCGTACGCCAGGCCTGCCGCCGGCTGGAGGAGCGCGCCGCCGAACAGGGCGAGAACACCGACCCGGCGACCGACGCGCCCGGTCTGGAGGCCGCCTGGCGGATCTGGGTCCGGCGCAGCGCGACCGGCGCCACCAAGGACGCGCGCCGGCTCGCCGGTTCGACCACCGGCATCGTCGCCAAGGCCGTCGCGTTCCTCACCGACTCCGGATTCCTCCAGCGCACCGGTGACGACAACGGCGGCACGTACCGCACGACCGCCCGCTACCAGCTCCAGGTCCGCGACATGGCCGGCAGCGCCGCCATGGCCGAGCTGCTGGAGCTGGGCGTCGTCCCGGTCACCGACGGCACGCCGACGCTGCTGCCCCCCGAGGAGAGCGACGACCTGGAGCTGGTCGCCGACGCCGGGCTGCCGTTCCACTCCTCCTGAACTCCCCACCACACGAAGCCTTACGAGAGTCCGCCATGTACGAGCTGTCCCGGGTCCGCCTCTACTCCATCGGGCCGGCCGGTGCGCGCTACGCCGACACCGTGCTCGACCTGCGGGGTGTGGGCGAGATCGTGCCCGACCCCGCGCCCACACAGGCGGAGTTCTTCGAGGAGGAGCCCGTCGGCCCGCCGCGCCGGCCCGCGCCCGCGGGCGTGCTCTTCCTGGAGAACGGCGGCGGCAAGTCGGTGCTGCTCAAGCTGATCTTCTCGGTGATGCTGCCGGGCCACCGGAACACGCTCGGCGGCGCCAGCTCCGGTGTGCTGCGCAAGTTCCTGCTCGCCGACGACTGCGGCCATGTCGCGCTGGAGTGGCAGCACGTGCTGACCGGCGAGTGCGTCGTCGTGGGCAAGGTCAGCGAGTGGCGCGGGCGGCAGGTCTCCAACGACCCGCGGAAGTTCGCCGAAGCCTGGTACTCCTTCCGCCCCGGGCCCGGACTGAGCCTCGACAACCTCCCCGTGGCCGAGTCCACCGCCGTACGGGCCCCGGTCGAGGGCCAGTCGGGCGCGCGTGGCCGGCGCCGCACGATGAAGGGTTTCCGCGACGCCCTCATGGAGGCGGGCAAGACGTACCCGCACCTGGAGGTGCACTGGGAGGAGATCCACGACCGCTGGATCGAGCACCTCGGCGACCTGGGACTCGACCCCGAACTCTTCCGCTACCAGCGGGAGATGAACGCCGACGAGGGCGAGGCCGCCGGTCTCTTCGCGGTCAAGAAGGACTCCGACTTCACCGACCTGCTGCTGCGCGCCGTCACCGACACCCGTGACACCGACGGGCTCGCCGACCTGGTCAGCGGCTTCGGCAACAAGCTGGGCCGGCGCGCCGAGCTGATCGCCGAACGCGACTTCACCGCCGGATCCGTCGACCTGCTCGGGCGGATCGTCGAGGCCGCCGAGGCCCGCTCCCGCGCGCGTGACATCCACGCCGCAGCCGAGCGCCGGACGCGGACCCTGGCGCGCAGGCTGTCCGCGCGCGGCGTGCAGGAGCGGGTCCGGGCCGCCGACCTGGCCCAGCGGGTCACCGCCGCCGCGTACGCCGTCACACACGCCGAGGCGGCCCGCGAGCGCAGCGCGCTGATCTCCGCCGAACTCGCCTACCGGCACGCCTCGCTGGCGCTCGCCGCGGCCGAGAAGTCCGCCGCCGCGCAGAAACGCGAACTCGCCGACGCCCGGACGCTGTACTCCGCGTGGCAGGCCGCCGAGGCCGTACTGCGCCACCGCGCAGCCGCCGACCGCGTCGCCCGCGTGTCCGCCGCGATCCAGGAGGCGGAGCGCGACGCCGCCCCGGCGCTGGCCGCCCGCTCCAAGGCCGCCGTGGACCTCGTACGGGCCCTGCACGCGGCCGCGGAGAAGGCGGAGAACCACGCCAACGAGGAGGAGGAGCGCTCCGCCGCCCTCCAAGAGGTCAGCGACGCGGCCTACCGGGACTCCACCGCCGCCGCCACACAGGCGCAGCGCGCCCGCAGCGAGATCGGGCACCTCAAGCAGCGCCTCGCCGAGGTCGAGCAGGAGACCGCCGAGGCGGTCCGGGCCGGCTGGCTCGACGACAGCGCGCCCGACGCCGACCCGGCCCGCGCGGCCCTCGCCGCCAGCGACGCCGAGAAGACCGCCGTCGCCGCCTGGGACTCGGCCCGCGAGGCATCCCGCCGGGCCACCGAGCACGCGCGCGAGGCCGCCGCCGCCGAGAACCGCGCGGAACTGACCGCGGCCCGCGCGGCGGACGCGGCGACGGCGGCCGAGCGGTCGTACGAGGCCGAGCGCCGCACCGCCGAGGCGCTGGCGGGGGAGGAGCGGCTCGCGGAACTGCTCAGCCTGACCTCCGAGACCCGCCCCGGTATCCCGCAGCCCCGCCACGGCACGGACAGCGAACCGGCCACCCGGCCCGTCCCGGACGAGCAGGGACTCAGCCCCGAGGAACTCGACCGCTTCGCCGACGACCTGCGTGAACTACTCGACGACGCCGTCTCCTCCGCCGAACGGCAGCTGTTCGACCTGCGTACGGCCGCAGCCGACGACTCCCGGATCCTCGGCGCGCTCGGTGACGGCGGGCTGCTGCCGCCCGGCCCGGACGTGTTGGCGACGGTCGAGTTCCTCGGCGAGCACGGCATCCCCGCGCTGCCCGGCTGGCGCTACCTCGCCCAGGCCGTCGACCCGGCCGACCACGCGCGCGTGCTGGCCGCCCGCCCGGAACTGGTCGACGGCGTGATCATCACCGACCCGGACTCCCACGCACGGGCCCGGGAGGCGCTGGGCGACGCGGCGCTGCTGCCCCGTTCCGCTGTGGCGGTCGGCACCGCCGCCGCCC
>NZ_NGFN01000171.1 GCF_002148965.1 Streptomyces swartbergensis | reverse complement strand
CACCGACTCCGCCGATCCCGAGTTCCCACCCACCGTCCCCCGTATGATCGACGGTGGCTGCCTRGTCTTCTGGACAGGCGGCCGCGAGCAAAAGCGCATCTGCGCCCAGCAGTTCAGCCCTGACGGGGAGAAGCGGGGCGCTGAGATCGCCGTCGACCCCAATGAGGCCTTCCATCGGGATCCGGCCGTGACGCTCGCTGCTGAAGAAGGGGGACTACGCCATCGCCTGGACCGACGGCGGGCGGTGGGCGGAGGCTGGTTCATCGACCGGGTCTTCGGCTGCGACGGCCCACCCCGGACGGACGAGATCCGCCCCCCAATGKCACGGGATTCGGATGCCAGGGCCGGGTGTGCTGACAATCCTCGACAATGGGCGGTTCGTTTGCCGCCCACACCAACGCCACGGTGAGCAGCGACCTCGGCGTCCTCCAGAGCATCGCCGCGGTCAGCCTCTTCGACCCGGCCGACGATTGGTGACGTGATCACCAGCGCCTTCGTGGGCTCGCCCGAACACTTCCATCGAACTTCACCCGCACTGACGGCGCTACCGGGCGGGCGCTTTGACCCCGCTTGGGTGGGAAGAGCGCGGACCCTCACGACACCTCCATTCCCGGATGCGTCCTCACCACCGATGCGCGGCAGGCTGTCATCACGGTCAGCCGCAGGGGGATGCATTCGCCCCCTGCCGAACGCCGCACACGGCCTGCCGCGGCCGGCAGGGGCCGGCCCCGTCGGCCAGACGGTTCAACAGCTCATGGACCAGGCGTGGGAGTCGCCATGGTCGTTGGCCGCGGTGTTGCAGCCGACCTCCTCGCCGCGGGCGGGGCAGCGGGACATGCCAACCGACACGTCAGCCCGGCGTTACACCACACGTGGCCCTCGGTCCGAGAGCCGGAGATGCCGTGAGACGCCGAGGTTGGCCAAGGCGGACGCCCCGGCAGATGAAGGCGGTCGGCCAGCGCTCCCGCCGTCCGTCAGGAAGCCGACCAGAACACTGCCGAGTGGCTTCCTGTGAACGCATCGGGATCCGTGACACGCACGGTCACAGCCGCGTCCGATAGCCATGCGTAATCGAATATTACTCTGTGTTACCGAACTGGGGCGGGCCGCGCCCCGCGTCCCCCTGTCCGTGACGACCCCAGGGAGTAGCCAGTGATCGAACGACTCTGGCTTCATACGCCGTTGGCCTTCGCCCGACTGGGCCCCTCCTCCGTGCCGTGCGACAACTATCGCTGGGGGCCCAGCGACCTCAGGCCGCGTGGAACGGGGAAGACCACCGTCGTGCCCGACCTGACCTTGGATGTCGCCGCCGACGGGACGGTGACCGAGCGTATGCCGGAGTACGTGCAGTTCAAGGATGAGGCCGGCTGGCGACCGCTTTGCCCCTTCTTCGAGCTTCACGGCAGCTGGACCATCGACGGCCGGCTCGGTAGGGGCCGGTGACGGAGCGGGAACTGCACGCGTCAGGTCTCAGCCCGGCGGACGTCCGCTGGGAGGTCTCCGTCGCCAACCTCAAGGCGTACCACCTCACACAGCAGCCCGGGACCGCATCGAGGCACGGGTCGAGGTGGCCGGCGACGGTCACCACCGACATGCAGTGGTCGGCACCTCACCGCAGCACGCGGAGAACCCGCTCGTGCCGCCTGGCAGTGGCCTGCCGCTGGGCTCGGTGCAACTGCTCAGACCCAACCCGGGTCTTCCGGAGTTGCGCCTGCGCTTCACACCGGCGGCAGGTGTCGTGTACGGCCCCGGGACCTGGCCGACCGGACGGAGGTTATCCGGAGCTGATCAGCGACTGGAACGTCCTGCCCGTGGTCCTCGGCGACCGCGAACAGGCGGAGCCGAGTACCGCACGGCCCGTGCCACTGCCCGCCATCGCGCCCAAAGACCTCATGAGTCCCGAGGAAGTCGCCGACGAGCTGACCACCCTGGCCGGGGTGGAACATGCGCTGTGCGTGGAATACCTGTACGCGCACTACTCGCTGAACGCACCCCTGATGCCGGCCCCCAGCGCGGACGAACTCACCCGGCGGACGTTCGCGGCAGGACAGGAGATCTCTTCCGTCGCGGTCGACGAGATGCGTCACCTGCGCTGGGTCAACGAAGCACTCGGCATGCTGGGCCGCGCGCGCGCCCTCACCCGCGCCAGGGTCATCAAGCGGCGTACCGATCACGTGGTACGGCTGGAGCGGCTCACCCCGGAGCGGCTGCAATGGTTCGTCGACGTGGAGGCCCCGAGCCAGACATCCGGCGCGAACCCGAACGACCCCGGCCCCACCACCATCGACGGCATGTACGTCCAGCTGCACGCGTCCGTCGTCAACCAACTGGCTCGGTTCCCCGAAGGTGACCGGCTCACGCATCTGATCAAGCTCATCATCGACGAGGCGGGGACCACTACCGCCGCTTCCGGGCCGTCCAAAAACACCTGGCGGGCCTCACCCAGGAGCAGTACTGCATCCGCTGGACCGCCAATCCGACCGGCAGGACGCGCAGTTGCTCGACCTCAGCGACCAGTACTACGCGATGGTCATCGGCGCGCTCCAGGCGTCTTTGCAACGGCAGGACAAGGCCGGCGGCGTGCTCATGGGACGGGCCCGGCAGATGATGACCAACATCCACGAGATCAACCGCATGCTCGCGAGCCGCGGAGTGGGCCCGCGCTTCACCCTGCCGAGCCCGGTCGAACGCGCCGACGGGGCCGACCGTGCGACGGCAGCCGCCAACGGGCAGCTTGTCCGGGAGGCCGCCGCGGCGGCCTCCCGGGCCCGAGAAGCCATCGGCTCGCTCGGCGAACCGGCGGTCCGGTCGATGGTCATCCGGCATCAGGCCGAGGCCGCTGACCTGCTGGCCGCGCTCGCCCACACCGATGCAGGCGCCTCCCGGCTCACCGGCACGCCGACGGGCGGGCAGGGCGACGGGTGAGCTGGTCAGGATCGCCGGATCGGGGCTGGCGGAGCTGACCTGTGCCCGGCTGCTGGCCGCCCGCGGGCACAGCATCCAGCTGCCCCCACCCCCCGCGGACACGGATTCCCGGCCACTGCTGCTGACCGGGCCGGCCCTCGAACTGCTCGACTCGCTCTGGGGCGAGTAACTCCTCGACGGCGGCTGGCCGTTGAGTCATCGTCAGGTGCGATGGGGGACCGGGTCCCAGCCCATGCGGTTCGCGCAACGGGCGCGGGTGGTGGATGGTGCCCAGCTGACCACCCGGATGCGGGAACGGCTCGCAATCAGCGACCCGTCCACCGACACTCCCGCATGGACAGTGGCCGCGGCCGCCGTTGGCGGCGAGGCCAGGTACTGGCAGGCCGGGCGACGGCGGCTGCTGGCCGGCACCGCTCCGCTGCGGCGGGAGCACGACGGGACCACCGCACGATTGGACTGCGCGGAGCTGGGGTGGCTCCACCTCACGCCGCTCGGCCACGGCGACTGTCTGGTGCAGGCCATGGTCCCGGGGCCGGCCGCCGACCCGGCCGGACTGCTGGCGAAGATGCTGGCCCAGTCCCCCCTTGACTCCCGGCCGCGTCGCCCTCCGCGGACCGCCGTGGCCCTGCCGGCCGCGCCCAGAATCCACCTCGCCCCGGCCGTGCCGCCCACGGCGGGCGGCGGGCGTCTCATCGTCGGGACGGGTGCGCTGCGCTGTGACCCGCTCAGCGGCACTGGTACCGCGCAGGCGCTGCGTACGGCGATTCTGGCCGCAGCGGTAGTCGCGTACGGCGATTCTGGCCGCAGCGGTAGTCGACGCCGCCGCGGCCGGCACCTCGGCGGAGGCTCTCTGCGACCACTACACCAGCCGCCTTCGCGTCGCCTTCCTCGAGCACCTGCGCACGTGCCTGGAGTTCTACGAAGGCGCCTTTACGACGATCGCCTGGCGGGACGAGAGCGACGCGACGCACCACGCAATGCGCTCGACGACACCGCCCCGCGCGGGGCGGGAGCGCGTCACAGCCTGATCACCGACACGGTGCCGGCGAAGAAGTTGGTCACGCACAGGCGGGTCCCGTACGGGCTGGCCGCCAGGCCCCGGGTTGCGCCACCGACCGGGATCGTCCCGGCCATGCATTCTCGTCCGGGATCCATCACCGGCACGCTGTCGAAGGGGCAGTGGGTCACGTACACCCGGCCCGGGTCGGGGCTCACCGCCACACCGTAGGTTCCTTCGGCGACCGCGTTCGGCCGAGGCTCGCCGCCCCGCTGTGCGGGCTCTGTCCGATCGGGATGGTGGTGGCCCCTTCCGCGACCGGGCGTGACGTTGCCGCTGTAGGACGGACGCGCGGCGATCACAGGCTGCGCAGGAACGGCAGCGAGGGCATGAAGAAGTACTCGCCACCCTTCATGGTCACGGCCTGCACAGGAGCGGGGACTTCCTGAGTCTCGTCGTTTCCCCAGGCCCTAGGCCAAGTCTGCGAGGGCCGGTCGCCCTGACCGATCACCGCGTCGAGCCCGGGCTGGGCGGCGGCGTCGTGCTTGGGGAATCCGGAGTTGTTGGCCCACATCCGCTGCATGAACTCGAACTGCTGACCGAGCTCGGAGTTGAAGGCCATGAACAGCAGACCGACGCCGCTCTCGGGCTCGTCGCCCTCGGTACGTTCTCCGTAGGTCTGCCCACGCCGCGCCAGCAGGTGCAGCTTCTCCTCGTCCGGTGTTTCGAAGCCGCCTGACCCGCGGGGGTTGGTCTTGCGGATGTGTGCCTGGAACGGGCACTTGTGGGCGACGGTGTCGCTGGCGTAGGTGAAGTCGTTCATCACCGGCTTGTCCGCTCCGTCCTCGGCCTGGAGGGTGAGTGGGGTGCCGTCCCGGAAGCGGCCGACGAGCATGGCACCGGCGCGCTCGCGGTCGTTGTTGTCGAGCTTCAGCGCAGTGGCGAGCGCTTCCTCGGCCGCCTTGAAGGCTCGTACGTTCTGCTCCAGCTTGCGCAGCACGAAGTAGCTGCCGAAGTCCGTGCCGGGGTTGGGGGCAGCCGGGTCTGTGACCAGTACCCGCCCCAGCGGCAGGAACGGATTCCACACGGAGGTTCCGTCCAGCGTGTCACGCTCCGCATCCAGGTCCTCGGTGAGGAACAGCGGCAGGCTGCGCCCGTCGACATACCCGAAGTGCTCGATCCCCCGGCCCGCGGCATCGTGCTGGGTCTTGCCGGTCTCCCTGGCGAGCACGGTGATTGAACCGGTCAGCAGCGCCTCGACCTCGGCGAGCCGGGCGTCGGCAGGAGATGAGTCGGCGTCGCCGACCAGGACGACGGCGTGGATTTCCTGCTGGTAACCGGCCTCCCACTGTGTGGGATCAGGGTCTTTCAGATTGGTCAGGGAATCGGGGTGTCGCATTCCCCGCTGGAAGACAGGGTCAGAGGGCACCGCACTCGTCAGGCCCAGCCTGCCGTAGCCCGCGTTCGTCAGCCCCACGCCCACATAGGGCGTGCCCTTCGAACCGTGCTGTTTGAAGGCTTCCACTTCTTCGAGCGCCGTCTTGGCCGACTTCATCAGCGGGACCAGTCCGGCCAGGAACGCCCGGGCCTCCGCGGCGCCCTCTGGGCCCTCGGCGAATTGCAGGAGGAGGATGTGCAGACGGTCGCGGACATGGCCCTTCAGGATGTTCGCCTGCAGGTTCTGCAGCATGGTCTCGTTGTCGCCGGTGGCGTTCTTCCACGACAACGGCACTGTGTCATTGAGTTCGACGGGCATGTCAGCTCCCTTTGTCGAGTCCGGGATCCGCCGAGATTGCGGGAGCGGCCTACAGGCCGGACGGTGCCCGGACGCCGATTCACTCCTGCTCAGGACGCTTTGACAGCGCTGGGGCACCTGTTTCAGTCTGAGGGAGCCGGATGCGATGTGCGACTCGATCGAGCCCCTCGGGGTGTGCGGATCCGTTGGTTACAGGGCGAGAATTGAACGGTAAAAATCTCGATTGATGGGAAAAGTAATGAGTTCTGCGTTTGTCGAGCTCGGTTACGACATGCGCCGCAATCGAGCGTGAGGCGGGAGAGAAATAGGCGCCGACGTGGAGGATGCCCGCGACCTGTCCGTGCAGGGCGGCCAGCCGTCCCTCACTTCCAGCGGGCCGCCCGACGGCGTTTCCCGTACGCGACGGTCAGCGGACCGGGTCCGGTCGTACCGTGCCGTCCGGATGGCGGAACTCGACGCGTGCCAGGCGCATGACGTTGACCAGTTCCTGGGCGATGATGCCGTACCCGACGGTGGTGGGGTGGACGCCGCCGAGGGAGGACAGGCCTTCGTCGGTGCGCTCGTTGCCGTCGCTGGTGAGGAAGCGGGAGTTCGGCGGAATAGCGAGGGCCGCCAGCTGCGGCGGCAAGCGATAGGGCTGCCACCACGTCGGCTGGGCATTGGGGTCGTCGAT
This sequence comes from Streptomyces swartbergensis, assembly GCF_002148965.1. Taxonomy (GTDB): domain Bacteria; phylum Actinomycetota; class Actinomycetes; order Streptomycetales; family Streptomycetaceae; genus Streptomyces; species Streptomyces swartbergensis. Next base: position 11,457 of record NZ_NGFN01000171.1, on the reverse strand, counting down.
GTAGCGCTTGGCGGCGAGCTGGTCGAGTAGCCCGGCCGTATCCATGAGGTACCAGTCCCGGCCAGCGTGCCGCTTGCTGCTCACCTCGTCGGTGATGGCCTTGTTGTACACGTCGATCGCCAGGTCGATGTCCCTGGCCTGACCATTCGCTCATGGTCAGGATGTGCTCGCGTAGTCGCAGCAGGGAGACGATGGGTCGAGGAGGGTGACGGCGAGGGCGACACGGTCCTGTAACCCGGATGAAGGTTGCGGAATTCACGGCACACCACGGCCGGCAAGCGGATCCCCGGTGGCGTCATAGGGCCTTGGTCCGTACCCACGATGAAAGTCCATGAAAGAGAGGAACTCCAGCCGACAGCCGACGCGCGGCTGGGGTTCCTCCAGGTGGTGAGTATCGGTCAGCAAGTGGGGTTGCCCACGCCATAAACAGCTGTTCTACGCGTCGGCGGACCGCACCACATCGCGATCACCGTGGAGCGGGCGGGTCAGCGCTGCAGGGTGAGCACGCCCGGCCGGTACGGCAGTTGCAGGCGGGGGGTGCCGTCCGATGAGGGGGTCCTGCCCTGGTAGAGGAACTGCAGGTTGCATGGGTCGATGGTCATGGTCTGGTCGGGGTTGTTGCGGACCAGGTCACCGTGGCTGATGTCGTTGCGGCTGCAGTACTAGATGATCGACAATATTGCGCCTCCAGTATTGCGCCTGAATTCAATATTTGACGCTTCACTAGAAGTAGTTGACTAAGTAGTTGACTGAGGGAGAATATGTCAAGTGGCAGAAGTGTTGGGTTCCAATGTCAACTTGCCTCATCGCGCCGCTCGACCATCATGGACATGAGCGGAAAAACCGCCCTTCTCGGGTTCACCAACTCCGGGAAGGCGGGTGGTCGGAATGGTTGACGTCTGACTCATATAAAAGCTCCAAGTGGTTTCAGGGGCGCTGCAGGATTTCGAACCTAATTTGGCACTGTCCGCGGGTGTCACGCTCGAGAGCGCACCGGCCACAGATGGCGATGGACTGCCCGGCGAACGCGGACTTCACCCCCTGGCTCGACGGAATCATCAAGGCAGTCGCGGCCGGCCAAGCCCTCGCAAGGGTCGTGGCGATCTTCGTTTGACCACCGACGCTGCGACCGAACGCCCCACCAAGAAAGGCAGAGTGGGTGAGCGCCGCCGCCACGGACCGCTACCGCGCGCGGCGCGGAAACACGCCGATGCCTGCCGAGCCCCGGCGGCTCTCCTGCGCCGTCTCGCCCACGGAGGGATGCGTGCCCCATGGCCAGCAGAACCACGAACACGAAGAAGACCGCCTCGAAGACCCCGCGACCGAAGCCCCCGTCGAAGGCGGCCTCGGCGAAGAAGGGCTCGCCCTCCGACGATGAACTCATCTCGTCGCTGCGGCAGTACATCCGCGTCCGGGGCCCGCACCTGCTGGAGGATCCGAACATCACCTCAGTGGGCGTCGGCCGCAAGGTCACCGGCGATCAGCCGGGCGGCGAAGTGGCGTTGCAGTTCACCGTGGCGACCAAGGCCGAGCCGGAGGTGCTGGAGTCTCTGGGCACCGAACTGATCCCGGCCACCATCACCGTCGACGGCTTCGAAGTGCCCACCGATGTGATCGAGCGCACCTACAAGCCGAGCTTCCACATGGTGGCCGAGGTCGAGAGCCCGCTGCGCAAGAGCCGGCTGGATCCCATCCGGCCCGGGGCCAGCGTCGGCGCGGTGACGGTGTCGGCCGGTACCATCGGCTGCATCGTGTTCGACCGGGCGGACGGCACGCCGTACGTGCTCAGCAACTGGCATGTGCTGCATGGGCCGTTCGGCGAGCTCGGGATCGAGGTCGTGCAGCCCGGCACACGGGACGACAATCGCGTCGACCGCAACCGGATGGGCGTGCTCAAGCGCTCCCACCTGGGTGTGGCCGGGGACTGCGCGGTGGCGACCATCGAGGACCGCGACTCCCTCCCGGAGATCCTCGAACTGGACGTCGCCCCGCGGACGCTGGGGGAGCCCGAGCTCGGCGACAAGGTGGCCAAGAGCGGCCGTTCCACCGGGGTCACCCATGGCATCGTCCGTCGGGTCGACACCATAGCGAAGATCAACTACGGCGGGGGAACGGGCCAGCGGACCATCGGGTGCTTCGAGATCGGTCCGGACCCCGACCATCCGTCGGCGGACGGTGAGGTCAGCAGCGGCGGTGACTCCGGCGCGGTGTGGCTGTTCAAGGAGGGCGACGACCGGGTGAGCCCGGTGCTGGCCGGGTTGCACTTCGCCGGCGAGGGCACCGGTGATCCGGACGAGCACGCCCTCGCCTGCCTGTCGACATCGGTGTTCGAGAAGCTCGACATCACCCTCAGCCAGCCGGCGCCGGAGCAGCTGGAGATCATCGCCGGGTACGACGCCCACTTCCTCGGCGAACGGGTCGAGGCCCCGGAACTGGACACCGACCTCACGCGGGACGCCGCCCTCCTGGACGGCTCGCCGGTCATCCCGTACACGCATTTCTCCCTCACCCTGAACAAGAAGCGGCGCTTCCCGTTCTGGGTGGCCTGGAACGTCGACGGCGGCTCGCTGAAGAAGCTCAGCCGCAGCGGCATCCCCTTCGTCAAGGACCAGCGGCTGCCCGGCACGGCGCAGGTCGGCAACGAGCTGTACCAGGCCAACCGGCTCGACCGGGGGCACATCGCCCGCCGCGCCGACCTGCTCTGGGGCAGCCTGCCGGAGGCGCGCAAGGCCAACACCGACTCGTTCTTCTACACCAATATCACCCCGCAGATGGACGACTTCAATCAAAGTGCCAAGAACGGGGTGTGGGGCGCACTGGAGGACGCCGTCTTCGCCGACGTCGACGTCGATGACCTGAGAATCAGCGTCTTCGGCGGGCCGGTCTTCCAGGACGACGACCGGGTCTACCGGGGCGTGCGCATACCCCGGGAGTTCTACAAGGTCATCGCATTCACCGAGAACGGCGAACTGAAGGCCAGAGCATTTCTGCTCACCCAGAACCTGGACCAGCTCGAAGCGCTGGAACTGGACGAATTCCGGGTCTTCCAGGTCACCCTCGGCGAGGTCGAGGACCGCACTCGGGTGCGCTTCCCCGCCGCCCTCCACAAGGGCGACACCCTGCATGTGCCCGAGTCTGTGGCGGACCGCCCGCCGCTGAAGACCACGGCCGACATCCAGTGGGGCTGAACCGACCCCCCGATCCAAAACCCAGATTCACCCATCACGAAGGACTGGTGCATCACCATGACCCAACCGGTTCATGAGAACGCACCCGAGTTCCTCCAGAACGCGGCGGAACCGGTACGTGACCACCTGCTCGGTGCGGCTTCCCTGCCTGCCTTCCTGCACGGCGCCGGCCAGTTGTCCCTGGAGGACCGCCGACTCCTCGCCGAGCAGGCCCTGGTCCTGCTGGAGCAGAACTACGTCCATCTGCCGCTGAAGACCGCGATGCACGCCGTCAACCCGGTCCAGCGGCTGCGGCTGCTGCGCCGGCGCATGGAGCGGCAGACACCGCAGACCATGCCGAGGGAGTGGTTGTTCCACGCGGAGATGTCGGAGATCTTCCACTCGGTGCGGGACCTGCACACCAACTACCTGCTGCCCGACCCCTTCAGGGGCAAGATCGCCTTCCTGCCCTTCCTGGTCGAGTCCTGCACGGAACAGGACCGCACCCGGTTCCTGGTCACCCATGTGGTGAGCGGCTTCTCGGCACCGGGGTTCGAGCCGGGCGTCGAGATCACCCACTGGAACGGCATCCCCATCCTGGACGCCGTCGACCTCAATGCGGCCCGGTTCGCCGGTAGCAATACGGCGGCCCGGCGCAGCCGGGGTGTGCAGTCGCTGACCGTGCGGCCGCTCGTCATCCATCTCCCGCCGCTGGAGGAGTGGGTGACGGTGAGCTACATCGACCTCGCCGGAACTGCCCGGGAACTCCGGCAGAGCTGGCAGATCGTGGAGAACCTGCCCTCGTTCGTCTCCGCCGACCGGGAGACGGCCGTGTTCCAAGGCCTGGACCTCGACGGCGATGAGACCCAGCGGGCCAAGGTGCTGCTGTTCGCGCCCCTGGTTGTCGCCCAGGAGCGGGCCGCCGAGGCGGACGAACCCCTACCGGACCTCGGGGCGGGCGACATCGCCACCACCATGCCCAAGGTGTTCCGGGCCCGGGCTGTCACCACGCCGTCCGGAACGTTCGGCCACATCCGCATCTTCACGTTCAACGTTGACAGCCCCGGCTCGTTCGTCGCCGAGTTCGTGCGGCTCATCCGGCAACTGCCGCAGAATGGTCTCATCGTGGACGTCCGGGACAACGGCGGAGGGCACATCCACGCCGCCGAGTTCACCCTGCAGACGCTGACGCCGCGCCGGATCAACCCCGAACCGGTGCAGTTCATCAACACCCCGCTCAATCTGCGGATCTGCCGGCGGCTCCAGGGCGCTCCGGGACTAGATCTGGGCCCCTGGGTGCCGTCCATGGAACAGGCCGTCGAGACCGGCTCGGTCTACTCCGGCGCCTTCCCGATCAGCCCCGAGAACGGCGCCAACGCCATCGGGCAGCAGTACTTCGGGCCCGTCGTACTCATCACCAACGCCCGGTGCTACTCGGCCACGGACATCTTCGCGGCGGGCTTCCAGGACCACGACATCGGCCCCGTGCTCGGCACCGACGACAACACGGGCGCCGGCGGCGCCAACGTCTGGCCGCACGACCTGTTGACCGAGTTCCTGGCGGACGACCCGGGCACGCCCTATACGGCCCTGCCGAAGGGGGCCGGGATGCGGGTGTCGATACGCCGCACGCTGCGGGTCGGCCCGAACTCGGGCACGCCGGTGGAGGACCTGGGAGTCGTCCCCGACGAGCTGCATCGCATGACACGCCGCGACCTGCTGGAGGGCAACACCGATCTCCTGGACCACGCGGGCCGGCTCCTGCAGGGTCTGACCCCGCACGCCGTGACGATCACGGAGGCCGCCGCCGCCGACGGCGCGCTCCATCTGAAGCTCACGGCGGAGAACGTCGATCGCGTCGACGTCTACCTCGACCAGCGCCCCCGCGCCTCCGTCGACCTCATCGGCGGCCAGGCCGACCTGCTGGTCCCTGGCGCCGCCTCGGCACACACCGCCCACCTGGAGGGTTTCGAGGTCGGCCGCCTCGTCGCGAGCACGACCAGGGATCTGCCGTAGGCTCTTTTAGACCCTTCACTAGCTCAGGACACGGACGGCTGCTGGGGTATTAGTACTCCAGCAGCGGTTCGTGTCCTGAGGTGCGTTTTCGGTAGTGACAGCGGCGGGCGACGGCCTGGCGATGTCTTCTCCAGGCGGACCAGTTCAGTGCGTGGATGACGGGATCGCGGTCGGCTCGTGGGCGGGGCAGGAGAGCGTCCAGGAGTCGCCGGATTTCTGCCACGGTGAGCGGGACGGGGGCTGATCCGTTTCTGCGGCCCCCTTTGCCGCGCCGCCGCCCTGGGCTTGTGCTGCGAGTGCGGCCAGGACGGCGTGGGCGAGCATGGCCAGGGTGATGTGCCGATACCAGCCGATGTAGCGGCGGACCTCGTACTCGTCCAGGCCGCACTCGTTCTTCGCGGCTTGGAAGCATTCCTCGATCGCCCAGCGGGAGCCGGCGACGCGGACCAGCTCGGCGATCTCGACACCCACGGGTGCATAGGCCAGGTAATAGGCCACCTCTTCGGGATCGGACAGGCTGCGACGGGCCATTACCCACCGGTGATGGGTCGGTGGGTCGGGATCGAAGATGATGTTGGTGGGGAGCTTGGCCGCGGCCCAGTCGTAGACGCGCGGGCCTTTCGCTCCATCGCCGCAGGACAGCCGCAACCAGGCATCATCGGGTGCTTCATCGATGAGCTGGTCGATGCGCCAGATGCCCGCCAAGGACTTGATCTGCTGTGACTTGGGCACGGCAACGACGTAGCTGATGTCGAGCTGTTCGAGCAGGCGGCGGAAGTGCCAGTCCTGTCCGTAGGCCTCGTCCGCGGTGACCCAGGCGGCGGGCAGGCCGGCGGCCAGGCAGCGGCGGACGATGTTCCGGGCCAGCTCACCCTTGGTCGCAAAACCCCGCTCATCAGGGATGTTCGCCGCCCGACACCGTTCGCGGTCGGAGGTCCAAGCCTTGGGCAGATAGAGCTCGCGGTCCACCAGGGCCCGGCCCGACCGGGTGGCGTAGGCGGCGAACACGCCGATCTGACAGTTGTCGATCTTTCCTGAGGTACCGGTGTACTGCCGGCCGACCCCGGCCGAGGTGATGCCCTTCTTGATGAACCCGGTGTCGTCGATGATGAGCACACCGTCCGGTCCGAGCCGTTCGGCGACGTAGGCACGGACGTCGTCACGCAGGGCGTCCGCGTCCCAGACACTGCTGTTCAGCAGCCGTTGAAAGCCGTCGGGGGTGCGGTGGCCCGCCCATTCCGCGAGCTGCCAGCCGTTCTTGCGTGTCGCCCGCCCCAGCAGACCGCGGACGTAGTCCCGCATCCGCCACCGCAGATCCGCCCGAGCGAACCTGCCCGCCACCCGGGCGAACGCCGACTCCAACTCACCAGCCCAGAGAACGGCTTCAGTCATCCCCTCCATACCAGGACAACGACAACCACCAGCTCAGGACACGAACCGCTGCTGGAGTACTAAGGACACTACCTGCCCTGCTCAGCGCAGACGGCGAATCCCCGCCTCCATATCCCCCCCGCGCCCGTGCGGTTGCCCCCATTCCAAGAGGCGAGGAGACTGGTGGAAAAGGGGGATTCATACCTAAACGGGGCTTTCTCTCTCGGGCCGCGCCCTGTCGCCGTGACGTATCCGGCCGGGCCAGCTGCGCCCCTGAGGACAGCTACGCCCATGAGAAGAGGCGAGTGCGATGTCGCGTCAGTACTACCAACGTGGCAATCTCGTCGAGGCGGAGGAACTCGACGATGTCGTCGCGGTGAAGGTGGAGACGGACGGTGCCAGGGCCGCCGTCGACGCGGAGGCGGAGCTGGGCACGAGCGCACGGGGAGCGATGCGCGACGCGGGAATCGACGACGAGACCGCCGCCGCCTTCGCCCGCGCGCACTGGGTGTTCGTCAGACCGAACCGGCAGACACGAGCGGCGGTCGACGTAGGCGAGGAAATCTCCGGGGCGGAGGCAGCGGGCAAGGTCATCCGGCGGCCCAGCGGCAGGATCGGCATCGCGACCGACGCGCTGAACGTCCAGCTGCAGCCGTCGCTCTCGGAGGAGGAGGCAGAGCGCGAGATCGAGGCGGTCGGTCTGGCTGTCGTCAACAAACTCGGCTTCGCGACGAACCTGTACGAGGTGCGGGCCAGGGCCGCCGAGGACGCCCTCGCAGCCTCCGTGGAGCTGCACGACAACGACCGTTTCATCTTCGCCGAACCGTCGTTCATCGAGCACGTCCCGACCCGGCTCCAACCCTCCGACCCCGAGTACCCCAAGCAGTGGCAGTGGAACAACACCGGCACCAATGGCGGCAAGCCGCGCGCCGATGTCCACATCGAGAAGGCGTGGGACCACACTCTCGGGGACGGCATCCGCGTCGCCGTCATCGACAACGGCTTCGACGTACAGCACCAGGATCTCGCCAGTGGGCTGGACCCGAGCTCGGGGTTCTACAGCAGCGGCGTGGTAGGCGTGACCTTCACCCAGGGCACCGCGGGCATGCCCGACGAGGACCACGGCACCTTCTGCGCCGGGATGGTCGGCGCCCGGCACAACGGCAGCGGCGGGGTCGGTGCGGCCCCCGAGTGCGAGCTCATGCTGGTGGCGTGCCTGGGGGACCAGGTCGGCACGCAGACGACCCTGGCCCGTGCCGCGGCGTACGCCGCCGAACCCTCGACCGAGCCCGGAATCGGCGCACAGCAAGGCGCGGACATCCTAGTCAGCAGCCTGGGCCCGAACGGTGCGGAGTGGGACCTGACCAGCACGCTGAAGCTGGCCCTCGAATTCGCCGCCGCCAACGGACGCCAGGGCAAGGGGCTGCCGATCTTCTGGGCGGCCAGCAACGGCAGGAACGTCGACATCATGCTGGACGAGGTGGTCTCCCATCCGGATGTCATCGCGGTGGTCCGGTCGAACAACAAGGACCGGGAGGACAACGCGGCCCGCGGCCCCGAGGTCGAACTGATCGCCCCCGGAGTCGATGTCTTCAGCACGACGTCCGGAGACGGCTTCGGCCCGAGCACCGGCACCAGCTTCGCCGCCCCCTGCGCGGCCGGCTGCGCGGCACTGGCGCTGGCGGCCAACCCCGACCTGACCCGCGACCAGCTGCGCGAGATCATGCACCAGTCGGCCGACAAGATCGGCGGCCCCGGTGTCGTTTACGACGGCAACGGCCACAACGACGACTACGGCTTCGGTCGGGTGAACGCTGCCCAGGCCATCGCGCTCGCCCAACTGGTCGCGGGGCGTACGGCGCCAGCGGCACGAGCGGGACAGCGGACGCGATGAGCGACACGGGCGGCACGGACGAGGTCCCCGCGGTCTTCCGCTGCCACGTCGTCGCCGAGGACGCCGAGGCACTGCGGAAGTTCATCGAGGAGACCCGGCCCGATACCGGCTGCCGCCCCGTGGCCCGGGAGACTGCGGCCGGCCTCGGCCTCGACCTCTACTTCCGCCAGGACCAACTCGACTCGGCCAGATCCGCCAGGTCGGCACCACGGGTGAACATCACTTCGGTCGAGAACATCACGGAGAACTGGCAGGCCAGGGACAGGTCGGGCACCACGACGGACACCACCGCGACGATCACGGTGGCCACCGCGATGCCGAGCATCACCGCCCGCCAGTTCCCTGACGCCAGCCGTGACCCGCGTTCCCGCACAGCGGCAACGTTGTGATCATCGGACTCAGGCGGGAGCCAGTAGGCCTCGAACAAGGCCGCAAAGGGCTCCGCGTCACCATGGCGAGCGTCCACGCACCACTCAACGACGGGTCCCGTGCTGTCGATGTGGTCGGCCCCAGGGTGCGGCGCGGCCGGTGGCGAATCGGCGGGGCCTGCGTCCGGCCGCCGCCGCGGGCACCTCAGTGGCTGGCCTGCTCGCGTAGGAAACGCCGCTCCTTGATCCGTCGCCGCACCTGCCACCAGCGGGCGGTGTAGGCAAGGTCCTCCCGGCAGATGTCCAGGAACGCATCCCGGGCGGCCACCACGGTGTCAGTCTGCCGTTGGAAGCGGTCGGCGCGCTTCTCGTTCAGGTTCAGGTCGCCGATTGCGGCGACGAAGGTCTCCGCCGCAGCGATGACGTGCACGCTGCCGCACAGCCGCACGCCCTGCAGCGCGCCGATGAGTTCGGCGCTGAGCTCCCACACCTGGGGCAGCTGGCCCATCAGTACCTTGTCCGCCGCCCGTTTGGCCTCGCGGCGAAGGTGGGCGAACTGGAAGGCGTAGCCGAACGAGCGGGCAGAGGCGTCCAACAGCCGCTGGTACGCCTGTGCCCGGTCCTCTTTGCTGCCCAACCGGGGCACGCCCGTGGGCCGGTACCGTCCGATCAGGGCGCTGGTCACGCTGCCCGTGGCCTTGATACCGGCAGCGGCCACGCCCGGCGTTATGAAGGTCATGCCCGGTTCTACCACCTGGCGGCTGCGGCGCCGGCCGGGACGCCGCAGCAGCTGCACCGGGCGGGCCGTCAAGTCCATGGTGTGTGTGCCAGTGCACCGAGCAGCCCCAGGGCGCCACCGTCGGGCACGGCGCGGGCCTCCGCGAAAGCCCGTCGGTGGAGCGGCGGGCTCGGTTCCACAAATGCGTGGTGACGGCCGGGTGATCCCGTTCAGCGTGCTCTGGCTGGCGATCGTCAGCAGCCCGTGAACGCACTGGAGTACCGATGGCTCTGCCCGCACGGCTCACCGCCGCCCTGGGACGACACCCCGATCGCCTCACCGAGGACGATCTGCAGCGTGCGGTCGACAGCCGGATACCCGGGAGCGTCGACCTCGACCGGAAGAAGGACTTCTACCCGGGCGCCGACGCGGGCAGGAAGGAACTCGCCAAGGACGTGTCCGCCATGGCCAACACCGCCGGCGGCATGGTCGTCATCGGTGTCGACGACGGCAAGCAGGACCACGCACACGACCTGGCCCCTGTAGAGCCGGTCCAGGGCCGGGGCGAGGAGTGGATCCGCTCGGTGCTCGCGAACTGGATCCAGCCCGTCGTACCCAACGTCGGCGTACGAGCTGTGAGGTCCGCAGCCCACGAGGGAAAGATCTACTGGCTGCTCACCGTGCCCCGGAGCACTCAGGCACCGCACGCGGTCGCGGCCCCCGGCAACGACTACCACTTCCGTGTCCACGTCCGGCACGGCACCACGACCCGCACCCTTGCCGAGTCCGAGATCGCCCAGCGCTACCGTGACCGCTTCCAGGCTGCCTCCGACGACGTCGACCGGCTGCGGCAGGTTGCTGACGCGGGCTTCGGCTACCTGTCGGCCTACCTGACCAGCACGGCGCACGGCGGCAGCCCCAAAACGGACTTCTACCCGGATTGGGTCAGTCTGGCTGCGGTTCCGGCCGTCCGGGGCACCTACCCACTGACCACTCAGGCGGACCGGGAGCGGCGTTCGTCCGCTTCGTCAGGCTCGTCGGCGCGGGAATCACAACCAACGTGCGACCGAAGCTGCCCGTGCTGGTCGGCCGCCGCCAGGTCCGCTTCGAGGGAGTTCCCACCGGCCAACTCCACCAGGACGGCAGCTTCTACTCCGCGCAAGCCCTCAACCTCCGCAACGACCAGTTCGATGCCGACGGCCCTGGCAGTAGCCTTCCGGCCTGCCGCCCCGGCCCGCCGGCCATCCCGGAACCGGCAGCAGATCCCGCACCGGCGCCCACTCGGCATCGCTCATGTCCGAGCCGTACCGGGGCCGGCGCTCCGGTCGGTCGGCCGCGTTCCCGAACCGATGGGCGAGACAGTCACACCCACGAGTGGGCGAACGGGACTCAGCGAGCACGACCACGCGACACTTCGACAACAGGGCCTCTTGTTTCTCGCTGAACTCGACAACCGCGAGCTGCCAAGAGGCCCTTCCTCTATGCCCCACCAGCCGACAAGTCACCCGATCCAGGACCTTGTTCGAACCAGACCGAGCGCACGACCGGATAGAGAACGGCCAGTCAGCAGTTGCGGATTGAGTACACCGGGCCCCAGTTGATGGACGTCTGGCCGGTCGGTGCCGTGTCCGTCCTCAGCGTGTTGCCGTTCTGGTCGTAGAAGCGGGCGACCGTTCCGGACGTCTGGTTGTTCCAGAAGTAGCCGCCGCCGTTCCAGTAGTACACGTAGTAGCGGTTGCAGTAAAACATCCGGAACAGTTCCCACTTGTTGACCGTGGGGTCCCAGACGAGGTCGCACAGGTTGCCGACGCCGCAGGCGTAGGTCTCCCCAGGGGCGACGTGCCCGGCGGAGGCGTTGGGTGAGGTGTAGGTCGAGGTGGCGGCCGGGCTCGCCGCCTCGTATGCCCCGGCGGGGGCGGCGGG
>NZ_NGFN01000170.1 GCF_002148965.1 Streptomyces swartbergensis | reverse complement strand
GGCAGGGGTGGACGGGGTGCGGGACGGCGAGGCGCTCGGCCGGGCGGACGGGGCCGGCGAGGCCTCCTTCGGCTTCGCAGGGGACCGCGACGGCTCGGGGCGCGCGGAGGAGGCCCCGGCGAAGGACCCGGCAGAGCCGTCCGGCACCACCCGGTGTCCTTCCATGAAGTACGCGTACCAGGCCCGGACCGTGCGCAGATAGGCCGCCGAGTGGTTGTAGCCGAGGATCGCCCGGTCCAGCTGGGCGGGAACGGAAAGATCCCGCCCGCCCGCACACAGATACCGTCCGGCGGCGAGTGCCGCGTCGAAGACGTTGTTCGGATCCGTACGCCCGTCGCCGTTGCCGTCCGCGCCCCAGCGGGCCCAGGTCGACGGGATGAACTGCATCGGCCCGACCGCGCGGTCGTACGCCGTGTCCCCGTCGTGCGCGCCGCCGTCGGTGTCCCGGATCAGCGCGAAGGCCACGCCGTCCAGCCGCGGCCCGAGGATCGGCGCGACGGTCGTACCATCCGACGCCACCCTGCCGCCGCGCGCCTGCCCCGACTCCACCTGCCCGATCGCCGCCAGCAGCTGCCAGCGCAGCCGGCAACCGGGCGCCTCGTCGGCGAGCCGGTCCTCGGCCCGCCGATAGGCGGCGAACACACTCACCGGCAGCGCGCCGCCCACCTCTTCCGGCACCGCCCCGCCGCCCGCGCGCTTCCCGGTCCGCAGCGGCGGCAGCTCGGTCCGGTACGGCGCGTCGCCGGAGACGCTCGGTCCGTCCTCGGCGGGTGCCTGACCGCGCACCGGTGCGGCTGCCCGCGCCGGGACGGCCCCCGGCGCCTGTGACGCGGTCAGCACCGCCATCGCCGCCACTGCGACCGCCGCACCTCTGACGCGCTTGCCCCTGTGCCCTGCCACGTCCCGCTCCCCTCCCTGTGAGCTGTCTGTCGTCTGCTCTACGGGGGTGGGTGGTCGGTCCGTCGCGGGAATTGCGCACGTTGCGGTTACGGGGGTCAAGAGGGGGCCGGGTCCCGGGGATGGGACCCGGCTACCCGACCGACGGCATCTTCCGGTGGTCCGCCAGCTGATCTGAACGAAATCCCTCAGGTCACTCCTCATCCCCGCCATCGAGGTCGAAGTCAAAGGTCAGCTGGCCCGACAGAGCATGGTCCGGCGCGGCCGCAGCCTCCGACTCCGTCGGATCCAAGGCCTCCTCGATCTCGTGAGGCAGGGCGTAATCGTCCGCGAGCCGCGCAAGATGGAGGATCAGGGGCAGAGCCAACCCCTCGCGGCCGGCACGGTAGTCCTCGCTGAAACGCTGCTGGTGGACGAATGCGGCCCATGCCTCCGCGTCGTCACCGGGCTGAAGGCACGCGATGGTCAGTTCCAGGAGGTCCGGGTTCCAGGCGTTCACCGTCGGCCGGTAGGCGTTGTTGCCCGAGGCATTGGTGTGCGCAGTCAGTTTGGCGTCGTCGTTGGTGAGCTTCGTCTGCGTGCCGGACTTGCCGATAGTGCTGTAGAAGACGCGGTCCGAGTCGCCCCGCACCCCGGGCCGCCACAGCCCCATCGCGATGCCCCCACGCTGCTTGCCCTCCAATTCGGGAGAGAGTTCCTCCGCTTCAGCCCAGCACTGTGCCGTCTCGTCCCGGCTGCCGTCGGCGATCCGGACGACACGAAGCTGCTTACCGTACAGACCGATCCGCTGAACGGGACCTCCGTCGAGGCCGAGCCTGTCCCGTTCCAGACCGTCGTTCCTCAGCCAAGGCCAGCGCTTCCGGACGTCCTGAGCGTGGGCCAGGACGAGCGTCGGGGTACTGCGCAGCTGCGCGAGCGTCTTCTTCATGAAGGCCGCCGTAAGGGCCGACTGCTCCACGCTGTTCTTCCTGCCTTCGACCCGTCCCGTCAACGACTTGAGGAGTTCGGGGTACGGCACCCATGCGTGCATGTCGGCCGACTTGCCCAGCACGCACTTCGCGCCCGGCCGGATGAGTACCGCGATCGGCGTGAACTGCTGCTTGCCCGTGGGTCCGTCGAGGCGGCGTTCCACCAGGTGGAAGGCCACCTGGTTCAGGTTCACGGGGATGAGCGTGTCGCCGAGCGTGTGCTGGGGCACCAGCCGCACGCCGGTCTGGCGCAGGCCGTCCGACCAGGCTGCGGCTGCACGTAGCTCTGCATCGGCGAGAGCCTCGTTCGTCTCCATTTCCGGGTCTGGCGGACGGATGAACTGGGTCACCAGGCCTGCGTCCGCGCAGCCGAGGCGGATCGCATGCTTGGGGTCGCTGCGTCGCTTGGCGTGGCGGAAAGCGTCCTGCCCGTCGAGCTCCACGAAGGCCAGCCGCACCCCGGGGACGGCTTCCCTCAGGGCGGCCACGGCCCGCGCTACACCGGTACGGCGTTCCTCGATGGCCTTGTCGTGTTCCTGCCCCCGACGGGGCACGCTGTCGCCTCCCAGCGGTGCACCGAGAGCGCCCAGGGGCCGCGCGTGCAGCCGGACAGTCAGCTCCTCCGCCTCCCACGTCCAGGTGTCGGGGCCCTGCGCACGCCGGTGCCCGGCCAGCCCCAGCCCCGTCTCCGCCGCGGCGATCATCTGATCGCGGATGGCGTCGTTCTGGTAGAGCACGACCGCGGTGAGGTCTTCCCCTTCGAGGGCTTCGGCCAGGCGTGCCCGCAAAACCTGAGCGTTGTGGGCCGCGTTCAGCTCACGCTCATCCAGGATGAGCGCGAGATCTCCGGGGTCCTTCTTCTCCATGTTCTTGGGAAGGGAGGGCAGCTTCTTGAGCTGCTTCTTGGGCGGCCGCGCGTACGCACTGCGCTCAAGCTTCGGAACGGGAATGAACTCGGGAGCGATCGCCTGCTCCGCCCACTCGATCAACCGTCGGCGTTCACTGGGCATCAGTCCGGTGCCGATCGTGTGCCTGCCCATGGCCGCCTGGTGCCCGATCGCGATCCGGATGCCGTCCCGGCCGTGGATCCAGTGGTCGGCCTCCTTCACCAGCCGGTCCGGGGACGGCAGTGCGTCGAGCGCGCTGATCCGGGCGAGCATTCCTTCTGCTCCGCCCTGACGCCAGTCCGTGGTGCCGTTCTTCCACTCCAGCATGGCCACCGCGAAACGCTGCGGCTGCGGGCCGTCGTGGACGAGGGAGTCGTCCGGGAGCAGGTAGGCGGACACGCCCTTGCCGTACGGCATGTAGACCTTGCCGGTGACGAACCGACGCACGCCGGCGGCCAGGTGGACGCGCGGGACGGGTGAGAAGGGAACGGTGCGCACGGTGACGCGGAGGGTCGCCGCGTAGTAGGCCGGCTTGCCGTCGCCGCCACCGCGCCGCCTGGGGACGTACTCGATCAGGTTCGACATCAGCTCGGCGCCCCCGCTTCCCTGCCCTCTGGCACCCGTGCGGCCGGCGACCTGCCGGAACGTCAGCTGCTGCCCGTGGTGTTCGTACGGTCCCTGGCGCGCGATCCGTTCGGCGAGGACATCCGGAAGCAAGCGGTACACGTGAGGCGCGGGCAAAGCGGTTCCTCCGGGCGACACATTCTGCTCGAGGAGGTCGACCTTGCCGGGCCACCAGCTGAGGGCCCCGGTGTCGAGGTCACGGAAGCAGTTCATCAGCTGGGCCGTGGTCTCCGGATCGTCGGCATCGCGCGGGAGACTCTTGAGCCAGGTGGCGATGTAGAGGTTCGTCACCGCCATCGGGTACGCGTCCTGGCAGTACAGCCAGGGGTTCTCCGAGCCGAACCGTGCCGTGGAGTCGACCGTGACGATGTCCGGCGCGGTGGCGCGCATCAGCTGGTTGACCGCCGCTGTGGGTACGCGGCGCCGTCGCTCGGCCTGCCCCTCGGTCATTCCGCCGTGGTAGAGGCGCAGGAGTGGTTCCTCCCAGTGGGCGGGCAGGGAGAGCGTGTGCATCGGGACGACGAAGGGTCCCTGTGCCGGGTCGGGCAGGTACGCCGCCGGACGGTTGTACTGGTAGGCCATGGTGCCAGTTCTCCTCGGGGCAGGGCATGAAGTGTTCGGACGCGACGCGGACATGTCGCGGATGCGGTGCGGTGACGGATACCGTCAGCCCATGTCCACCAGTGCGCGGTAGAGCGGTTCGTACAGCTCACGGACGAGGGACTTGTCGATCGGGGCGGGGTCCCACTCCGCCGCGTTCCCCTCCTCGAAGTAGGGGGCGAGCACCTCACGCATGCTCGCCAGCAGACTGGTGTCGGGGGTGTCCGTGTCCTGGAATCCGGCTTCTCGGGGGGCGAAAGCCGCGTCGACGAAGACCACCCGGGCCGGCACGCCGCCGCGCACCAGACGACCGATGACCTGCCACATGACGACGAGCTGGTCCCAGGTGAACGCCGCCTTCTCCTCGTCCCGCAGGCTGGACCAGGCCAGCCGCCGGGTGAGGAAGCGGTTCCACTGACGGCGTGCGCGGCTGCGGAACGCCACGGCCGCCTGGTCGGGTGTGGCAGCCGCGAGCGCGTTCTGCCGGAAGGACCCGTCAACGTCCCGGAGTTGGCGTACGGCCCAGTCGTTGATGGACTGGATGGCGAGTGAGATGTCGTCGGGCCGAGGGTGGGGGCGTGCCAGGAAGTAGACCGTGCCGATGGCCGCCTTGCCACCGCGCAGGACGATGTTGTGTCCTCGCTCCACGGCGAGCAGCGGCGCGACGAGAATGTCCCCGCCGACCGAGGGGAAGGCCTTCACGTCACCGCGGGGCAGGGTCCGTGCGGCGGCATCCTCCGGCAGCCGCGTCCAGGCGGTGTCGGAGTCCGCGTCATCGGACACGAGTCTGGTGACGCGGCCGTTCCACTCGGGGATCTGGTTGAGGTACTCGGCGGCCCGGCGTGCCTCGTCGTAGCTGCCGACGAGCAACAGGATGCGGCGGCGGTCCGGATCGTCGATCTCCTTCAGCTCGGAGTCCAGCATGCTCTCGGCGTCGGGCAGGCTTCGGTCGGGCACCGCGAGCTGGTGCAGCATGTGCAGAAGGGCCTGCGGTCGTTCTTCGGGGTCGCCGCCGGACAGGCGCAGCGGTTTGGGCCGGTCGTTTCCGGGCCAGTACAGGAACTCCTTGCGGAACTCGCTGCCCATGACCGCTTCGACTTCCTCGTCGTGAGGACGCAGAACGGCACCGACCTCGGCGTGCACGTGGTACCTGCTCGACGTGCCCGCCCAGCTCGTCGCAGACATGAGCAGGACGTGCGGGCTCGGACGGCCGTCCACAGCGCACAGCTCCCCGAGCCGCATGAGCAGTTCGCGGCCCACGCCGTTGCAGTGGAAGAAGCGGAGTTCACCGCTGCGGTCACCATCGCGCTCACGGTCGTCGTGGCGGAACTGGAAGCCGAGCACATTACCCATGGGCGACTCGGGGATGACCGCCTCGTAGTCCTTGGGGGGCCTGCGGGAGAGCACGTTCGAGGCGCTCTCGAGATTGAGGGCGGCCTCGACGCGCGGCCACAGCGTGGTCATGAAGTCGAGACGGCTGTGCAGAGCGGAAAGGAGCAGGGTGAACTCGAAGCGCCGGGCCTGGAGGTCGATGTCCGCGAGCACCGTGCTGTCGTCTCCGACGATGTCGGTGAGCGTGTCGCGCAGCCGCTCACGCGTCCGTGCTCCCTGCGGCGCGTGCAGGAGCTCCAGGGTGAGGTGGACGAAGGTGTTCACCAAGGGTGTCACTTCGTCGTCGTCACCCGAGCTCTGCTGCTCGTGCAGCGGGTCGTCGCGGAACCGGCCGAGCGCGCCGTCGAGCGTCCGGGCCGCCGCAGGCGGGCGTTCGCCCTCCTTCCGCCCTGGGAACCAGCTGTCCAGCAGCAGGCTGTGGAGGGTGAAGGCGCTGAAGTAGTCGACGCTGATCCACCGCCTGAGATTGTCGTCCTTGACGAGCAGGGCGAAGAGGCGGTCGGTGGCGGCGCTGACCGTGTTGACGGCGTTGGTCCAGTCGTCGACGTCACGGGCGGACAACTGGAGCCGCCCGTCCCGGGCCATCTGCTGGAACTTGTGGACGGCGACCTCGTCGAACCAGGAGTTCGGGGCCTTGCCCACCAGCGTGCTGGCCGGCGCGAAGGCCGTGTCGAGCTGCATCTGCACCCGGTCCGCCTCGTCGACGATGATCAGGTCGCTGAGCCGGCACGCGAGTTCGAGGTACCGGAGCTGTTCCTGGTGCTGGTGCAGCGGGACGGAGCTGTGCACCAGACCGGCCGGGGTGGTGACCCACACCTGCGCGTCGACCAGGTCACGAGCCCCGCGGTGGCGCGGACAGCGGTTCCACAACGGGCACAGTCTCCGCTGCGGCTTCGGGCCTTGTGCGTCACGCCGCGTGCTGTTCTCCTCGTCGAGGAGGGGATCACCGTCCGTGGCCTCCTGCTCGGGGACGGTGTACAGCGTGATGCACGGTGCTTCACGGACGCCGAGCGGGCGGCGGGCTTCCAGGCCGCGCAACACGTCGACGGGGCAGGCGCTGCTGAGGTAGGCGAAGCCCGCGTGGTCGTGCCCGAGCATGGTGGCGGCGCCGGCCGTGGCGGTACGTCGGTGCAGACGGTTGATGTTGCGCTCTCTGGTGGAGTGCCCGAGGATCGGTGCCGCCCGAACACCGAGCCGGTCGAACTGCTCCACCACGGCGAGCGTCTCGGCCACGTCACCGACGACGATGGTGACCCGACGGGGTGACCGGGTCACGAGGTGGTAGGTCAGGATGTCCCGGAGGGTGGACTTGCCGGCTCCCACCATCCCCACGAGGTGCAGCAGCCGGTCGATCCTCAGCCGTCCCTGTTCGGTGAAGCGGCCGAGTTCCGTGTCGCGCGCGAGCAGTTTCACCCGCCGGAGCCGCCCGGCCCAGCCGTTGCGCGGCCCCTCCGGCGCCGTCGCCTCGACGGCGTCCATCTCGTCGGCGGCCTTTTCGAGCTCTTCCCAGGTGACGTCGACGGGCTCTCCGTGCCCGGCCGGTGGTGCGTCGAGCGCGTGGGCGCGCGGCAGGGTGTCCGTCAGCAGTTCCTCGTCGAACACCACTGAGTGGGTACGGTCCTGCACCCGGAAGGTGTGCTCTCCCTCCTCGGCGATGGGAATGGATCGTGTCGCGAATCGCGGAGGGGTGCTGAGCAGTTCTTCGAAGATCTTGAAACGGCGTGCGGCGCGCGACGGCTCGCGGCGGCGCGGCACGGATCCGGGTCCGTCGATGTCGTATCCGCGCAGGTGCTGGGGGACGTTCAGGTAGTCGGCCAGCGCCTCCGACCAGGCGTGCCGTCGCCGCATGTCCCACAGGTAGTGGCGGGCGCGCAGGACGCGCAGCCGCTGTTCGTCGGTGCGGACGTCTCCGAACACCTCGCTGTACGGGTAACCGCCCAGCAGCGGCCAGACATCGACGGCCGTGCGGGTGGGCGTCACGTCCTGCAGGAGGTACAGGCCCAGTTCGACATCGAGAAGATCGCCGGGGCGGAAGCTGCCGAGGCTCGCCGGCCACACCTCGGTGAGCTGCTGCGGCGAGCAGCGCCGGTGCCATCCTCTGCGGTCACGCACGGCGTCCTCCTTCGGTACGCGGGGCCCCCGCCTTGTCGCGCGGGGTGGAGATCTCATCGGCGACCAGCCGCAGGAAGGCCTGGTCGTCCAGGAGGGTGACCCGGTCGGCCAGGTCCTCCGGCAGGTTGCGGCAGAACTGCCGCCCATACGCCTCGTTGTCGCGGAAGCGGTAGCGGGGCACGACGAGGAACGCCCGGTCGTACGGCGGCTCGTTCCTGAACGGCGTGAGGGAACGCGCCAGGAGTACGGGGTTCACACGGTCCTTGACGTCCACCGCCCAGTGCCGTCGCCCCGGCAGGGGGACGCGCAGGTCGTACGCGTCGTAGTTGGGCCACATCTCGGCCGAGATTCCGAACTTCTTCTTCAGGGCGGCTTGCAGATCGGTCTCCGCGAGCCCAGGGCTGGTGATGAACATCCGCAGGGGGCGGCTGAGCTGGAAGACCCCGCCCTTGTCGGCACGGAGCGGCGTGCCTTCGTCCGAGGTGCCGTCGCGCCGGCACCGGTCCAGCTCGCACCGGTGGCCGCCGTGCAGCAGCGGCGCCATCAGGCAGCGGCAGCGAGCGCACTGCCGGTACGTGCCGCGCCGCAGGTAGGAGGCGGGTACGGGCTCGTAGCAGCGTTTGATCACGCTGTGCAGCAGCATCCCGCAGTCGGGATCGCCGCCGAGCAGCGCCAGCTCGGCACCGGTCAGCACGGGCCTGGAGGTGAGCAGGGCCCGGAACGCGGTGTACGCCTGCGGGGCCTTGGCCGCGCGGCACACGGCGAGTGCTTCCCGGATGCGCTCGTTCTCGAAAAGCTCGGCGGCCGGGTCGGCCGCGCTCACCTCCCACTCCAGGCACAGCTGGTGCGGCAGCCGGGTCTCCGGGTCGACGAGCAGGGCCGTTCCGGGAAAGTTGTCGGGCGGCAGCTCCAACGGCCACTCGACGAGAGGCCGCTCACAAGCCCAGCGGACCATCTGCGGCACACTGCCCGGCGGTTCCTCGCCCCGGCGCAGGCAGTGCAGGACGAGGCGGTTGTACGCGTTCTGCACCTTCGCCGGGTAGACCGGGTTGGGTACGGTCTGCTGCCGGGACAGGCACGCCAGAGCGCTGGCGATCTGGCGGAGCAGCGCCTCGTCCGTACCGACGGCGTCCTCGGACCGCGCGTCCCTCATGTCGGTCGTGGTCATGACTCCCCCTCTGCCGCGACGATGCCGTCAGGCACGACACTCGGACACCACCGTGATACCGGACAGGACTGACAATGCGTTCCGGGGCGGGCTTCCCAGGTCTCGTCCTCCCGCCACGGACCGGCGTACCGCCGCAGTACCGACAGCGCCTTCCGCTCCTGGACGGGGTCTGCCGGGTCGATCACGTGCGGATCGGAACCATCCGGCCGGAGGATTTCCACCTCGACGCGTGAGCCGTCCGGATCGCCGCCCAGCGCACCCTGCGCCAGGAGCGTGACGGCCAGGGCGAGTTGGGGGTAGGTGTCGAGAGGGTCCTCGTGATGACGGCGCCGTCTCCGTGTCGTCTTGAACTCCCGCCACACCCACGAGCCGTCCTCCTGGTAGAGCAGGTCGGGTTTGGCGATGACGACGGCCTGCGCCGCGGTGTCGTGGACGACTCGGAGAGCTTCGGGCTCCACCTGCTGGATGAGGGCGGCGTCCTGGAAGGGACAGGCGTCGACGTGGTGGAGCAGCATGGCCCGGCCGGTCGCGGCGTCCTCATCGGAGACCCGCCAGCGTCCCTCAGTCCAGTTCTCACCCTCCGGGGGCATGTCGCCGGCCTCGCACGGTGGCCATCCCGGGCGCCGGTGCAGCTTCTCGATCCAGCCGTGCACCGCTTGACCGAGCCTGGCCGCGCTGCCGTACTCGTCGGACTTGGGCAGATGCAGGGCACGGAGGAATCCCTGCGCGGGGCAGGCCGCGTGATAGCGCAGATCGCTGACCGACACCTTCCTCAGCGGTGCCGCCCGCGAGGAGAGGCCGAGGACACCGGGCCTGCGAGTCACGGCCTCGCAGCCCGTGAACTGCTTGCAGTCGACGCAGGACGAGCCGGGGGCCGGCCTGCCGCCCGCCACGACTCGGGCCACATGCGCGTGCCCGTACTCGGCGTAGTAGGCCTCGGCCTCCTCGGCCGTACCGTCGAACTGCACGCGCGGCCGTCCGTCGGCGAGCCCGACTTCGACCACACGCACTCGCTCAGGCCGGGCGGCGGGTCCGGACGGCTGGAACGCGCGCGCCCACTTCCGGGGCCAGGCCGCCGGGCGCCCGTGCACGGCCACATACACGGCGATGGCGATCTCGCCGGGTTCAGAGTCCTTGGCCTCGCCGTGCCGCAGCCGCCGGTACTCGCGCAGTCGTCCGCCGGCCGACTCGTACCTGCGCCACCAGGCGTACATCTCCCAGAACTTGCCGTTCTCCCGCTGGGCCACCCAGTACGGACGGACCGGCTGGAGCCGTTGCTCAGCGTCATCGGCACACGCTCCCACGTACGTACGGAGGGCGTGCTCGGCATACGTCAGGTGACCGGGGTGGAGGGCGGGGGTGCGGGAGCGCAGCCCCGCCAGGGCCTGGTCGGGTGTCTCACCGTGGAACTCGACCCGGTCGACGGCGTCCATCACCGGCCCGAGGGTGAACGTTTCGAGCTCCGGCTTCGGCAGCCGGAGACGCCGGACCGGCAAGAGACCGGGCCGAGCCTTGGCGGCGGCGTGCGAAGGGCAGGTGTGCTCCTCGCTCCCGCCCGTACCGGGCCCCACGCGAACGAGGCCGTCGTCCCCCGTCAGCCAGTGCGGCCTGTGCCATGCCGTCGTGTCGTGGCTCATTGCCTCCCCCTTGTCTCGGAACAGACGGCACCCTTCGGACCGGCCGGGTGCGCCGCCGCATTCGACCGTAGCAGGAATCTTGGAACTCATTGGAAATTATTGGCATAGGTTGGCTCCTGCGCTAAGCTGCCCCGCATGTCGGCATCACTGGAGGAGCTCGAGCAGCGCCTGTCCCACCTGCGCACTGAGCTGCGCGGTGCCGTGCGCGCACGAGACAAGGCCGAAACCACGCGCATCCGTCGCGCGCTGCGCGAGGCCGAGGCCGCGTGGGAGCACGCCCTCGAGTCCGAGGCGGGACCGGACGGCGAGACACTCCTGACCGAGCCCCCGGCCCCGCAGGCGTCGGCGACCGCAGGCGCACCACGCCGGAAGGAGCGCCCGACGCACGGCTCCATCCCGATCCGCGAACAGGTCCACCAGGCGCTCACCCTGCTGGGTGCCCCCGCCTCCCCCAAGCTCATCTCGTCCACGTACGACGCGTTCTTCAGCGAGCCGCTGGTCGCCACCAAACTCGCGTCACTCCGCCGCGACGAGGAGCGCTCCTTCACGGCACAGGGCTATGCCCGCCCGTACTACATCTGCGCGGCGCTGACCCACGACCGCCTCGTCCCCGCACGCGGACTCCTGGCCCTGTCCACCTGGCCCGTGGAACGGCGGATCATCGGCCCGCTCAGCCCGCGCGCCGACTTCCTCACCCACGCGGTGGGGACCGCCGAGCAGATCCAGCGGCTCACCACCGCGGGGCATCCGGCCCCGGACGCCGCCTGGCGTCTGCTGCGCCGTTTCGCCCTCACGATCCCCGGTGCCCACGACGCCGCGGCCCCGGAACCCGACCCCGCCCGCGTGATCGCCGCCGCCCACGCCGAAGCGGCCGTCCACCAGCAGGAGGACGACCAGCAGCGGCAAGCGGCAGCGCAGCGCGCCCGTACCCAACTCACGGACGTGCAGCAACTGTTCGGTGCGGCACCGATGCGTGACGCCCTGCGCGACGCGAGTGGGACCCTGTCCTGACGCCCCCTTCCCGACGGCGATGACGTCAGACGCCTCGCACGCCGGTGAGTTCCTGAAGACGTTCCCGAAGATGTTCCCGAAGTAGAGACGATGCCCTCGCAGCAGTCCGAACCTCCCGACGACCGACTCGCGCGGCTGCGCGGACCGCAGCCCCCTCAGCCGTACACCGCCCGCAAGATCACCGCCCTGACCGCCAATCCCGCCTGCGCCCGCCGCGCCGTCCTCGACGCCGCCGGGGTGGACAAGGCGTTACTCGCCCAACAGGTCGGCTACGAGCCGCGCTTCGGCCAGTC
The DNA here is from genome assembly GCF_002148965.1 of Streptomyces swartbergensis. GTDB lineage: Bacteria > Actinomycetota > Actinomycetes > Streptomycetales > Streptomycetaceae > Streptomyces > Streptomyces swartbergensis. Next base: position 6,248 of record NZ_NGFN01000170.1, on the reverse strand, counting down.
GCCCTTCGCCCTCGCCCGCGAACAGGCCTTCCACGGCCTGGTGAAGTGGGGCGGCTACGCCGAGCTCATCCGGTTGCTGCGCGAGCAGCTCTCCGTCCCCGTGGCAGAGGCCCATGTCACCGACCTCAACGAGGTGGGGGGCAACACGGCCCTGCATGTGCGCGAGCGGGAGACCCGCCGCCTCATCGCGCACGTGGCCTCCGGCCAGGACGTACGGCTCATCCTCGACCGCCCGGTGCTCACCCTCGAAGTCGCCGGCCAGACGGCGTACTTGGAACCGGACGCGATCACCCACCGCATAGAGGGTAAATTCCACGTCGTCCTGATCCGCTCGTTCGCGGCGATCGACGGCCAGGCCAACCCGACCGCCGTCGCCGAGGCGGCCAAGCAGGCCGCGGTGTACGTCCTCGCCCTGCGCCGCGCCTTCGACACCGCCGGCCTGCCCACCGAGCAGATCTCCCACGAGTTCCTGCTCGTCTGCCCCAAGGACTTCTCCAACCGCCCCTACGGCCGCCTGATCGACCTCCGGCAGGAACTCGACGCCCTCCAGTTCCAGCTCACGCGGCTGCGGCGCGCCGAGGACCTCGCGGCCCAACTCCCCGAGACGGCAACCCTGGACACGACCCGAAGCACGGACGAACTCTCCGCCTCCATAGAGGCGTTGGACGCCTCGTACACGCCCTCCTGCCTGTCCTTCTGCGAGATGGCGCGCTACTGCCGCGACGAGGCCGACGGATGCGCCTCGCCGGCCCGCCTGGGCAACGGCGTGCGCAACGACCTGCCGGGCATCGACTCCACCCGCACCGCGCTCGACTACCTGGACGGCGTCGCGGCACCGGGAGAGGCCGAGACGGAAGCCGCCGACCTGCTGCGCGCGGCCGCCCGGCTGCGCCGACTCCGCCGGGGGGCCGCATGAGCGTCCTGTCCACCGTCGCGGCGCTCACGGCGTCCCGCACCGGCCGTGCCGAACCACTGACGACCGTCCGCCACCAGCACCTGGACGAGAAGCCGTTCGTCCTGGTACCACTCACCCTCGCCGGCGAGGCGTGCGCACCCCTGGCCGCGCTCGTGGGTACGGACCCCGAGCGCCCGACCCTCCTCACCGTCCGTCAGCCACGCAACCGCGCCGAACGCTTCCGGTTCGCCGAGCGCCTCGCCGCACTCCTCCTCGCGTACATCGACGGGTGCCGGACGGAGACGGAGCCCTACACCGTCGGCCGCGGCAGGGAGAAGGAGGAACGCCTGCGTTTCCAGCGGGCCCCGCAGCTCCTCGTGCCGAACGGCGAGGGCATCGCGTACGTGCGCCTGCTCGGCCGTTTGACCAGACTGCGCGCCACCGAGGGGCCGTACGCGGTCGACTCGTCAGTGCCCACCCTCGGCAAGTGGCTGACCTGGTTCGCGGAGCTGGCCGAGTTCCCGAACTCCGGCGTACTCCTCGCGATGACCCGGCTGCTCGCCGCACACTGGGCCACGGGCCAGAGCCCCTCCGAGGACTCCCACCTCGCGTCCCTGCTCGCCTGGATCGATCCACCGGAGGGCAGCGACGGTGCGCGGGCGGCGCGTGAGGCGGAGGACCCCGCCGTGTGGCCGCCGGCCGGTCCGTCCACGGACCCGGTCTTCGACCGGACCCTCCACGAGCTGATGACGCGCTACGACGATGCGTCCGACGACCGCGGCCGCGAGGCGGTCGGCCGCCAGATCGACCGTGAGCTGAGCGGCCAGATGCTGCCCACCTGGCGGCTGATGTGGCGCGGCGTGGAGCTGCTCCGCGATCTGCCGGAGGGCGCCCACGTCCCTGACCGCTGGGCCCTCGACCGGCGCTGGTTCTCCGAGTACGCCGAGTACCTGGACGCCGACGGCCGCCCGCAGGCCCGCCGCGACCAGGCCGTCCGAGCCGCCCGCCGACTGGCCCGGCTGGAGGACGCGGTCACCCGCTACGAGGCGGAGCGCGCGTACGACGACCCGCTGGTGATGGCGGAGTACGAGCTGACCGGCGAGGCGTTCACGGGGACGGTGACGGCCAGGGACGAAGACCGCTTCGTCCCCGGCGACCGTCCCGGCTCCCAGGTCTGGCGCCCGACGATCACCCTCCGCACCAGCACCGACACCCGCGTCGGCCTCGCGGTGGGCACGGAGGTGAAGTCCCCCGCCCGGCCCGGCCAAGCAGCCCGGATCCTCGAAGTACGGCAGGAGGACGACGGCGGCCACACCGTGGTGCTCCAGCTCAAGGGCGGCTTCGCGAACAAGCGCAAGCCCCCGGCACCGGCCGGCACCCTCGCGGAGACCGGCGAGGAGCTGACGTACACCACGCTCAATCCCACGGCCATGCCGTCCGCCCTGCCCGACGAGGAGAACACCCCCTGGACCCACGGCGGTCCGCCCCAGCCGTACGAACCCACCGACGAGGACGCAGAGGAGACCTGGGAGTGACCGCCCTCCTTCCCGACACCGGGGAGCCCGAAGCCCTCACCCCCGGCGAACGCGCGGACCGGGCGGTCGCGGGCATCCTGACCAGCCTCGACACCGCGCCCGGCCGGGGCGTCGTCGTGGACTCGCCTCCCGGAGCCGGGAAGTCCACGCTGGTGGTGAAGGCCACCGGGCACCTGACGTCCGCGGGCCACCAGCTGATGATCGTCGCGCAGACCAACGAGCAGGTCGACGACCTGGTGGACCGCATCGCGCGGGAGCATCCCGGCCTGGCGCTCGGCCGCCTCCACGCCGGCGGCCACGTCCTCCCGCCCCGCGTCACCCGGCACCCCAACGTCACCGGGAGCAGCCAGGTGACGGACCTGCGCGACCTGCCCGTCGTCGTGTCCACCGCGAAGAAGTGGTCGTTCGTCACCCCGGACAAGTGCGCGCCGTGGCGGTGGGCCATCGTCGACGAGGCGTACCAGATGCGCTCGGACGGGCTCCTGGCAACAGCCCCGCTGTTCGCCCAGGACGATTCGCAGGTCCTCTTCGTCGGCGACCCCGGCCAGCTCGACCCCTTCGCCACCGTGGAGACCGACCGCTGGCACGGCCTGACCTGGGACCCCCTGCGCAACGCGGTCGACGTCACCCTCGCCCACAACCCCGACCTCGTCCGCCACCAGCTCCCCGTCTCCTGGCGCCTCCCGGAAACGGCGGCCCCCCTGGTCGAGCAGGCCTTCTACCCCTTCTACCGGTTCGTCCCCGGCACGACGGCACCGGAGCGCGTGCTGTCCTACGCCAGCCTGTCCCACGGCTCCGGCCCCTTGGACGACGTCCTCGCCCGGGCCGCCGACTCCGGCTGGGGCCACCTGGAACTCCCCGCCCGCCACACCCTGGACCAGGATCCGGAGGTGGCAGACGCCCTCGCGGCGACGGCGGCCCGGCTGCTGGAGCGCGGCGCGCTGGTCAACGGCGAGCCCCTGACCACGCCCCGCATCGCCATCGGCGCGGCACGCACCGTGCAGGTGGAGGCGGTCCGCTCCCGCCTCGCCGCCCGCGGCCTGACCGGCATCACGGTGGACACCGCCAACCGCCTTCAGGGCCGCGAGTTCGACGTCACCCTGGTCTGGCACCCGCTGTCCGGCCGCCAGGACGCCTCCGACTTCCACCTGGAGACGGGCCGCCTGTGCGTCCTGCTCTCCCGGCACCGTTTCGCCTGCATCGTGGTGGCCCGCGCCGGCATCCGCGACCTGCTGGACCGGCATCCGCGGAGCAGCCCCGTGTATCTGGATGTGCCGCCCAAGTTTCCGGATGGGTGGCGGGCGCATCAGGTGGTCATGGGGTGGCTGGAGCGGGGGGAGCATCGGGTGCGGGCTGCGTGATCATGCACGAATGGGAGTCAGTACCGGACCGACCCGGCCCGGGAACGGAAGCTCTTCTTCGCTCAGGTGGAAGCGGTGGAGACCGCCATATACCTGACGGAGGTGGGAACGAAACTCTGACGGTAATCGCGCCGTAGATGGGGCGGACCGCAAACGGGTCCGAGCCTGGACAGGTAGGAGCTGTCGGGAAAACGCTCCAGAACCGGCAGCCCGAGTGGGAGAATCAATGGGACGTAAACCTGGGGAGTTGAAGGTATGGCAACAGATGCCCACGACGGACCGGTTCCGGCAGCAGACGGACGTGGGCAGCGAGTCCTCGACCTCCTGGACAAGGCAGTCGACAGCCAGAGCCTATTGGTGCGCAAGAACATCGCCCGGGCCCGCCAGCGGAACCCGGAGGCGACACCGGCACAGGTGATCCGCAATCTGGAGCGGATGTACGTCAGCGCCTTGACCGGGACGGGTGCTGCCGTTGGAGGAACCGCAGCCGCGCCCGGCGTCGGCACGGGAGTCGCACTGGCGCTGTCGGCAGGCGAGACTCTCTCATCTCTTGAGCTGAGCGCCCTCTTCGCGCTTTCGCTCGCCGAAGTCCACGGAGTCCCCATCGACGAGGTCGAGCGCCGTCGAACGATCGTGATGGGGATCATGCTCGGCGGGAGCGGCTCCGCCACCATTACCAAGGTAGCCGAGCGTACGGGGCAACATTGGGGACGTCAGATTGTCGCCAAGGTGCCCCTCGAGACGTTGCGCCAGATCAACAAGGTCTTGGGGAGGAACTTCATCACGAAGTTCGGGACCAAGCAGGGAATCATCGTTCTCGGTCGAGTGGCACCGTTCGGTATCGGCGCTGTGATTGGTGGCGGCGCCAACGCTGCCATGGCCACTCTGGCCGTGAGGGCCGGTCGTCGCGCATTTGGCCCACCCCCGACGTCGTGGCACGGCTGACGCGCAGCACACCGCCGAAGTCCGGGAACTCACCTGACTGACCCTCGGCGCGCTGAAGGGCATCGAGTACCCCGCCTCCGCCACCGCAGTGCGGTTACCGCGGGGACCGCGTGATCGCCCATGAAAGGCCGATAAGTCGTTTGCCCTGCTATGCCTCCGGTCAGTTCGCCGCACTCGTGTCGGTCGAGTGGGGGCCCGGGCCTCGACGTAGCCAGCGGATTATGGGCGGGGGCAAAGGACGCAGGCGTGACCTGCGGGAGAAGACCGAGTACCTCAAACCCCCTGAGTGGCTGCCGAATCACTCGGAAGCGACAGATCAGGGCTTTCTGTACACCTGCTCCTGCCGTGCCAAATACCACGGCCGCGGCAAATGGCGAAGCGGGTGGAGGACTCCGGGCGAGTTCAGCGGTCGGCGCGCGGGGAGGCCGTGGCACTGGATGGCCGTTGCCGTTGGTGGCTGATCACCTCGGCACCCGTTCGCGGAGCGAGTCTGCGAAGGGCCGAGACCCGTGCCCCGCTCCTGCCGACGGCTCGTTCACCGCCTGCGCGACCATCTGGACGGGGCGGTGCATGGCTCCCGGTCGTCAGACGGTAACCACGTGCACGTCCGTCGGCGCGAGGGCCGTCAGGTAGGCGTTGATGTCCCCCGGGTCGGTGGTGAAGATCACCGCGCTGCCGTGCCGGGCCGCTGCCAGGGTCACCCAGGCGTCCACCGCGTCCGGCCGCTTCTTCGCCGGGAGGGCAGCCCGCCCCAGAGCGGTGCCGATGCGCCGCCAGTCCGCGAGGTCCGGGCCCGTCGCACAGGCCAGGCACTCCGGACGGCCTGCCTTCGTCTCACGCATGGGCGGCTCGGAGGGACGGGCCTGAGGGACCGTGCAGTCCTTCAGGACGCCGGACAGGGCATGCACCAGCGCCGGCTGGGGGCGCCACACCTGGGCGAGGACCGGTCCGAGCACCAGCGCCCGGTGCGGGACCGTGCGCAGTCCCTCGTGGAGAGCCACCGCCTTGGCCTTGCGGTCGGCGAGTGCGATGAGCATGCCGGTGTCGTAGACCGGCACCCGTGCGCTCACGCGGCGTGTCCCGGACGGCGGCCTTGCCGGTCCCGGCCGTGGACGAGCCCCAGGGCCTCCTCGACCTCGCGGCGTTCCTGCTCCGTCAGTTCCGCAGCCGTTTCGGGGGCGGGTTCGGCGGGAAGGCCGTCCGCAGCCCGCTCCGCCCGGGCGATAAGCGCGTCCACCTCGGCGAACTGTTCCTCTATGGCATCGCTCTCGGCCATCTGTCGCGTCGCGGCATGCACCAGGTATGCCGAGACGTCCATGCCCGCCCGTTCCGCGTGCTGCCGGATACGTTCGGCCTGGTTCTGTTCCAAGCTGATGGTGATGCGCGCCTTTGCCACGACGACATCGTAATACGCGTATGACGACAGTGCGAGTCTGTCGTCATACGCGTATTACGATGTCGTCGTGGCAAAGGCGCGTATCACCATCAGCTTGGAACAGAACCAGGCCGAAC
>NZ_NGFN01000017.1 GCF_002148965.1 Streptomyces swartbergensis | reverse complement strand
GCAGTGGCCCAGGCCGTGCTGGGCTTCCACTGCGAGGCCCGCTGGCTGCGCTTCGCCCACGCCCACCTGCACGGGATGTTCCCGTACCTGCCGCAGCGCCCGGCCTACAACAAGCGGCTGCGAGCTGCTTTGCCCCTGGTCAAGCGGGCCATCCGGTCGCTGGCCGCAGATACCGACCTGTGGCTGGACGATGTATGGATCGTGGACTCCACCCCCGTCGAGTGCGCCCGCTCCCGCGAGACGGTCAAGCGCTCCGACCTGGCCGGCTGGGCCAACTACGGCTACTGCCGCTCCCACTCCCGCTTCTACTGGGGCCTGAAGCTGCACCTGGTGTGCACTCCGGCCGGCCTGCCCGTCACCTGGGCCCTGGCCGACCCCAAGATCGACGAACGGCAAGTCCTGGCCGCTCTGATCGACGACGAACCGCATCTGGCAGCCGCCCGGCCGGGCCTGCTGATCCTGGCGGACAAGGGCTACATCGCCGCCGACCTCGACCGCTTCCTCACCGCCCGCGGCATCCATCTGCTGCGGCCCTCCTACCGCAACCGCGGCACCCCACAGCCCGCAGAAGCCCTGCTCAAGACGGTGCGGCAGCTGATCGAGTCGGTCAACGACACCCTCAAAGGCCAACTCGACCTGGAACAGCACGGCGGCCGGACCATCGAAGGCGTCGGCGTCCGTGTCGCCCAGCGGATCCTGGCAATGACCTGCGCGATCTGGCACAACCGCACCATCGGCGCACCCATCACCAGGTCACTGACCGCCTACGACCACTGAGCCACATCGGAACTACTCGTCTAGTGCTGTGTCAGGCGACGTTCGCCCTGGTGACGATCCAGCGTAGGCGCTCGTCGGCGGGATGCGCCATCACCGCACGCGGCTCCACGGGACCGAGGCGCCATCATGGGGGACATCCGGGATAGTGGACCCCGGATAGTCCGTACAGCCGAACCAGGCAACGAGCAGATGCGGGCGGCGACCCCGCTGCTGGGTGCGCACCGGGACGGGTACTGGCTGCGGCGCTTCATGCAGGAGGCAGAAGCTGACGGCCACCCTCGAAATGACGAGAGCCGACGCTGATCGACCGCAGGGGCACTCATCCGTCGGTTGACTGGAACACGGTCGGGCTGCTTCTGCCGGACACACCCTGGGTGTTCCGGTGCTCCGATAGCGAGCCGGCCGTGCTGCAGTACGCGGCCCTTCTGGTCGGCCGGTGCTCACTCCATCTGCAATCGGCGTCATCCTCCCCCTGGACGACGCCGATTTCCGGCTCGCCGTGCGGGCGCTGCAGGAAGCCGCGTACGGCGAAGCGGGCTGAACCTCAGCCATCCTCGTGGCGCCACGCGCGGCATCCGGTGCACGACCTGTTGCTGGCGCTGTTCGGCGTCGGCGCCAAGCGGGCGACCTGCTCGTGGGCCGCCTGGCCGACCACTCCCTGCGGGACACGCTGTTCTGCGGCCTGACGTCGCTCGTCGCGGTGCGCTGTTTCCCTCCTGATGAACACGCAGTGGACCGCGGCTGTAGCAGTGATCCTCCTGGGCACGGCGTTCGTGACCGGTTCCCCGCTCCAGCTGATGGTCATGGAGAAGGCGCCGGCGACCCCGTCCCTGGCCTCCTCCGCCAACCAAGGCGTTCAACCTGGCGAACGCCGGGGGCGCGTGGATCGAGGGTCTCGCCCTGGCGGCGGACCTCGGGGCAATGTCCCCGGCGGTCGCCGGCGCGGGCCTGGCGGTGCTCGGTCCGGGGGGCGGGTACGACCGGCTGAGGTGGACCGGCATCGGGTTACTCCGGAAGGTGCACGGGAGTCGGTCGTCGCGACACACGTGCCTCAGCGGTCTGAGTCGCTGCGGTCCTGAGTGGCGTCCACGTCGGGACCGGTCCCGACGTGGACCTCTACACGGCACCCGTGGTGGAGCACAGCGGCCGCACCGAGTGTCGCCGTCGTCTGCTCCCCGGACGGGCTGCCAGAGGAACCGGCGACCCGTCATGAAGAATCAGACGAGTGGAAGCGGGAAGCACTCGAGGCCCGTGTTTGCGCCAAGCTGGAACTTCGTGCCACCAATCGTGGCATCTACCTCAACCTCGCCGTTGATGCAGGCGACATCCTGCTGGACGCGGACTTGTGTGTCCGGTCCCGTCGGGGCAGCGGCAGCGGTGGAGACGGACCCCAACGTGAACAGCGCGGCCATGAGCATGGTGGTGGTCACGGCGGCCGAGTTGCGGCGAGTGCGCATGGAGCCTCCCGGAATGGGTTGATGTCTGTTCTCCGGGCATGCCCGCGCGACTCGTAGGAATGTCGTGTGACCTAATAAACCAGCAGATCGAAGGAGACGTCGCACCTCTGTGCCCCCAACCCGCGCATGTCTGGGCTGGGGGCGGACGTCATCGACTCCCGGGCCACTCATGCGCCGGCCCGGAGCTGATCCGGCGAGGTGCTATGGGGGATCGCTCGGCGTGTGCGGCGCGGACGACCGGGCGCGGCCGCGCACGGTGAGGCAGGGCTGGCTCCGGCCCCGATCGCTGAGGGAACGGAGATGCCCGGTGACGAAGGTCGTGGACGACAGGACGGGCGAGCAGCTTGCCGAGGACCTGCTGCAGGGCGTTGGTTGCCCAGATCCGCGCGACGCTCGGGTGGATCTTCGAGTGCGGCGCGGCCTAAGGGGGCTGAGGGCCGGGTCCGGGCTGGACCGGCGCGTCTTCTCTTCGCCGACGCTCGAACCGGAACCAGCGCAAGGGAGTTCGGCCTCATGGGCACGCTGATGGACCTGATGCGCGACAGCGGCATCGGAGTCGTCCTCACCGTCCACGGCACCTGGGAGCCGCACCCGGCCGCCCGCTGGGAGGACGCCTTCCTCAGCACCCTGGTGCGGCCGGGCGGCGATCAGCCTCGCTGAACAGCAATCACTCGCAGAAGAGGAAGGAACTCTACGAAAAAGTCTCGGATTTTACCCCTGATCACGCTTGTCTCCGACACGCTCGGGCTGACAGCGGCAGGTGTGGCCCCTGCCTCCGCCGCATCCGACACGCCTTTGCGGGTCATGCCGTTGGGCGACTCGATCACCTGGGGTGTGGGAAGCAGTACGGGCAACGGCTACCGGGCGCCGTTGTGGGACAGGCTTGCGGCGGACGGGCCATCCATTGGACTTCGTGGGCACCGGGCGGACCGGTTCGATGTCCGACCCCGACAACGAAGGCCACTCGGGGTACCGCATCGACCAGATCGCCGCACTCGCCGACGCCTCGCTCATCCGCTACCGGCCCAATGTCGTGACGCTGCATATCGGCACCAACGACCTTCACGGAGCCTCCGAGGTCAACACCGCCATCGCCCGGCTGAAGTCGCTGGTCAACCAGGTCACCGCCGATGTCCCCGACGCAACCGTCCTCGTGGCCTCCCTGGTCGTGTCCACCAGCGGCTCGGAGGAGCAGTACCGTGCCGCGTACAACCAGGCCCCCCGCCAAATCGTCAGCGAGGCACAGGCCGCGGGAAAGCACGTCGCACACGTGGACATGAGCGGCCTGACCACGGCCGACCTGGCCGACACCCTGCATCCCAACGACTCGGGCTACCAGAAGATGGCTGACGCCTTCCACCGCGGCATCCAGGCCGCGGATGGCGCCGGGTGGCTGAGGAACCCCGCCCCCGCCCCGGCACGCGTGCAGTCCGGCATCGCCGGCAAGTGCCTGGACGTCAACGGCGCCGCCACCATCGTCGGGACCGCCGTCCAGACGTGGAGCTGCGGCGACACGGCCAACCAGTTCTGGTCCGCCTACACCGACGGCACCGTGCGCTCCATGGGCAAGTGCCTCGACGCCGCCGGCTGGGGCACCACCAACGGCACCAAGGTACAGACCTGGTCCTGCCACGGCGGCGCCAACCCCCTGGGCGTGGGGAAGGGGCCGACGTGCACGGCGAACATTCGAACACGGCCAGGGGACGGGCGAGGTCCACCCCGACCAGCCGAGCCATCGGCGCAGCTGCAGCCCATCAGGCGATGTCGTGGACGTTGCACTCGGTCAGGTCGGACGCGTGCCGGGCAACAGCACGGTGGTCGGCACCGCCGTATCGGGACAGAGGTCGGTGAACACCTTCGCCATCTCGTCGTACTCGTGCCCCTCCGGGCGTTGTTGTCGGATCTGCGATCGCAACGGCCACTCCGCATCAGTCCGGCAGGCGATGCCCGCTGGTCGGCGCGAAGCGCCGCGCGGTATGGCTCAGCCGCTGGTGGTTCGCGTGCCCAGAGCGTGCCCGTAGACACGGACAACCCCGGTCAACAGTGGTGCGAACGGGCCCGCGCAAACGGTACCGACACGACGAATCCATGCAGTTCAGCGGTCATTCAGTCACCCAAGCGCCGTCGCTTCCCAAGCTGAGAGCGCGGGTTCGATTCTCGTCACACGCTCGGTCGGTGACTGGGCGGCCCAGGCCGCCCGGCTCGGGGCCCTTATGGGCCACGGCCGTCGACGCCAAGGGGAACAGCGTCACCCAGGGCGCTACAACTCCTGCCGCACCACGAGGTGACCTGGAAAGAGTTCCAGGCTCACGGCAACCCTTTGCGCAGCCTGTGACCACAAGGAATGGGATCCGGCCAGTTCCGGTGGCCGGGATCCGAGTTTCCACGTTGCACAGCATGCAAGGAGAACGCCTCCCCATGAACAACCCCACGAACGGCGGGCGCCGCGGGCGTCACCGCCGCCGCTGGACCGCCACTGGTCTGGTGCTCGGCGTGCCTGCCGTCCTCGTGCCGTATCTCCTTTTCGCGCAGGAGGACTCGCAGGCCGCGACGGTCGACGACGATGCCTATTACCGGCTGGTTTCCGTGCGCAGCGGCAAGGTGCTGGACGTCAGTAGCTTCTCCACCGCCGACGGCACCCGTATCCAGCAGTGGACCGACGAGAACACCGCCAACCAGCAGTGGAGGCTGCGGCCCACGGGGGACGGCTACTACGAGCTGGTGAACCGCAACAGCGGCAAGGTGCTGGGTATAGCGGGCAATTCCACCGCTCAGGGGGCCGCCGCCGAGCAGCAGACCGACAGCTCCGCCACTTCCCAGGAGTGGCGGATCAGCGAGGTGAGCGGTTCCGACGCCGTCACCCTCACCTCCCGCAGGAGCGGCCAGGTCCTGGACGTCTCCGCGGGCTCCACGGCCCAGGGCGCGGCGGTCGTCCAGTATCCGAGCCGGGGCAGCTCCAACCAGCAGTGGAAGCTGGTGAAGACGGACCGGACCCCGGCGTCCGGGTCCGGCACCGCGCAGACCACGGTCGCGGCCGGACCGTACGTATGGAAGAACGCCCAGGTGGTGGGCGGCGGTTACGTCACCGGCCTGGTGTTCAACCCCCGTGAGAAGGGTCTGCTGTACGCGCGCACCGACATGGGCGGCGCCTATCGCTGGGACACCGGGGCCGAGCAGTGGATTCCGCTGACCGACTGGCTCGGCGAGAAGGACTGGAACCTGCTGGGCATCGATTCGGTGGCCACCGACCCCGTCGACCCCAAGCGGCTCTACCTCGGGGCGGGCACCTACACCAACGAGTGGGCGGGCAACGGCGCGATCCTGCGCTCCACGGACCGGGGCCGCACCTTCAAGCGCACCGATCTGCCCTTCAAGGTGGGCGGCAACGAGGACGGCCGCGGGGCGGGCGAGCGGCTCGTGGTCGACCCGGCCGACCACGGCACCTTGCTGCTGGGCACCCGCAAGAACGGCCTGTGGCGCAGCACCGACTTCGGCGTGACATGGCGGCAGGTCTCCTCGTTCCCCGTCAAGGACGGGGCGAGCAGCGGCGGGGGCATCTCCTTCGTGACGTACGGCCCGGCCGGCAGCAAGACGATCTATGTCGGTGTCAACGACAAGTCGACCTCCCTGTACCGCTCCACCGACGGCGGCAGCACCTGGCAGGCCGTCTCCGGGCAGCCCACCGGCCAGCTGCCGCAACACGGCGTGCTCTCCGGTGACGGCTCGCTGTACCTGACGTACACCAACGCCCTCGGACCCAACGGCGTGACGGGGGGCTCGGTGTGGAAGTACACGCCGGCCCGCGGGGCGTGGAAGAACATCTCCCCGTCCGACGGCAACTACGGGTTCTCCGGTCTGGCCGTCGACCCGCGCAAGCCCTCCACGGTGATGGTCACCACCCTCGGCCGCTGGTACCCCCAGGACGAGCTCTACCGCAGCACCGACGGCGGCACGACCTGGAAGGCGCTGGCCGACAAGTCGGTGCGCAACGCCTCCGCCGCTCCTTACGTCGGCACTCACACCGGGCACTGGATGACCGCCCTGGCCATCGATCCCTTCAACTCCGGGCACGTGCTGTACGGCACCGGCAACGGCATCTTGCGCAGCAAGGACGCGGGCGCATCCGACAGCGGCGGTACCAGCCACTGGAGCATGGGCGCCCGAGGGCTGGAGGAGACGGCGCTGTTGGACGCGATCGCCCCTCCCGGCGGCGCCACCGTCATCACCTCCATGGGCGACCAGGGCGGCTTCCGGCACGACGACCTGACCAAGGTGCCGTCCGGGCGGCTGAAGAACCCGATGATGACCAACAGCACCGATATCGACTTCGCCCAGTCCAAGCCCTCGATGATGGTCCGCGTCGGCCGGGGCGGCGCGCAGGACGGCGCCTACTCCACCGACGGCGGCAGCAGCTGGAACGGCTTCAAGGCAGAGCCGGTGGCCGGTGCCCAGGACGGCCGTGTCGCGCTCGCGGCGGACGGCTCCACCATCGTCTGGACCCAGGCCGGTCAGGCCCCGTACCGCTCGACCGACAACGGGGCGAGCTGGTCGAGGGTCAGCGACCTGGGCAACGACGCCGTGGTCGTCGCCGACCGCTCCGCGGCCAGGACCTTCTACTCACTGTCCGGCGGCACGCTCTACGCCAGCACCGACGGCGGCGCGACCTTCACCGCCCGCGCCACCGGCCTGCCCTCCGGCCGGCTCACAGCCGTTCCCGGGATCTCCGGGGACCTGTGGATCGCCGGCAGCACCAAGGGGCTGCTGCACTCCACCGACGGCGGCCGCACCTTCACCACGCTCAAGACGGTGCAGTCCGCCTCCGCCGTCGGCTTCGGCAAGGCCAAGCCGGGCACCAGCAACCAGGCCCTGTACCTGATCGGCACCGTCAAGGACGTCACCGGAGTCTTCCGCTCCACCGACAAGGGCGCCACCTGGCTCCGCGTCAACGACAAGGCCCACCAGTGGGGGGCCATCGGCGGCGTCGGCGTCATCACCGGCGACCCCGACACCTACGGTCGCGTCTACGTCGGCACCAACGGACGCGGCCTGCAGTACGGCGACCCGTCCTGACCCCGACACCCGAGCGGGGCCGCAGGCACAACCGCCTGCGGCCCCGCCACGGCTGAGGGACCTCGCGAGGCGTGGGCCGCGCCTCCCCGATCGAGTGAGAAACCGACGAGACCGTCCTGCCCTCAACCGATCGGGCGTCTCCCTGCGTGGTGGCAGGGCTGGCGGGTTACGGGAGCGTGGTCCACTTCTGGTTGTTCTGGCCGTTGCAGGTCCACAGGATGACCGGGGTCCCGTTGGCGGAGCCGGCCTCGTTGGCGTCGAGGCACAGCCCGGCGTGGACGTTGCGGATCGACCCGTCGGCTCGCATGGTCCACTTCTGGTTGTTCTGGCCGTTGCAGGGCCAGATGACGACCGGCGTGCCGTTGGTGGTGCCCTGGCCGGAGGCGTCCAGGCACTTGTCGCCGTAGACGCGGATCTCGCCTCCGGCCCACGTGGTCCAGAGCTGGTTGGCGGCGGTGTGGCAGTCCCAGAGCAGCGTCTTCGACCCGGCCGCGGTGGCGGCGCCGTCCACGTCCAGGCAGCGGCCGGACCCGCCACCGCGCAGGCGCCCGGTGGTCGAGGCCAGCGGGCTGCCGCCGGTCATCTTGTACACGGCGACCCCGTGGGCCGGGACGCTCGCGGAGATCTGCCCGGACGTGCTCGACGTGCCGCCGGTCCACAGGTCGGTGAGGGTGAACGACCCTCCGGTCAGGCCGACCTGCGCGGCCGTGGTCGTAACGGTCGCGGTACTGCTCCCGCGGTTGAACAGACCCACGGCGACCGAGCCGTCGGACAGGCGCTTGGCGAACACCTCGGTGCTGCCGTCGTCGCGCACCCTGCGCCCGCCCGCTCCCAGCGGGTCCTGGTTCACCGCCAGCAGCCGCGGGTTGCGCAGGATCGCGCTCACGTCGGCGGACATGGTGCGGATGTCGTTGCCGGCCATGAGGGGGGCCGAGAGCAGTGCCCACAGGGCGAAGTGGGAGCGGGACTCGGTCAGTGACAGACCGGGGCGGCCGACGACGAGCATGTCGGGGTCGTTCCAGTGCCCCGGGCCCGACTGCGCCGCCAGGGGCGCGGTGACGTCCAGGACGTTGCCTACGCCCATGGGGTAGCTGTTGGTGTTGCCGTTCTGCCAGATGTCGAGCAGGTCCTCGGTCGTCCGCCACAGGTCGGCGATCTCGCCCCAGTTGTACTTGTCGCCGGTGGGGGCGTGGAAGCTGTTGGGGTTGATGCTGTAGACGATCGGACGGCCGGTGGCGCGCAGGGCGTCGCGCATGGTCGTGAACTGTGCGATCTGCTCGTTGAGAGTGCCGCTGCCGGAGCACCAGTCGTACTTGAGGTAGTCCACGCCCCAGGAGGCGAACGTGGCGGCGTCCTGGGCCTCATGTCCCTTGCTGCCGGTGGAGCCGGGGTAGGTGCCCACGCCCTGGGCGCACGTTTTCTCGTTGGGTGCCTGGTAGATGCCGAACTTCAGGCCCTTGCCGTGGATGTAGTCCCCGAGCGCCTTCATCCCGCTGGGGAACTTGGCCGGATTGGCCCGCAGGTTGCCCGCCGCGTCGCGCTGGGGGTCGAACCAGCAGTCGTCGACGACCACGTACCGGTAGCCGGCGGCCCGCATGCCCGAGGACACCATCGCGTCGGCGGCCTGGCGGACCTGCGCCTCGGTGATCCCGCATCCGAAGCTGTTCCAGCTGTTCCAGCCGAGCGGCGGGGTGAGCGCGGGGCTGCCCGGCGCGGCCTGGGCGGTCGTGCCGGCGGAGGCGGTGACGCAGGCGCTGAGCGTCAGTGCGGTGGCCGTGAGGAGACGCAGCAGTCGTCTGTGCAGGGGAACCATGGGGGTTCCTTCCTGGCCCGCAAAGCGGAAGCCGCTTTGCGGGCCTGATCGGGGGGTCATGAGCCTGTGATCATGTGCGCGGGTCAGCGCTGCAGGGTGAGGAGACCCGGCCGGTACGGCAGTTTCAGGTAGTCGGTGCCGTCCGATGCGGGGGTCCTGCCCTGGTAGAGGAACTGCAGGTTGCAGGGGTCGACGGTCATGGTCTGGTCGGGGTTGGTGCGGACCAGGTCACCGTGGCTGATGTCGTTGGTCCAGGTGGCACCGCTGTTGGCCTTGCCGGCGAAGGGGCTGCTCTCGCTGCCGGCCTGGAGGGTCCACGGGCCGTTCAGGCTGGAGGCCGTGAACGAGCGGAAGTAGCGCCCGTTCGCACCCATCGCCTCAACGATCATGAGGTACTGGTTCTGGCCCTGGACCTTGTAGACCTCCGGCGCCTCGAACAGCTTTTCCTTCGTGTCGCTCATGACCGTGGTGTACGACGAGCCGAAGCTGCCCGGGAAGTTCCCGATCGGCATGGTCGACTTGTAGATTTTGCCGTTGTCATCGGCGAAGAACATGTACATGTTCTGGCCGTCGGCGATCATGGTCGGGTCGATCGGGCCGCCTTCGGGGAGGCTGCCGGTGAACAGCGGCTGCGGCGCGGACCAGCCGTTGGGGTTGGTGGGGTCGCTGGACGTGCGATAGACGAAGGGCCAGGCGGTACCCCACCCGTTCGAGGTCAGCACCCAGATGTTCTTGGGCGCGAAGTAGAACAGTTTGGGCGCCACCGCCGAGCCCTGGCTCATCCCGGTCTGGGTGGCCGTCGCCATGTCCGACCAGTTCGTGAAGGGACGGAACGCCATCGTGCCCCACGACGATCCGTCAGAGGTGGTCGCGTAGACCAGCTGCTTGCCGTTGTACGGCACGGTGGTGAAGTCCTTCAGCGCGACCCAGCCGTTCGACGGCTGCGCCAACGGGCCGGTCGACGCCCACCGGTATGTCGACGGAAGAGCACACGTGCCGCCCGGCGGTGCGGACAGGCCGGTCCACTTCTGGTTGCTGCCGCCGTTGCAGTTCCAGAGCTGCACCGCCGTGGCGTTGGCCGTAGCACCGCCGCTGACGTCCAGGCACAGCCCCGACTGCACGCCGACGATCGTGCCGTCGGAGTTCACCCGCCACTGCTGGTTCGTACCGCCGTTACAGGCCCAGATCTGCACCCGGGTCCCGGCCGTGGTGGCGTGGCCCGGTACATCCAGGCACTTGTTGCCGTACACGGTGAGCTGGTTGTTGTCCGTCAGCGTCCACTGCTGGTTGGTCCCGCCCGTGCAGTCCCAGATCTGCAGGTTCGTGCCGTCGGTCTGGCTGGCGTTCGGCACATCGAGACACCGGCCGGAACCAGCGCCGCGCAAGGCGCCGCTGGTGGCCGCCTGAGCCGGGTTGGCGACGAGCGTCGCCGCCGAAGCGACCAGGGTCGCGAGCACCACAGACAGATGCCTGCGGCTGAAACCACGTCTGCGCATGGGGGGTCTCATTCCTTGAGTAAGCGGTTCCGGCTGGCCCCGTCAGAGGCTGTCCGGACTGTTGATGCGCTGGGACCCGACCTTGACGTTCGGTATATCGAACGATGGTCGAAGTGTCGCGCAAGTGGGAGGGGGGAGATCGACCGCGATCTGCTTCCGGGAGGGCCTCAGTTCCTCACGACACGCCACCGGTTGTCGGCGGTGCCGTCGTCTGAGTCCTGGACCGCGAACGCGCCGACAGCGGTGGAGTTGTTCGCGATGGCGAGCAGCTTGCCGCTGTGCCCGTTGCGGATCTTGTAGGTCCCGTCTCCCTGGTCGAGCAGCGTCCAACGATGGTCGGCGGTGCCGTTGTCCGCCCACTGCAGGACGGTCGCGTTGTCCGCCGTGGACATGTCCTGGACACCGAGCACCTTGCCGCTGTGGGCGTTGCGGAAGCGGAACCCGTTTCCGTCGGGGATCATTTGCCAGTCGTGGTCGGCGGTGCCCGAGTCGTTCCACTGCAGAGCGCGGCCACCGTCGGCCGTGGACATGTTCTGGATGCCCAGCACGAGACCGCTGCCCACGTTGGCGAGACGGACGGTGCCGCTGGTGTTCCAGTAGACGGTGTAGTTGTGGCCGTGCGCGTCGTGGAACGGGCCCAGGTTGACGGTGGAGCCGTTGGCGGTGGCGGTGAAGGCGAGCGACGTGCTGCTGGTCCGTGTGATCGAGGACGTGTCCAGCGTCGGGAGGGAGTTGAGCGCGGAGTTGCCGTAGTTGCCGGACAGGACCACTGGGCCGTAGGTGATCGCGGCGACGTTCGCGTTGTCGTTGGCCGCTCGCATGACGACCCGCATGGGCAGGCGGACGGTGACCGTGTCGCCGGAGGTCCAGGAGCGGGTCAAGGTGGCGTAGCCGCCGGGTGTGGTGGTGATGTTCTGCGCCGCGCCGTTGACGCTGATGGTGGCCCCGGCGGTCCAGCTCGGGATGCGGATGCGCATCGCCCAGGTTCCGCTGACGTTCCCGGTGACCCGCAGGGTCGTGGTGTCGCTGACGGGGTAGGTCGTGGTCTGGGTGACCGTGATTCCGCGCTCCGACCAGTTGAGCACCGAGGGCACGAACATGTTCACGATCAGTGTGTTGTCACTGCGGTAGTAGATGGAGTCCATCAGCCTGGTGTGCATCTCCAGGCCCGTGCCCTGGCAGCACCAGAAGGTGCCGTAGTCGGTGCTCCAAGTGCCGCCGCCCCACGCCGGGCCCACACCGCGTCGGCCTCCCGGGTTGAGCGGGGTGAAATAGGTGACGTGGCCGTGGTCGTCTGCCGGGTTCTGCTGGCCGATCATCTGGTTCAGCCACGCCTGCTCGTAGTAGTCGAACAGGGCGGCCCGGTTCGGGTCCAGTGCGAACAGCTCCCGGGTGAGGGTGAGCATGTTGAAGGTGTTGCAGCTTTCGCACGTGTCGTTGTTCAGGTAGCCGGCGATGGCGTTCGGGGCGCGGAAGTGCTCTGCCTGGCTGTTGCCGCCGATGGCATAGGTGTGGTTGTTGACGCAGAAGGTCCAGGCATTGGTGGCGATGTCCCGGTACCGAGTGGTACCGGTGGCCTTGTACTCCCGGGCGGCGCCGATCCACTTGGGTACCTGGGTGTTGGCGTGCAGTCCGCTGAGCTGGTCCTGGTTGGACGCCAGGGGGTCGAACACCGCGGCGTGGTCGAACCGTTGGGCAACGGTGAGCCACCGCGCGTCGCCTGTCTGCTGGTAGAGATCGGTCAGCACGGTGTTCATGCCGCCGAACTCGGTTTGCAGCATGGCCTGCATCTGCTGGTTGCTCAGCCGGCCGGTGCGCCGGTCGACCCATCCCGCCAGGGCGAGCAGGACGTCACGGGCTTGTGTGCTGCCGATGTGGCGCCACACGTCCAGCAGGCCGGCAAGGGTCTTGTGGATGGTGTAGTACGGCACGTTGCCGTTGCTCAGGGTCCGCTGCTCGAGAGCGGTGAAGTCGGACTCGGGGTAGCCGGAGAGGTACCCGGCGCTGAAACCGGCGGCACTGTTGTTGGCCTGGCATTTGGCCAACTCCGCAACCATATGGGTTGCCTTGTCCCGGCAGGTGGTGTCCCCGGTCACCGCGTAGAGCTGTGCCCATGCCGTGAGGAAGTGCCCTTGGGCGTGGGTGCGGAAGGGGAACGTCGGCGCGTCCCAGCCGCCGTTGGCAGCCGCGCCGTTCGTGGACAGCCGGTGGTTGGCGCGGAAGTTGTACAGCAGCCGGTCGACATCGACGAACCGCAGGTAGCTCCGCGTACGGTCCTGGTTGTCCAGCCAGCGGCTCGCGGTGAGCCGGACCTGGTCGAGCGCGAAGGGGTGCGCGGACACCCCGATGTCGGCCCTTGCGGGAGGGACGGCCGCTTGGGCGGGGGACGCGCCGATGAAGGATCCGGTGGCAGAGGCGACGGCCGTGGCCCCGGCTCCTTGCAGGAGGCGCCGTCTGCTGACGGAGGAAGACATCTTGCACCTTTCGGTGGGGGGAGAGTGACTGCGTGGTCGTCGGTGCGTTCGCTCGCATGTCGGGCGGTCGGGTGCAGCACGTCACGGGCTTGTCTGCTGCCGATGTGGCGCCATACGTGGCAGGTCGGCGACGTCACAGCGGAGCTGTTGGTGGCGGCCACCGTCCCGGCCACCATGCCGGCGGGAACCGATGCGCGTGAGACTCCTCCGGCACTGCAGCTGTTCCTGTTCGCTCGTCGGAACTCCGTCCGGAGTCGGCGACTGTGGGCCAGGCGGCCGCTCTGCTGGGCAACGAGGCGTGGGATTCATAGGCGTCTCGGTCCCATCAGCCTTCTCCACTGACACATGGGATGGATTAACGGATACGAACGTTGCCTCTGTCTAGTCTCGCGACACGAAAGACTTGGATCCTTGTGGATGTGCGTCCGGCCCGCGCTCTGACGCCGAGTCAAACATGGGATTGCCGAGAAGGAGTGTGAGGAGTGCGAGAGCTGGATAACGTCAGCTTGAACTGTCGGCGGGGCTCCCGCCCCGTCTGCGCCGCTCCAGATGAACGCGCGGATACCGACATCAGCCCGTGCCCGCACGGACCATGTGTCCGGGCACTTGAGTAGAACCGAGGAATCCCCTTGTCCTACAGTGCCCGTGCAGGCGGCCTGGAACGGCACACTGCCGAAGAGGTCCTCCGCATCGAGCCCTGGGGACCGGACGCCGTCCGGGTCCGGGCCTCCTCGGGGACCATCGACCCCACCGCCCCGGGCGCGCTGGAGAGCCCTCCCTCGCCTTCCCCGCAGGCCGAAGTGTCCGTATCGGATGACGGCTGTGCCCGACTGCTCAACGGCCGCCTCATCGTCGAGGCCTCGTCCGACGGTCGGCTGAGGTTCCGCCACGCCGTCTCGGGCCGTGAACTCCTCGCGGACAAGGACCCCTACACGCATCACGCGGGCCCGCGCGTCCACGCGGCGGGCGGCCGGACGGAGCAGCACTTCGAGGCGTACGACGGGGAACGGCTGCACGGCCTCGGGCAGCATCTGCACGGGCGCCTGGACCAGAAGGGCTGTGTGATCGACCTCGTTCAGGGCAACACCGTGGCCGCCCTCCCCTTCCTGCACTCCTCGCGCGGCTACGGACTGCTGTGGAACAACCCCGCCACCGGCCGCGTCGAACTCGGCGCCGACACCACCCGGTGGACCGCCGACGCCGGCGGGCGCGTCGATTACTGGGTCACCGCCGGCGACACCCCGGCCCAGATCCTCGATGCCTACACCCTGGTCACCGGACGCCCGCCCCTCCTCCCGAGTGGGCGTCCGGTTTCTGGCAGTCGAAACTGCGGTACCGCACCCAGGACGAACTCCTCGCGGTGGCACGGCAGCACAAGGAGCGCGGACTGCCGCTGTCCGTCATCATCTGCGACTTCTTTCTTCCCTGTCCGAAGATGGGCGACTGGCGTTTCGAGGAGAGCGAGTGGCCCGAGCCCGCGGCCATGGCCGAGGAGTTGGCCGGCCTCGGGGTGAAGCACGCCGTCTCGGTGTGGCCGACCGTCGAACCCGGCAGCGACACCTACGACGAGCTGCGCACCTCCGGACGCCTCGTTCGGGACGCGGACGGCGGTCTGCTCACCTTCGCGTGGCCGTCCCGGGAGGCCGGGGAGGCGCTGACGCTCCCGATGGCGTACTACGACGCCACCCACCCCGGAGCTCGGCCGCGCTGTGGCAGCGACTGAACGACAACTACCGGTCAGTGGGCGTGGGTTGCTTCTGGCTTGACGCTTGCGAGCCCGATCTGTCCCGGCGGTCGCCGACCGCGCCGTCTACGCGGCCGGACCGGCCGCCGAGGTCGCGAACCTCTACCCCCTGTTGCACACCCGCGCGGTGGCCGACGGCCTGCGCGCGGCGGGTGAGGACCGGCCGCTGTCGCTGGTCTGCTCCGCGTGGGCGGGCAGCCGGCGTCACGGGGCCCTGCTGTGGTCCGGTGACATCCCCACCACCTCTTCGACTCCCTCGCGCGCCAGATAAGGGCAGGACTGAACGTCGCGATGAGCGGCATCCCCTGGTGGAACACCGACATCGGCGGCTCGGCGGCGGCGACCCGGACGACCCCGCGTACCGCGAGCTGCTGATCCGCGGGTTCCCGTACGGCACCTTCAGCCCCGTCATGCGGCTGCACGGAGACCGAAAGCCCAACCAGCCCACATTCTCCGCGGACATGGCCGGCGGTCCGACGAAGTCTGGTCCTACGGAGAAGAGGCATACCGCATCCTCCGCGACCACCTGATGCTCCGCGAGCGGCTGCGCCCGTAGCTGATGCGGCTGTCCGAGGAGGCCCACCACACCGGCGCCCCGGCGATGCGTCCGCTGTTCTTCGACTTCCCCGAGGACGAACAGGCATGGGACGTGGACGACCAGTTCCTGCTCGGCCCCGATGTGCTGGCGGCACCCGTGTACGAGGCGGGCGTGCGGGCCCGCGTGTATCTGCCGGTCGGCGCGCGGTGGATCGACGTGGTCACCGGACGCGTGCTGGAGGGCGGTACGCGGCTGGACGCGGAGACCTCACTGGAACGGATCCCCGTGTTCATACGGGAAGGGGCCGACGTCACAGACTGGCTCAGCTGACGTCCTTCGAGTACGGGCGATCTGCGGTTCATCGCGCGGCCGGCCCAGGCCGGGATTCACCGGCCCCGACACGCGTGGGCGGCGCAGCGCGGGCGTGGGCCGCAGCTCCTTCAACCAGATGATGCCGCGAGCGGCATTCCGCGGCAGACTCTGTGGCGTTCCCGCTCCCGCGCTTCCACGGCCGGCGAAGGCCATCCAACTCGCCGTCGAATACGACCCCGAGCCGCCCTTCGGCCCTTCAGATGCTGCCAGGCGGGACACTGACATTTTGCGAGCTGGC
Organism: Streptomyces swartbergensis; assembly: GCF_002148965.1. Lineage (GTDB taxonomy): Bacteria > Actinomycetota > Actinomycetes > Streptomycetales > Streptomycetaceae > Streptomyces > Streptomyces swartbergensis. Next base: position 32,674 of record NZ_NGFN01000017.1, on the reverse strand, counting down.
CGCCGTGTGATCGCCTGCGCCGCGCTGTAGTGCGGCTCCCTCAGTCGCGGTGAGGGACAGCGGTCCGAGACCTCCGGTGTCAAGGGGCGGGTAAGCAGTTGTCAAGAGTTGCGGACCGGTCGCAGGCCGTTGCCCGGCGCACGGCACCCTGATCACGAGGCTGCGGGCATCGGTTGCGTCCGTCACCGGTGTCTGCGGCGCTTTCTGGCCACACGGTCGTCGCCAGGAGGGGACGTAGCATCGCGGCCGTGAAGGTGAAAGGGCTGGTGCTGGTCGTTGACGATGACGCGGCCATCCGGCGTTCCCTGGAGCGTGGCCTGCGGCTGAACGGCTTCTCCGTTGTGCCGGCCGAGAGCGGCCGTGCGGCTCTGGAGGCGGTGCGCGACCGGGTGCCGGACGTGGTGGTGCTGGACATCTCCATGGATGGCCTGAGCGGCATCGAGGTGTGTCGCAGGCTCCGGGACGACGGCAACGACGTCCCCGTGCTGATGCTCTCCGCCCTCGACGAGGTCGCCGACCGGATCACCGGACTCCAGGCGGGCGGTGACGACTATCTCGTCAAGCCCTTCGCCCTCCAGGAACTGGTGCTGCGGCTGAGCGCGCTGCTGCGCCGCCGCCCGCCCGCCACCGACGACCGGGTACGCGTCGGGCCCCTGGTCCTGGCACCGGCCGCCCGCGAGGCGCACATCGACGGGGAACCGCTGAAGCTCACCCGGCGCGAGTTCGAGCTGCTGGAGGTCCTGGCCCGCAACGCCGGGATCGTACTGACACGGGATCAGCTTCTGGATCTGGTGTGGGGTTACGACTTCGAGGTGCGCACCGACGCGGTGGACACCTTCGTCAGTTACCTGCGCCGCAAGCTGGAGGCCGACGGGCGGCCCCGGATGCTGCACACCGTGCGCGGGGTCGGCTTCGTCCTTCGGCTGCCCCGGGACGGCACGCCATGAGGCTGTCCACGCGGATGGCGATCGCTGTCGGCGTCACGGTGCCGCTGCTGGTCCTCGCCTCGGGCCTGCTGCTGCTGGGACTGGTCGCCAAGGACCTGCACCAGCAGCAGGACGCCCAGCTGCACGACCGGGCCGCAGCCGTCACCCCGGACGCCAAGGCGCTGCTGCGGGCCGCCGCGTCGGACCGGCCCCCGTCCGTCGAGCATGCCCGCGAGCGGCGGCTGTTCGCGGCAGCGCTCGACGTGGGCGTACGGCTGACGGACCCCGCGGGCACGGTGACCGCCGGCGGACCCCAGCCGGACGCGTCCGTGCCGCTGCCGCCGAACGCCGCCACGCCCGTCACCGTACGAGCGGCCGACGGCGCGAGCTGGCGGGTGCTGTCGGTGCCGGTGGCCGTCAATCGCCCAGTGATGGACGGCACCCTGTGGTTGTTCTCCCCGGACACCGCCAAGCAGGCGCAGATCAGGCTGGTGCGCGGCCGGGTGGTGACCGTCGCGATGCTCGCCGCCCCGCTCGCCGGGGCCGTGGGGTGGGCCGCCGCGGCCGGTGCCGCGCGGCCCCTGCGGCGTCTGCAGCGCCGTACCAGCGGCCTCGACCCGAGGACGAGCGCCGCCCGCCTGGATCACACCCCCACCGGGATCGCCGAGGTGGACGACCTGGCCCGGACGATCCGTACCGTGCTGGAGCGCTACGACCAGCAGGCAGCGCGTACCGTGGAGGCGCTGGAGGTGGCCCGCTCGTTTTCCGCGGCCGCTTCGCACGAGTTGCGCACGCCGCTGATGAGCATGCGGACCAACCTGGACATTCTCGCCGAGCATCCTGATCTGGCGGATCCGGACCGCGCTGAGGTGCTGGCGGACCTGCGGCGCGAGCACACGCGGCTGCTGGGGCTGCTGGTGATGCTCCGGGCGCTGGCCCAGGGCGACCTGGTCGAGGCGGACGCCTTCGGCCCGGTCGATCTGGCCGAGGTGGTGGACGCGTCGGTCGCCGGCCTGCGCCGCGGACACCCGGACGTGGAGGTGACGGTGACGGGCTCCCCGGGTCTGTGGACGCACGGCTGGGAGCAGGGGCTGCGATCCGCGGTGGACAACCTGTTGACCAACGCCTGTATCCACGGGCGGTTCGAAGACCGGCCGGCCCGCATCGACGTGGCCCTCTGCCAGGAGGGGCAGGCAGCGGTGCTCATGGTGGACGACCACGGGCCGGGCATCCCCCCTGAACGGCGGGATGTCGTGTTCCAGCGATTCCACCGCCGTCCCAGCAGTCCCGGGTCGGGGCTGGGGCTCACTCTCGTCGCCCAGCAGATCGCGCTGCACCGGGGCACCGTCTCGGCTGTGGACCGCCCGGACGGGCGGCACGGCGCGCGGTTCGTAGTGCGCCTTCCGACGACGGCGGATTACACCCTGCGGCCGCTGCGCGGGGACTGGCTGTCGGCACCCGGGACGTCACAAGGTTTCCACAAAGAGGGCTCCTAGCTTCCTTCCCGTCAGCAGGACGCCGCATAGGAAGGAACGCATCATGCGACCCAGGAAGATCGTTGTCATCTCTGTGGCGGTGGCCGCCCTACTGGGCGTTGCCGGGACCGCCGCAGCGGAGAGCAGCAGCACGGCCGCGTCCCACAAGCCCGCCACCACCACTGCTGCGAAGGACGGCGCGAACAAGCTGTGCAAGCGCGCTCCGAAGACCGAGCAGCGGATCGAGCGGAAGCTCAAGCGGTTGGAGGGGTCGGGGAAGGGCTCCATCGCCCAGCTGGAGAAGCGGGCCGCCAAGACCAAGGCGGACGGGCAGGCGGCCGTCGCGAAATACCTCGACGACGAACTGGCCTTCCGCAAGTCCCTCGTGCCGTCACTCCAGCAGCGTGAGAAGGACCTGGCCAAGGTGCGGAGCTGGTGCGCGACCGTCAAGGACGGGCACTCCGCCTGACCAGTACCGGAAAGGCCCCTGAACCCGCCCCCGCAGGGCCGCGCGCTGCGGGAGGGCCGCGCGCCCGGCCGACGGCATCGGCACGCACGGCAGCATCCACCGGACGTCGCGGCGCTGCTCCGGCCGGTTCAGGGGCCGGGCGACGAGCGGGCCAAGACGGCTGTTCCGGCGGCTCGACAAGGTGGCCACCGACCCGACCGCCGTAATGGCCGGCAACGCCTCGCTGCTGGAGAACCAGGCGTCCGCCGTGTTCCTTTCGGTGGCCGGCCGGACCATCTCGGTGGCGTCGAGCGCTGCGGCATAGGCTTCGCCCGCGCTCTCGGTCAGGTATGGGGACAAGCGCAGCAGAATCCGCCCTTCGAGGTGGGTGCTCGGCGTGGGCCGGTGAGCGGGAGGCGGAGGCGTGCAGGCGCACGGCGCGAGTGTGGGCGGCATCAAGCACCGGGAAACGCCTCGATCGCGCCGCCGAGATGGACGCTGCCGGGATCGGGTGCGGTGACCGTGCCACCGTCGATCCGGCGGTCCTCGATGGTCAGCTTGCGGCGGTAGCCGCCCTGTGCCCCCAGGAGCCCGTCCGGATCCGCGTGGCGGTCGGGCGACCGTCACCGACGAGGCCGAAACCGTCTTCCGCCTCGTCGAGGGCGCAGGACTCCCCGTGGAGAAGGCGGTCCTCTGCGGTGCCGGTGTACCGGTCCTGATGGTGCCCGGCGCTGAACGGCAGAGGGACCGGCTCCTCAGGGAGAGCCGAGAGCACGATGGTGACCAGCATTCCGGCGCTGGCCAGGACCGCGGTCGTGCGCAGATGCTGCAGGGCGCTCCGCCTCGGGGATCGGCCGATGTTCGGCATCACTACTCCAGCTCTCACCGAGGGTGCGGCGGGCCGGCTCGCAAGGGGCGCCGCCCCGCCGCGTGGTCCGGGTCGGTCAGAGGTCGAACTCGTGCGGCGGCAGATCGAGGGCGCAGCACGCCTCGCGCACGATGGCCTGCTCGTCCTTGTCGAAATCACCGTCGGCACCGCCGATGACGATGCCGATCTACGGGTTCGTGGAATCCTGGCGCGGTTGCGGAAGGAACCCAAGGGGCATTCGGTCTGTTCACCGGGATTCTGTAGTGGTTCGCGGTCATCACGGACGGGCCAAAGTTCTGGGCATCCGTCCACAGGTGTCGACGGCCGCCCCGACGGACGCGGGACTTGAGGCCATGGCCACCTGAAATTCCGGCGGTCTCTGCCTCTCGTCGATGCTGGGCTACCCGCCGGACGGCCGAGCTCGAAGCTGAGGCTGTCGCCCGAGGAGTTCAGCCAGGCCCTGTCGGGTGGTGGCGAGGACCACGCGGTCCTCGGGGCGCAGGACGTAGCCGGGGTGGAGGTCCGTCTGAGTCCGGTGGTCGGTCTGCGCCGCCGTGGGCTGGGGTGATGGAAAGGTCGGGATGCCGGTCGTTTGGTTCTGTGTCCAGGGCGATGACACGCCAGGCGCCGGCCCGGAACGATTCGGCGATCGTGCGTCCTTCGAGGCGGAGGTGCCCGGCGACGTTGAGGGCGGCGAAGACAGTATGCGGCGTTCGACCGGGATGGCTCCAAGGATCTGGCGGCCCACAGGCGACCGCCCCTAAAGCGTGAGCTTGAACCCTTCGTGGCTGCGTGCGAAGCCCAGTGCGGCATAGAAGCGGTGTGCGTCCTGACGCTGTTTGTTGCTGGTCAGCTGCACCAGCGCGCAGCCACGCGAACGTGCCCTCGTGATCGCGCGCGCCATCAAGGTCCGGCCGATCTGAACCAATACCGGGAATCAGGCGGCGACGAGCTCCTGCTCGCGGTCCGGCGTCTTGACCTTGGGCTTCTTGTTCGGCAGCGAGAGCCTGAAGACCTTGTGCCACGCGGAGAACACCTGCTTGGGCAGCGGCCCGGTGACGTACTCCAGCTCGTACTTCTCGAACAGCGCGCGCACCTTCACCGCGACCTCGGCGTACCGGTTGCTCGGCAGGTCCGGGAACAGGTGGTGCTCGATCTGGTGTGACAGGTTGCCGGTCATGAAGTGCATGGCCTTGCTGCCACTGATGTTCGCCGAGCCCATCATCTGGCGCAGGTACCACTGGCCGCGCGTCTCGCCCTTGATCGACCGGCGCTCGAAGACCTGTACGCCCTCGGGGAAGTGTCCGCACATGATCACCGAGTGGGTCCAGATGTTGCGGACCAGGTTCGCGGTGAACGTGGCGGCGAGCGTGGGGAGGAACGACGGGCCCGACAGCAGCGGGTGGATCACGTAGTCCTTGAGCACCTGCTTGCGGATCTTGCGGCCCACGGCCTTGGCCCGCGCGCGGAACTCTGGGTTCTTGCGGCGGCGCTTGTGCAGGTTCTTGCCGAGCTCCAGATCGTACGCTGCGATGCCGTACTCGAAGAAGCAGGCGTTGATGAAGTTCCACAGCGGCTGGCCGAGGTGGAACGGGTGCCACTTCTGGTCCTCGTCGACGCGCATGATGCCGTAGCCGAGGTCGTTGTCCTTGCCGATCACGTTGGTGTACGTGTGGTGCAGCTCGTTGTGCGAGTGCTTCCACTGATCGGCCGGCGAGACGTGATCCCACTCCCAGGTGGTGGAGTGGATCTTCGGGTCCCGCATCCAGTCCCACTGGCCGTGCAGGATGTTGTGGCCGATCTCCATGTTGTCCATGATCTTCGCCACGGACAGACCGGCGGTGCCGATCAGCCACGCGGGCGGGAAGATCGAGAACAGCAGCACGCCCCTGCTGACCAGCTCGAGCTTGCGCTGCGCCGAGATGACCTTACGGATGTAGGCGGCGTCTTTCTCGCCGCGGCCGGCGATCACCTCGTCGCGGATCGCGTCCAGCTCCCGGCCAAGCTCCTCGATCTGCTCCGCGGTCAGGTGGGCGGTGGGGTCGATGGCGCTCAAGGTGCTCCTACCGTTCGATGTCGCAGGGGCCCGCCGCGGCGGACACGCAGGTCTGGATGAGGACGCCCGGCTCGGCCTCGGTGATCTCGCCGGTGCGCAGGTCGCGGACGGCGCCCGTCTTGAGCGGCGTGATGCAGCCGAAGCAGATGCCCATGCGGCACCCGGAGGGCATGAGCACGCCGGCCTCCTCGCCGATGTCCAGCAACGGCGTGGCGCCGTCTGCGTCGACGGTCTTGCCGGTGGCGCTGAACGTGACCTCGCCGCCGTCGCCGGCGACGACGATACTGGGGCGGAAGCGTTCGGTGTGCAGGCGCTCTTGGACGCCGTGCTCGGTCCAGTGCTCTTCGGCGGCGTCGAGCAGGCCCGCGGGCCCGCAGGCCCAGGTCTCGCGCTCGGCCCAGTCGGGCACGAGTTCGTCGAGACGGGCGATGTCGAGCATGCCGTCGGTGTCGGTGTGCACCTCGGTGAGCCGCAGCTTCTTGTCCGCGACCAGGTCGTGCAGTTCGTTGCGGAAGATCACGTCTTGCGGCTGTGGCGCGCAGTGGACCATGACGACGTCGTCGAACTCGGTGTCGCGCAGCATGCCCATCACGGGCGTGATGCCGCTGCCGGCCGTCAGGTAGAGCACCTTGGCGGGCTTGGCCTGCGGCAGCACGAAGTCACCGGTCGGCTGGTCGAGCTGGATCAGCGTGCCCGGTTTCGCCCTGCGGACCAGGTGGTTGCTGACCTTGCCGTCCGGGATCGCCTTCACGGTGATTGTGACGCGGCCGTCCTGGCGGTTTGTCGGCGAGGTGATGGAGTAGGCACGCCACAGGCGCACCCCGTCGACGTCGACCCCGATCCGCACGTACTGACCGGCTGTGTGGCCGCGCCAGCCCCGTCCCGGCCTGATCACGATGGTCGCGGCGTCACCCGTCTCGGGGTGCACGGCCTCGATGCGCCCACGCAGGTCAGCGCCCGCACGCAGCGGGCTGACCAGGTCGAGGTAGTCCGACGGCAGCAGCGGCGTCGTGACCATCTCCAGCAGTTTCCACGCCCTGCTGCGCAGGGCTGCACTCGTCATGACTCCAGCTTGCTGCGCCTCAAGGCGTAAAGTCCTGACCACAGGACGTAAATCTGGCTGGCTGAATTGTTCGCAGGGAATAGAAACGTGAGCCATGCAATCCAGAGGGCCAGCGAACTGGCCCTGGATGAGACGACGGTCACCGCACTGCGGGCCGCGCTGAAGACCACCGCCGACGAGGTCGTCCAGGCGATCATCGACGAGGTCCCTCCCTACGCCAACGCCCTTTCGGGCCACATGGGCGCCACCATCCGCCGAGCCGTCCGCACCGCCCTGGGGCACTACCTGGACCTCGCGAGCGGGAACGCCACAGGCGGCGACGCCGGTGACGCGGCCTACGAGCTGGGCCGCGGCGAGGTGCGCGACGGCCGTTCGATGGACGCCCTGCTCAGCGCCTACCGCGTCGGCGCCCGCGTGGCCTGGCGATGCCTGGCAGCGGGTGCCGTACCCGCAGGTCTGCCCGCTGCCGAGGTCGCCAAGTTCGCCGAGCTGACCTTCGCATACATCGACGAGCTCTCCGCCGCGAGCGCCGCGGGCCACGCCGACGAACTGGCCGCCCGGGGCAGGGCCCACGAGCGCCACCTGGAACACCTGGCCCGCGACCTCCTCGCCGGCGCGAGCCCGGACGTGCTCCTGGCCTCCGCTCAACGGGCCGGGTGGCAGCCTCCGGTCTCACTGACCGCGGTCCTGCTGCCCGCCGACCAGGCCCGGCCTGCCTATCGCACGCTCGACCCGAGCACCCTCGTCCTCGACGATCTGCCGGACGCCACCGGGGTGCTGCTCGTCCCCGATGCCGACCGATCACATCTCTTGCGGCAGCTGACCGACCGCACCGCCGTGGTCGGCCCGGCCCGGCCATGGACTCGTGCGTCCGCCTCGTACGCACGAGCCGCACGCGCGCGCTCCCTCTCCTCCGATATCCGCGACACCGAGGACCACCTGCCCGAGCTGGTGCTGAGCGCCGACGTGGACGCGTTCGCAGACCTGCGAGCCCGAGCCCTCGCACCGTTGCGAACCTTGCCTGTCGCGACCGCACGGCGGCTGGAGGAGACGTTGCGGGCGTGGTTGCTGCACCAGGGCAGGCGGGACGAGGTGGCGGCGGCGTTGTTCGTCCATCCCCAGACAGTCCGGTACCGGATGTCGCAGCTGCGGGAGCTGTTTCCGGATCTCGCATCGCCACACCGGGTGCTTGAACTGACGCTGGCGGTCGGTCTTCGGGGCAGCTGATGCGTACTTCGACCGTCCACGACCGTGTCCGCGAGCGGTCCAGGAATCGTGCCTCGTTCTCGGTGCCATCAGCTGGCGCTCATGCGGCCCGGGGAAGAGCGGTATGAGTCAGCTGAAACCGGGGGTTGATGTGAGGACCAGACAACGACTGGATCCGGTGGACGATGCGCACCGGCCCGCTCGTCGACGCGCTCATCGAGCATCTGATCGGTGATATGGGCCGCTATGCCCTAAAAACAGCTTTCATGTCGTCGTGGAGGGCGCTGTCCTGGCATGAACTGACCCACGGGCGCGCGGCGGGCTGCAGCTGGGTGACCGGCGGGGCGGCCAGGCCGGGTCACCAGAGGCGGGGGGCCAGGCCGCTCGCGCCGGGGACCACCGTGGTTCTGCGACGGCCCCGTGCCTCCCTTCCGACAGGTCGGCCGGACGACCGACCGGGCCGGCCTGGCACACCGCGCGAGGGATGATGCGGATGGAATGACGGAACGTGAGGTCAGGAGCTAAGTCGGCCGGCCTTGTCGTAGACGTGGTTTCGTTCGGTGGTGTCCCCTGCGGTGCCGTTGTGGTGGACGATCTGCCCGTGCGTGGAGTAGTCCACGCACGGGCAGCAGGATCGTTCCGTCCGAGTCACGGGTATAGAGGCGGGCGGTGTCCTCGCCGACCTCGTTGAAACTGAGGTTCAGGGTTTACTGGTCGGTCTCTCGCCCAGAGCCACCACAGCAGCAGCATCATCACCGCGGCGAACACCGCGTTGACCGCAGCAGGCCGTACCTGCGAGATCTCCAGCAGCACGCGGACCCGCCACCAGGGCACGGTCCGGACGTCGGGCCCCTTGTGCTCAAGACGTCCGTCCGTGCCGGGACGGCTGAAATGTCGGGCGGCTTCGGCCAGCGCCGCGTACGACAGGTCCAGATGCTGCGCTTGGTCTGCCGACGGCTCGAGCACGGGGAGCTGTGGCTGGAGTGGCGTCGGTCTGTCCAACAGCCCGTGCCGGACGGCGGCCTCCGCGTCGCGGCGACGCACCTGGTCGGATCGCGTGGGGAGCACCCGGACCAGATACTTCCCGCCCGGTGGCGCGATGACCCCACCGGTTCGGGGGTCTTCGGCCCACCACAGCACTCCTCGGGGTTCGGGGTTGGCCAGGTGGTACCGCGGCGCCACGGTGCGCACGGACAGCGCGATCAAAGTTCCTTCCGCTGGATGGCGCAGCACCACCCGTGGCGGCCCCTGGCTCGGCGGGATGGCGACAGCACTGCAAGCCATCCATGCATGCGTGGCCACGGCAAGCCCGATACGGCGGGAGTTGACGAGCGCGGCCACCCCGACGGCGCCGGCGACGGGACCGCAGCCGACACAGAACACAGCGAGTGCGCGGAGCCGGCCGATGCCGGCCTCGTCCGCGCCCGGTCCGACGGCCAGCCCGACGACCACGGCCGTGATCCCGGTACCTAGCCAGCACCAGGCCCGTCGACGGTGGTCGGCGACTGCGCGCGTTGTCGAGGGAAGGGCGAGAGCGGTCGTCATGTACGTGCCGGGGTGTGTGTCAGACATGCGGGCACCGTCTCTTCACTACGTCTCCTGGTTCGGAGATGTCGCGCCGGGCGTGCTCGGGAGGGCTTCGGTGCGGAACCGCGCGAGGAGCCGGCAGCCGGTGAATGGACCGGTTGCCAGGACCGGCAGTGCCGTCTGCCCAAATCCCCCAGGGCGGGGCCCGGCGGCTCGATGCCGCGCGGGCCCTTGTGCAGGCTGCCTGCTCTCAGCCGATCTGGATCTTTCCGTTGGCCTCGGCGGCGGCCGGTGTGGTCGAGGGCTGGACGTCACCGTTGCGCTGGGTGATGCTCTTCAGCAGCTCGGCGAGATCGACTCCCGTGGTCGAGCTGAGGAGTTCGACGCCCTGGGCCACGTTGTCGGCGACGGTGCGGGACAGCTGGCTCGCGCCGTCGGTGGAGATGACCGTCATCTTGTCCACCGCGCTGAGCGGCTCGGACGCCTTCGCGACCACCTGCGGCAGCACCTCGACGAGCATCTGCAGCACGGCCGCATCGCCGTACTGGGCGAAGGAGTCGGCCTTCTTCCGCATCGCCTCGGCCTCGGCCGCACCCTTCGCGCCGATCGCCGCCGCCTCGGCCTCGCCCTCCAGCCGCACCGCCTCGGCGATCGCCGCACGCCGGGACCGCTCGGCCTCGCCCTGCTTGAGACCCTCGATCGCGTGCGCCTCGGCCAGCGCGCTGCGCTGCTGCTTCTCGCCCTCACCCGTGAGCCGGGACCGCTCGGCCTCCGCCTGCGCGGCGGCGATGGCGGCCAGCCGCTCCGCCTCGGCCTGCTTCACGCGGGCCACGCGCTTGGCCTCCGCCTCCTGCTCGGCGGCGTACCGCTGGGCGTCGGCGGGCTTGCGGACCTGGGTGTCGAGCTGGCGGTCAGTCAGTTCGGCCTGCCGCTCGGCGACCTTCTCCTGCTGGGCGAGGATCTCCTGCTGACGTGCGGCCTCCGCGAGCGGGCCGGCGGCCGCCGCCCGGGCCGCGGCCTCGTCGGTCTCGGCCTTGATCTCGGCCTGCTTGAGGTAGAAGGTCCGCTGCGCGATCGCGATCTCCTCCTCGGCCTTCAGCCGCGCCTGCTCGGCGGCCCGCCGGGCGACCGCCTCGGCGATGTCGGCTTCCTGCTTGGCGCGGGCGGCCTCGGGCCGGCCGAGGTCCTCCAGGTAGGAGCCTTCGGTGGTGATGTCCTGGATCTGGAAGGCGTCCAGCACCAGGCCCTGCCCGGACAGGCTCGCCTCCGCCTCCTCCGCCACCTGTCCGGCGAACGCGGCCCGGTCCCGGATGATGTCCTCCACCGACATCCGGCCCACAATGGCGCGCAGCGCCCCGGAGAGCACCTCCTGGGTGAAGCCGACGATGCCGTCCTGCTGCATCAGGAACCGCTGGGCGGCGGCGCGGATGGCGTCCTCGGCGCCGCCGACCTTGACGATGGCGACGCCCTCCAGGTTGGCCTTCACCCCGCGCAGGGTGACAGCGCCGCGCACCGCCACGGGGATGTGCCGCGAGGACAGGTCGAGGGTGAACCTCTGCTGCACGAACGGCACGACGAACACGCCGCCGCCGACCACGACCTTCTGGCCGCTGTTGTCGGTGAACACCCGCCCGGTCTCCGGATCGGTGGACTTCTTGCCGCGCCGCCCGGTGACGATGAACGCCTCGCTGGGGCCAGCGACCTTGTACCGGCTGACGACGACCAGCGCGAGCAGCACGAGGAGTACGACGACTCCTCCCACCGCGATGGCAACAGAACTCATGGTGATGTCCCCTCAGCCCTCCCTGAGGACGGCATTCGGTAAAGGATGTGTGGATGAGAACGGCACCTCGGCCAGGTGCTGGAAATGGAGGACCGTTTCGCCGGGTCAGCGTTCGACCGGGCGTACGGACACCGCCGACTGCGACAGCGCCTGCTCGACCCAGACGTCGGCTCCCCGGGCCACGGCCACCGGGCTCTTGGCCGCGAACTTCCTCGGCTGCCCGGCCACGTGCACCAGCACCTCGCCGTAGCCCTCGGCGGGGATCGCGGTCACCACCGAGCCGGATGCGCCGATCAAGTCGGCGTCACGCGGAGCGGCGCCGGAGGAGTCATGCATCAGAGCCCGGCTGAGCCGGTAGGCGAACCAGCCGGTGAGGACACCGGCCGGCACCCCGATCACCGTGGCTCCCACCGGGCCCAGTCCGGTTGCCCCCATGACGATCGCCCCCGAGAAACCGAGCATGGACAAGAACCCGGCGATCACCGGCAGCGACAGCAGCCCGTCGAGCAGGCCGTCCGCAACGGCGACTCCGTCGAGCAGTCCTTCGAGTACGCCGTCAAGGACGAACGACAGGGCAAGGAGGACGACCCCCGCTATGCCGAGCCCCAGAAACCAGGCCATCCGCGCACACCGCCTCTCCTTGCCCTTCCCCCGTTGTCGCAGGCATCGTCACACGCGGACAACGGGCGAGACATTGCCTGATTCCGGCAATCTTTACGCGGCTTTAATGCCGCACCCCGAACAGTCGGACGGTCGGCGGGCGAGGCCTTGCCGACGCTCTGTGTCACCGCGTCAGGAACCTGTACGGTTCCCAGCGGTGTGCCGGGAAGTCTGGTCGGCGATCTTGACGGAAGAAGGCGGAGAAGCTTCGCCGAACGGGGGTCCCGACGTGGTGCTCATGACGGTCTTCAGAGTCGTCCTTGGTGCGGTACGCGCCCCTGGGCGGCCTCTCCTCCGCCCGAGCCGGGGGTGCCGTACGTCATGATCACGTCGTGCCTTCAGCCCGCTCCTGGCGTGCCGCGTCCGGGGCACATGATCGTGTGTGGGGACGACGCGCTCGCCGAGCGGCTGGCCGCCGAGCTCGCCACGGTGTGCCGGGAGCGGGTCACTCTGGTCGTACCGCCCTCGCGGCGGCGGCCCGGCGCCACCACCGGAAGGGCGCGCACCGCCGCGCTGCTCGGCCGGATACAGGCCGCCATGAACCGCACGGAGGACTCGACCGATTCGGGCGCGACCGGCACAGCCCGCATCGTCGAGACCGTCGTCCTCGACGAAGCCGCCCTGGCCGAGATGGGCGTGCGCGAGGCCGCCGCGCTGGCGCTCGTGCATGACGACGACGAGACCAACATCCACGCCGCGCCGGCCGCCCGCCGTCTCAACCCCCGGCTGCGCCTGGTCATCCGGCTCTACGACCGCAAGTTCGGCCAGCATCTGGAGGAACTCCTCGACCAGGCCGCCGCCCTCGCCGTCCCCGGCCTGGACCCCGAGGCTCTGGACACCTCCACCACCGTTGGCCGTCACCAGTCACGACACCACCAACCTCGAATCCGCCCTGTGCGCACGCTCCGTCAAACCGGACCTGCGGGTGGCCCTGCGCCTGTGCGACGACGCCTTCGCCACCGCCGTCTACCGCACCCTGCGCACCGCCCACCCGCGCGCCCTCACCCGCAGCCCGCAGTGTCTCCACTCTCGCGGCCCCCGCCTTCGCCGGGGCCATGATGGGCCGCCAGATCCTCGGGGCCATACCCGTCGAACGCCGCGTACTCCTCTTCGCCGCCCTCGGTGTCGCCGGGCACCCGTAGTTGGAAGGCCGCACCATCGCCGAGTCGTTCCGTCCAGGCAAGTGGCGTGTTCTGGCGCTGGACACGGCCGAACCGGGCGAGCGGCTGCCGGACCTCGCCGCCACACCGGCGCACCGCGGCGCCGACCGCCCCGGCGGACTCGTATGGGACCTGCACCCCGGCTATGTCCTTCGGCCCGAAGACCGCGTGGTACTCGCCGCGACGCGCCAGGGCCTGGCCGAACTCCTCGGCCGGCAGTCACGGCTGGGGGCGCGAACCACTGAGGTCTGGTGCTCCAGTCTGGGTTGCGCTCTTGTGTCGGGCCCGGCTGGGAACGGGTGTGCCCACCGCGTGATCATCAGGGGTTGTGTGACTCCTGAAGTTAGCGCAGACCGTGCCCGTTTGAAGTTAGCGCAGACCCTGCCCGTCGTGGTGATGGTGCGGATCGCGGGGCGGTCAGGCGAGTTGAGCTCCGGGTCTCAGCCCGTGCCTGGGCCGAGGCAAGCAACAGAGCCGGATCGAGGCTTGACCACATACGAAAATGATGGCGCGTCGGATGGCACCGGCCACCTGCTCGTGTAGGGGACGGTTGTCCGCAGTGTTCAGCCTCAGCAGCATGGTGCTGAAGACGATGGCACTGAAGGTTCGAAGCGGCTGCCCTGCTGGAACTGGGTTCCGGCGGCGGTCCGCGAGCCGACGACGGCGGACGTCTTCGGTGAGCAGGCAGCCGCAGGTGCCGTTGACGGCGCCCGCCAACTCGACTCGCCAAGTGCGACGGCAGCCCGGGCATAGACCGGTAGCACCGTGTCGGCACCGGTGAGCGACATAATCTGCCGCATCCTCGGCGGCGCACCGGCCAGCACCAGGAATCCCCCTCCGCGAGCCGTCTGCTTGCTCAACCGCAGCAGTTCGTTGAGCCCCGATGAGTCGAGGAAGTCCACACGAGCTCCAGCACCAGACGCCGACCGGGCGGATCAAGCAGTCCGTCGGCAGAAATCGGGGCCGGTGAGGTAGTCCATCGTCCCGTTCACCGCGGCGATCACACAGTCTGGCCTGGACCTGCTGCTTCCTCGGTCGTCACGGACGCCACCGCAGACGCCATGCACACACCTACGGGAACCCCAACCACTCCGTACTCCCGCGCTCGCCGAGGCCGTCGGGGTGTTGACGGCCCCGTCGCCGTCAAGGCGCCCGGCTGCGGGGGAGTCGCCTGCCGACGTCGGCCTGGGCTTCTGGCTTGCTGCTGCCCTGGGGTTACGGGCCCTCCGTTCCGCGAAGTGTGTGGCGCTGGACGATCCGGGAGATGTCGTGCGCGGTGATGATGCCGGCCAGGTGCTGCCCGTCGGTGACGAGGATGGGAAGGCCGCGGCCTGGGGAGAGCTTTTCGAGCACCTCTGCCAGCAGGTCGTCGGGGGCGCAGGTGGTACACCGTGTCCAAGGGGTCGCCACGTCACGCACGCGCAGGGTCTCCCGCTGCGGGGCGGGGACCCTCGCGAGGTGCGGGAGGTGGAGCAGGCCGCTGGGGCGTCCTTCGAAGTCGATCAGAGCCAGGGTGGAGTGGCGGGTCCGCACAGCCACGTCATCGACGCAGCGTCGTACGGTCAGCCAGTCCTGGCAGGTCTCCACCGGACTCGACATGGCATCGGCCGCCCGCAACCCGCGCAGGGCGGGGGCCAGCCTTGCGCTCCGGTGTTCCGCGCTGGCGACGACCATGACGAAGAAGCCGATGACCGCCAGCCACAGGCCGCTCAGGGCGCCGCGCAGGACCGCGATCCACCCGACGCCGATGAGCAGGACGCCGAGGACCTGCCCGCCGCGTGCGGCCGCTCGCTCGGCGCGGTCCTGGTCTCCCGTACGCCACCACGTCAGCGCCTGCACCACCCGCCCTCCATCCAGTGGGGCGGCCGGCAGCAGATTGAACACGGCCAGGACGAGGTTCACCCAGCCGAGCCAGAGCAGGACGGCTGCGGGCACGGACCAGCCGGACAACGTGTCCAGCCCGATGCCCGCCGCGAGCGCCACCGCACCGACGACCAGACTGGTGAACGGCCCGCTGACGGCGATCAGGAAGGCCGCGCCGGCCGTGCGTGGCTTGCCCATCTGCGTCATTCCACCCAAGGCCCACAGGGTGATGCTCTGGACCTGGATGCCCTTCCTGCGGGCCGTCACCGCGTGGGCCGCCTCGTGAGCCAGCAGGCTCACAAGGAGGAGCAGGGCCCCGGCCAGGCCGGCGACCGTGTAGGTGGCGCCTGGCTGGTCCGGAATCCTCGCCGGGAGGGTCTGACTGCCCAGGCTGTATCCGAAGAGCATCACGAGCAGGGGCACGGTCCAGTGGATGCGCAGCGACACCCCGAGAACACGTCCCATTCGTACCGAGCTTTTCATCGCCATCTCCTGAGGACCGGGGCAGGTGTCCCTGCGGCGAACCCGACCCGCCGGGGTGCCCGCGGGAACGGATCGGCACAGAGTCCGCCCACTGCCAGTCTCGCTCCGCGAGCGCAGGTGACGAGGAAGACGACGCATGCGACGTTCCTGGCCATGGGTGGATGACCCGTCGTGTGCTTCATGAGTCGGCAGATCTGCCGCCGTTGTGACCGTGTCGGTCCGGATCTTGAGTCCGCGGCTCCGTGGTCGGCCGCGGTGAAGTCGAGTCGGCCTGTTGGTAGATGTCGGGGATGCCGTCGGCGTTCTCGTCGCGGTTCTCCTCCGCGTACAGCCGCCGGTACTTGTTGTTCCGCAGTCTGAGCAGCACGCAGGCCAGCAGCGCGGAGGCCAGGGAGCCGAGAAGGACGGCGGCCTTGATGTGCTCCAGGTCTGCGGGATCCGGATAGGTGAGTTCGCCGATCAGCAGCGAGACGGTGAAGCCGATGCCCGCCAGCGTGGCCACTGCGAACACGTCCGCCCAGGCGAGCGCCGGGTTGAGCCTGGCCCGGGTGAAGCGGACGGCGATATAGGAGCCGCCGAAGACGCCCACAACCTTGCCGGCGGCCAGGCCGAGCGCCACGCCCAGCGGCTCGGGTTCGCTGACCACAGCCCCGAGCGTGTCGCCGGAGACGCTGACGCCGGCCGAGAACAGCGCGAAGAGGGGGACGGCCACTCCAGCGGAGACGGGGCGGACGAGGTGCGCGATCTGCTCGGCTGGACGCCGGCCTCTCTCACCGTCCTTCGCCACCCGCAGCAGCAGTCCCATGGCGACTCCGGCCACGGTGGCATGGATGCCGCTGGCGTACGTCAGGCCCCAGATCACCACGGCGAGCGGCAGATACCAGTACCAGCCGTGCACACGCCGCCGGTCGTGCAGATGGAAGAACAACCCCAGCCCGAGTACGGCGCCGATGAGCGCCGGAAGGTGGATGGTCGAGGTGTAGACGAGGGCGATGACGACGACGGCCCCCAGGTCGTCGACCACCGCCAGCGTCAGCAGGAAGGCACGCAGCGCCGAGGGCAGATGGGTGCCGATCACCGCGAGCACACCCAGGGCGAAGGCGATGTCGGTGGCCATGGGGACGGCCCAGCCGTTCCACGTTCCGCCCATGCTCGTGGTGACAAGCCCATAGACCAAGGCCGGTACCGCCATGCCGCAGAACGCCGCGATCACCGGCAGCACCGCCGTTCCCGGGTGACGCAGCTCGCCGACCACCAGCTCACGCTTGAGTTCCGCGCCGGCGACGAAGAAGAAGATGGCCAGCAGCCCGTCGGCCGTCCAGTGGGCCAGGGAGAGCTCCAGGCCCAGCGCCTCGATGCCGAAGTGGAAGTCCCGTATGGACTCGTACGCGCTGCTCAACGGGGTGTTGGCCCACACCAGCGCCACGGCAGCCGCAACGAGCAGCACCATGCCGCCGACCGTCTCGGTGCGCAGGGCGTCCGCCACGAACGTCCGCTCGGGCAGCGGGAGACGGCCGAGGAAGGTGCGGTTCCTGCGGCTGCGTCCGGGCATGTGGCCGACCTTTCGATGACCGGGAGCGGTCTCCCGGGCACGGTGAACCGGTGCGCCGCCTCACGTCTGGAGGAGCTGGTGCAGCAGGTGGGCTGCCGTGACGACGCCGAGGAGGCGGTCCGGGCCGCCGGCGCCCCGGTCGGCAACCGCGCCGAGGGGACTCCGGGTGTGGCCCATCAGTTCCGCGATCTCCAGGGCCGGGCAGTCGGGAGCGGCCTTGGGCGACGGCGCGAGATCATGTGCGCGCATGAGGCTCCCCTCTCGGAAGGCCGGTGGATGGTCGGTGACGCCCGGCCGGCGTTGGCTTGGTGCCCGCCCGGGGCCGGGTGCCCCTGCCCTGGATATGGACGGACACGACCGGCGCACGGCTGTTCGGCGGTCCGTGGTTGTCGTCGGTCGAGGGCGATCTGCTGAAGACCGCCATGAGGGTCAGGCCCAGCACCAGCACGAGGGCGAACGCCACGATGGCCTTCCAGCGCCAGTCAAGCCGTTTCCCGTCGTCGTTCCGGCTGCCGGTCTCCTCCTTCGGATCGGGGAACTGGTGGTTGAGCGCGTCCAGCAGCGCGGCCAGCTCGGGATCGTCCCGGGCCAGGCGCCGCTCGATCTCGGCGAGGATGCGCCGGTCGTCCATCGAGGGGTTCATACCGATCACCTGTGCGCGTCCTGTGGGCCGACCGTGACGCGGCGGCCGTCCCGCTCGGTGAGCAGGGCATCCCGGGACGGCGCCACGAGATCGACGACGTCGATCCGCACCGCCTCCCGGTCGGACACTGCCCTGCCGTCGCGGACCATGTTTCGCATGGCTCTCACGGGGCGTTTTACTCACGGATTACCCGTGCGGATCAGCGGGACCCCTGCCGAGCCTGCACAAACACGGCCGTCTCGACCCGGCGCACTTTGCCGTCCTTCGGCAAAATGGGGCCATGGCGGCGGGAAAGCGTTCCCAAGATCCGGTTGCGGTGGCTCCGGCTGCCGGAGTCGCCGCGCCGCATGCCGCGACCGTGCCTGAGAACAGACCTACGGCGGCGGCCTGGGACCGGCACCTGAAGCAGCTCGCCAGCACCTGCCTCGACAGGCGGCGACTGCCTGATGAGGACCTTGAGGGGCTGCGGCAGCTCGCCGCCACAGCGGCCGGCCGCGGAACGGCCCTGCGGTTCCTGGTCGCCGAGTATCTGACCTCGGTCTGCCGTGTGTGGACAGACCTCTCGGGCGCCGGCCCGGCCTTGGAGCCCGACGATCTCAGAGAGGTCGGCTCGTCTCTGATCAGGGCGATCGGTGAGGCGACGGTGGCTCTGACGGAGGGCTACGAAACCGCCCATCGCGCGGCCATCCGAGGCGAAGAGGCGATGCGACGCGAGTTCGTCGACGACCTCCTCGACGGCCGGACAGGTCTGGGCCGGCTTGCCGAGCGGGCCGAACGATTCGAGCTACGGCTGGTGGGGCCGCACAGCGTGGCCGTCGCCCGGGCGGGCAAGCCCTTCCGTGCGGGCGACGACACCTCGCGCTATGTCGAAGAGGCACTGGCCGCCCGGTTCAGCACCCAGGACGTACTCATCACCACCAAGGACAGCCTGCTCGTGTGTGTATCGCCCGGCGCGGTACCGGAGGTCACGGACTTCTTCGCCGGCGCGGTGCGCCATGCCGTCGACGCACGGTGCAGGATCGCCGTCAGCCGCCCCCGGCCTGGCCCCAGCGGCATCGTCCGTTCCTACCAGGAGGCACGCAGCACCCTCGACCTCGCCACCCAGCTCGGTCTGACCGCGTCGTGCGTGCACGCCTCGGACCTGCTGGTGTTCCAGGTCCTCGGCAGGGACCGCGCCGCCATCACCGACCTGGTGGCCACCGTCCTGGGCGGCCTCGAAGGCGCAACGTGGCGGGCCGAGGACACTCCTGGAAACCCTCACCGCGTTCTTCGCCTGCGGCTGCCTGAACACCACCACGGCCCGCCGACTCGGGGTGAGCGTGCGCACCGTCACCTATCGGCTCGGGCGCATCCGGCACCTCACCGGCCACGACCCCACCGATCCCGACCAGCGGTACATCCTGCAGACCGCCGCCCTCGGCGCCCGCCTCCTGGACTGGCCGGCCCGGCCGCTGCAGCCCTCCGAGTGATCCGGTCCGCCCCCGGTGGGTACAGAGTCACGCATGAACGAGTGGTCGCCGGCGCCACATGAGGGATACCTGCCGATCGAGGACCACGGCCTGATCGGCGACGGCCGGGGGTGCGCCCTGGTGGGCCGCGACGGCGCCATCAGCTTCATGTGCGTTCCCCGGTTCGACGCCCCGCCCCTGTTCTGCTCCCTGCTCGACCGCCACCGCGGCGGCTCGTTCCTGCTGAGACCGGACACGCTACGGCTGAGCCGCCAGCACTACATCGAGGACACCGGCGTCCTCGTGACAGAACTGCGTGCGGACACCGGAGTCGTCGAGATCACCGATGCGTTCCTCCTGCAACCAGGGGCGCGGTTGGAGGTGGACGCCCCCGTCGGCACAGGAGAGCTGGTCCGGCACGCGCGCGTCACACAGGGCTCTGTCGATCTGGCAGTGGCGGTACAGCCGCGGGGTGAGACCCACGTCGAGCGTCAGGCCGCGGGCTGGCACCTGACGTGTCCCCGGCAAGCCCTGAAGCTGCGCCTGACCGCCTCGCGGCCACTGCCCGGTCCCCGGTGCACCCTGTCCCTGAACCAGGGCGAGGACGTCTGGTTCCGAATGCGCTGGAGTGAACGACGGGGCGCCAACTCGGGACGATCAGTTTCCCAGTGCGTCGACGACACCGTACGGGCGTGGCGCCGCTGGTCGGCTTTCGTAGTGGACGACACTCCCCGCACTGACCTGGTGCGCCGCTCGGTCATCACCCTGAAGCTTCTCGACTACGTCGAAAACGGCGCCATCGTCGCCGCCCCGACGTCCTCCCTGCCCGAACGCATCGGAGGCGACCGGAACTGGGACTACCGCTACGCGTGGATTCGCGACGCGGCGTACACCGTCTTCGCCCTGCGCCGCATCGGCCTTCCCGACGAAGCCGGAGGCTTCCTCCACTGGGCGCTGTCCGCCGCCTGGCGGGACGGACGAATGCGCGTGCTGTACGACGTGGACGGCCGGCCACCGCCGCCGGAAGTGATCGACGAAGAACTGGAAGGCTACCGCCGCTCCGCACCCGTACGGTGGGGAAACGCCGCCGCCGAACAGCTTCAGCACGACGTCTATGGAGAACTTCTCGACTGCGCCTTCCAATGGGCAGCCACAGGCCGAACGTTGAGCGCCGGCCTGTGGCACCGACTGGCAGGCCTGGCCGAGCAGGCCCGCACCGCTTGGAGAAGACCGGATCACGGCATCTGGGAAGTACGCACCCACGGACGCCCGTTCACGTACTCGGCAGCGATGTGCCAGGTGGCGCTCGACCGCGCCGCACGACTCGCCACCCGCCTGAATCTCCCAGGCAACGCCACCACGTGGGCTGCGGAGGCCCGCCACCTCACCGGACGGATCATCCACGACGCCTGGGACGAGCACACGCACTCCTTCACAGAGCACCTCGGCGCAAGAGGCGGCCTGGACGCCTCCCTGCTCGCCCTGCCCCTCAGACGCGTCCTTCCCGCCGACCACCCCCGCATGATCGCCACCACGCAGGCGATCACCGAACGCCTCGGCGCGGGCGACGGCCTGCTGTACCGCTACCTGCCGCAGGACTCACCCGACGGACTCCAGGAGCCCGAGGGCGCCTTCCTGCTGTGCAGTTTCTGGCTTGTGGACAACCTCGCGGGCCAGGGCCGCGTCGACGAAGCTTCCGAGCTGTTCGAGCAGCTGTGCTCCTACGCCAGCACCCTCGGCCTGTTCGCCGAACAGATCGACCCCGCAGACCGCTCCTTCCTCGGCAACTTCCCCCAGGCACTCAGCCACGTCGGGCTGCTGTCCAGCGCCGTCGTCCTCGCCCGCACGCAGCGCGGCGTACGCCCGGAGCTCTCCACCCACGCGTGGTTTCGGTGAGGGCAGCGGGTCCGGGGGCCCTGGCATCGGCTCAGGCATGTGTCCGATGCACGTATCCCGGTCTCCGGATAACGGATTGATATCGCTCGCTGGCACTTTCCCTCATCACCGACGGTTATGTGATCTGCGTTACTAAAGGTCTCGCAAAGTCCGTGGTAGAACAACGCAACTCCGCAGGTGGTACTACTCCTCGCCGCACTGCGGAGTGGTCGGCATGCACCGGCAACATGCTCAGGGCGATCACGGTCCGCATCCGTGGGCCGCGTTCCCAAGGCCGGCGTTCAGCCGTCGGCGTCCACTCCCACCAACCGCACATCAACCGGCAGCACTCACCCCGTGCTCCGGTCCTGCGCCATCGAGGTAGCCACCGTGTCACTCGACTCCGTCACCCAGTCCGTCGACCAAGCCGTCAGCGGGTTCTTCGAACCCATAGCCACGTGGCTCGGGGAAGTCGTCTTCTACTCCGTTTCCGTCGGCGGAGCGGAGCTGCCGCTGATCGTGGCCTGGCTCGTCGTCGCCGGCCTGGTCTTCACCGGCTGGTTCGGATTCGTGCAGATCCGCAAGTTCAGACTCGCCGTCGACGTGGTGCGGGGAAAGTACGACGAGAAGGGCTCGGCCGGTGAGGTCAACCACTTCCAGGCGCTGACCGCCGCCGTCTCCGGCACGGTCGGCCTCGGGAACATCGCCGGTGTGGCCGTAGCCGTGTCCATCGGTGGCCCGGGCGCGACGTTCTGGATGATCCTGTGCGGCCTGCTCGGCATGGCCACCAAGTTCGTCGAGGTCACCCTCGGCGTGAAGTACCGCGAGGTGCACGCCGACGGCACCGTTTCCGGCGGCCCGATGCACTACCTGCCCAAGGGCCTCGCCGAACGCTTCGGCGCGGGCGGCAAGAAGCTCGGCAAGGTCCTCGCGGTCCTCGCCTCCTTCATGGTCCTGTTCTTCGGCCTGTTCGGCGGCAACCTCTTCCAGATCAACCAGTCCTACGCCCAGCTGGTCTCCGTCACCGGCGGCGAGGACGGCCTGATGGGCTCCTCCGCCGGCGCGCTGTTCTTCGGCATCCTCATCGCCGCGCTCGTCGGCATCGTGCTGCTCGGCGGCATCCGTTCCATCGCCACCGTGACCAGCAGGCTCGTGCCGGCCATGGCAGGCATCTACATCGCGGCCTGCCTGGTCGTCATCCTGGTGCACGTCACCGCCGTCCCGGCCGCCATCGGTACGATCATCGAAGGCGCCTTCAACCCGGAGGGTGTCGCCGGTGGTGTGCTCGGTGCGTTGATCATCGGCTTCAAGCGGGCCGCGTTCTCCAACGAGGCGGGTCTCGGATCCGCCCCGATCGCCCACTCAGCGGTGAAGACGAAGCACCCCGCCAGCGAGGGCCTCGTCGCCCTGCTGGAGCCGTTCATCGACACCGTCGTCATCTGCACGATGACCGCGCTGACCATCGTCATCGCCAACCCGGCCAGCTGGGCCGAGGCCCGCAAGGACCCCGAGTCCATCGGCGGTGTCACGATCACCTCCGACGCCTTCGAGACGGTCCTGCCCTGGTTCCCGTACATCCTCACCGTCGCGGTGCTGCTGTTCGCCATCTCCACCGTGCTGACGTGGGGTTACTACGGCCTCAAGGCCTGGACGCACCTCTTCGGCCGCAGCAGGACCAGCGAGCTGACCTACAAGGTCGTGTACACGCTGTTCGCGATCACCGGTTCGCTGCTGACGCTGCAGACCCTGATCGACATGGCCGACGCGGTGCTCTTCATGCTCGCCGTCATCAACATCATCGGCCTGTATCTCCTCGCACCGGTCGTCAAGCGCGAGCTCAACTCCTTCCTGGAGTTCGTCCGCGCCCGTAACGCGGGTGAGACCGCCGAGGGCGACGAAGACCAGGAGTCGGTGAAGACCACCGTCTGACCGTCCCCCCCGGCGGCCCGGCTCCTGAACGGGCCCGTGCACACCTTGCGCCTTGGTGAGCACGGGCCCGTTCCTCTGCCGGCTGCACCGTCTCTACCCCTTGGTGACGAGCGGTGATGCGGGTCGTCCCGGGGCCGGGGCGGCAGTCCCCGTGGGGACTTGGTCCAAGACATCGTCCGACTGCGTCGAGACCGTATCGCCGGGCCTGTTGACGCCGCTGCCGGAGCCGCTGGAGAGCTGGGACATCGCTCCCAGGACCACGACGATCGCCGTAGCCAGCCCGAGGACTCGACCGATGAGCCGGCGTCTGGCTCGGGCATCCATGTCCTGCCACGCCGGCCCCTGCCACGGGTCCTCCGGGTCATACAGCTCGCCGACACCCCGACCGTCTTCTCCCGCACCAGGCGCCAGGTCGTAGAGGCTGGATGGCTCGAGGAATCCGAGCGGCTCGCGCACATCAGCTATTACCGGCTCAGTGCGAAGTGCACCGGCGAGGACGTCGTCGTCCCTCTGCGTCGAGCAACCTGAGCGGCTCCGAGACCAGAACTCATGTACGTGAGGTCAATGAGTACCGATCCCAGGATCGGTACTCATTGACCTCACGTACATGACGGCCCGGCGCCTCCGGCAACGGGCGAGCAGTCAGACGACCCGGTCGCCCCTTCTCTGTGGACACCGAGTGCTTCGCCTGAACTCGGGGACGCGCTACGTGATCATGGCGCACTGCGGGAGAGATAGAGGCCCACCCAGTCGATGCCGTACGCGTCCTCAGTCACGATCACCTGCGCCCACCAGTTCCACTACAAGCCGCCTGCGCGACATGGCCGCCGCCGAAGAACCGGCCCTCTAACAGCGCTGTACGCCGCTGTGCGGCCCGTTCCGCCCGGCGCTCCGGGTACCCCCCGGCCCGGGGGGTGATCGCCCCACAGCAGCCCACGCAGCCAATCATGAACGGAGAGCCCCATGGGCATCGTYGSAGACGGCCTCGASCGMGCCGTMCAGMRGGCGTTCACCCGCCCCATCCCCAAGTCGGCCGGCGCGCAGATGCGCTACCTCGTCAAGCARCTSCACGGCACCCGCCCCGTGGCCGACGYCCTCGGCATCTCGCAGCGCACCGTCGAGCGGTACGTGAAGGACCAGATGCGCCGGCCTCGCGCCGACCTCGCGCAGCGCCTGGAGGACGCGGTACGCGAGCGCTGGCAGCCCCGCATCCGGGCTCAGGCCAGGAAGAAGCAGGCGGCCGCCAGCACCGGCCTGGTCATCGACACCGCGCCCGGTTCGGCTTCACCGCCGCACCCGGCAGCACCGACGACGCCCGGCTGCGCCACCTGACCATCGCCCTGCCCCCGCAGTACGCGGCCCGCCTGTTCGACGCCCAAGAGGCCGGCGCCAGCGAGCAGCGCAGCCGCCCAGGGTGGCGACGGCGCCGCTCGGGAGCAGGCGGCAGCAGCGGGGCCACCCGCTCCCACAGGTCGTCAGGAACAAGATCAGCACGCACCCCGGACACCCTGCCGACCAAGATCGTCGAGCACAAGACCCGCAGCTCGGGTCACCATGCTCATCGTCACCCGCGAGGGTGACCGCCGCTGCAAACTCCCGCCGCACCAGCGTGCTCTGATCGATCTGGTGTACCTGCGTCGGCACGACACCCTCACGCAGCTCGCCGCCGGCTTCGGTATCTCCGTCGGCACCGCCCACGCCTACACGGCCGCGGTGATCGGCCTGCTCGCCGACCGCGCGCCCGGCCTGCTGCGCACGCTGCGCGAAGCCGATCCCGACTACGTCCTGCTGGACGGCACCCTCGCCGAGTGCGACCGAGTCGGTGACAGCCGGGCCGACTACTCCCACAAGCACCACAGGCATGGCGTGCAGGTGGTGACCGACCCGGCGGGGCGGCTGCTGTGGATCTCGCCCGCACTGCCCGGCCGCACCCACGACCTGACGGCGGCCCGCACCCACCGGATCATCCGCATCTGTGAGCGCCAGGGCGTCCCCATCCTCGCCGACCGCGCCTACATGGGAGCCAGTACGTGGGTGACGACACCCCTCAGACGCCCGCCGGGCCGCGAGCTCACACCGACCCAGCAAACCGTCAACCGTGCACTGTCCGCGGCACGGGCACCGGTCGAACGCGGCGTGGCACGACTGAAGTCCTGGCGCATCTTCCGCAGATCCCGATCCAGCCCGAATCGAATGACGTCAATCGCCGCAGCCGTCCTCACCCTGGAACGGCAACGCTGAAAGAGCTCAGTAAAGCACCGCCCAGGTGGCATCAAGTATCTCCCCATTCTGGGCATCCCCTCTGAGGGCTCAGCTGCGGTGGACGAAGAGGACTCATACCGTCAGTGTGCCCTCGTCTACTCACAATGCCGCAGTCGTTGCGGTTGCCCGGCACAGCCAAGACCAACGAGGACGCTGGCCCGATGGCCGCCCGTGTGGAGGATGGCGGACGATCCTAAGTTCCGCCTCGGTGGAATCGGGAATGCAACTCGAGATGGCGGCCAGGTGGAGGCCTTGGCGGGCGATGGCAACTCCGTCGGTCGATGTGCTGCAGTCGAAGAGGCAGGCGCACCCCGTCCGCTCAACGCCCTCCCGGCTGAGCGCTGTTGGCCATGAACTGGCTGACAGTTCACTAGCAGTCGACGGCGTCCCCGGCGGCGTGGGCCACGGCGGGTGCCGCCGCGGGTGCAGCAAGCAGGGGTCGATCGTGGCGCGCACCTCTCCCGGCCCGGACCACCCCGGCGGATGCGGGGAGGAGGCCGCCTGGGCTGTCCGGGGCCGTGGCTTGGGGCCATCCCCGCGGGTGCGGGGAGCGGGTCAACCTGCGGCGCCTCGCCGCGTCGCGGTTGGGATCATCCCCGCAGGCGCGGGGAGCGGGCTCCGTCAGCGGGTTCGCGTACGCGCCGCAGCTCGCCGACCTGCCGGCCCAGAAGAGAGAGCACATCATCGTCTTTACCGGCATGGCGCGCGTCGGTGGGCTCACCGACCTGTCCTGATCGGCCCTGGGATGCACGGCAGTTGGGCCGCTGACGTCCCGCACCTGTATCAGGCACCCGCCGGAGACGTCGAGGCCCTGCTGATCGTGCGCTACCCGCAGTGAAGCGACATCGGCGCCGCTGGGCCGACAGCGGTCAGCGCCTGCTGCCGCAGGCGCGAGGAGGCTGGGTGATCTCGGCGATCGCCTCCGGCGAGGGATGGAAGTACTTCCGGGCATTCTCCGGCTTCTTGTGTCGGGACTTCGTCATCAGCATGAGCAGGCTCGCCCCGGCCGCGCCGAGGTGGGTGAGGCCGGAGTGCCGCCACTCGTGCAGGTCCCAGCCCGTTCCCGGTACACCGCCGACGGCCGTGTGCTCGTCTAGCAGGGCGCGGCGCGCCCATGATCATGCCACGAGCCCTTACTGACGGTGGTCTTCTTCTCCTGCGGCTCGGCAGCTGGCTCACGGCCACCGCAGGCCTGGTCACGGCTGCCTTTGTCTCCGGCCATGTACGCGAGCCGGGCGGTCGTGTAACTGTTTCACCTTGTTGGGCATACCGGGCCCGCTGACTGACCCGACAGGTATGCCGTCCGTTCCTCTGGGGTGAGGTCGCGGTTGACGGCGCGGCAGATTTTCTTGATCGCTTCGGAAGGTTGGGGGAGAGTCACGTCAGACAGCCGCGCGGTGTAGTCGACACTGCCGGTGGCGAGGGTGCGGCCGTCGGGGCTGAAGGCCACCGACGTCACCGTGTCGTTGTGACCGGACAGGGTGGCGACGGCCTTGCCGGCGGCTACGTCCCACAGCCGTATGGTCGGGGCGTTACTGGCGGTGGCGAGGGTGCGGCCGTCGGGGCTGAAGGCCACCGACGTCACCGCGCCATCGTGCCCGGTCAGAGTGGTGCTGGTCTTGCCGGTGGCGACGTCCCACAGCCGTACGGTCGCGTCGTCACTGGCGGTGGCGAGGGTGTGACCGTCGGGGCTGAAGGCCACCGACCGCACCCAGCTATCGTGCCCTCTCAGGGTGGCGCGGGTCTTGCCGCTGGTCATGTCCCACAGCCGCGCGGTGCCGTCGATGCTGGCGGTGGCCAGGGTGCGGCCGTCGGGGCTGAAGGCCACCGAATTCACTGTGCCAGCGTGCCCTGTCAGGGTAGTGCGGGTCTTGGCGGTGGCGACGTCCCACAACCGTACGGTCGCGTCGTTGCTGGCGGTGGCGAGGGTGCGGCCGTCGGGGCTGAAGGCCACCGACCACACCGGGCTATCGTGCCCTCTCAGGGTGGCGCGGGTCTTGCCGCTGGTCATGTCCCACAGCCGCGCGGTGCCGTCGATGCTGGCGGTGGCGAGGGTGCGGCCGTCGGGGCTGAAGGCCACCGACCACACCGCGCCATCGTGCCCGGTCAGAGTGGCGCGGGTCTTGCGGGTCGCGACGTCCCACAGCCGTACGGTCGCGTCGAAACCGCCGGTGGCGAGGGTACGGCCGTCGGGGCTGAAGGCCACAGAATCCACCTCGTGGGTGTGCCCTGACAGGGACGTGCGGGTCACACTGGTGGTCACGTTCCACATCCGTACGGTCGCGTCGACACCGCCGGTGGCGAGGGTGCGGCCGTCGGGGCTGAAGGCCACCGACCACACCGCGCCAGCGTGCCCTCTCAGGGTGGCGCGGGTCTTGCCGCTGGCGACGTCCCACAGCCGTACAGTCGCGTCGAAACCGCCGGTGGCAAGGGTACGGCCGTCAGGGCTGAAGGCCAGCGACATCACTGCGCCATCGTGCCCTTTCAGGGTGGTGCGGGTCTTGCGGGCGGCGACGTCCCACAGCCGCACGGTCCCGTCCTCGCTGGCGGTGGCGAGGGTGCGGCCGTCCGGGCTGAAGGCCACCAACCACACCGGGCTATCGTGCCCTTTCAGGGTGGTGCGGGTCTTGGCGGTGGCGACGTCCCACAGCCGTACGGTCGCGTCCTCGCTGGCGGTGGCGAGGATGCGGCCGTCGGGGCTGAAGGCCACCGACCACACCGGGCTATCGTGCCCTTTCAGGGTGGTGCGGGTCTTGCCGCTGGCGACGTCCCACAGCCGCACGGTCGCATCGAAACCGCCGGTGGCGAGGGTGCGGCCGTCGAGGCTGAAGGCAACAGAATCCACATCGTCGGTGTGCCCTTTCAGGGTGGTGCGGGTCTTGGCGGTGGCGACGTCCCACAGCCGTACGGTCGCGTCCTCGCTGGCGGTGGCGAGGGTGCGGCCGTCCGGGCTGAAGGCCACCGACCACACCGCGCCAGCGTGCCCTCTCAGGGTGGCGCGGGTCTTGCCGCTGGCGACGTCCCACAGCCGTACGGTCGCGTCGTTGCTGACGGTGGCGAGGGTGCGGCCGTCCGGGCTGAAGGCCACCAAATTCACATCGTCGGTGTGCCCGGTCAGACGGCGATGCAGGGGGAGGGCCGCAGCCGTCCGCAGGCTTTCGATGGACTCGGGAGTGTGGCTGGTGCGGTATGCCTGGACGGCCAGCAGTGAGGCGAGTTCAGGGTTTGTGCGGAAGAGCGTGTCGGATTGGGAGGCGAGCTGCCTGGACTGCGCTGCTTGCCGTTGGGCGATTGCTGTCCGCCACTGCCACAACACACCCCCCGCCGCCACAAGCGCCAGCACCAGCAACCCCCCGAGAAACCCGTTGAGCACCCGGCTCCGCCGGATCGCCGCCCGCTGGCGCTCCTTGCTTGCGGTCAGGAACTCCGTGATGTCCGAAGGCAGCCGCCGCTGCTGGGACCACTCCACGCCTTCCGCCAGTGCCGTTCCGCCGAGCAGGTCACCCGGGTCCTTCTGGTCGGCCCAGCGGTGCCGTCGCTCGCGGGTGCGGTCGAGCCACTCCTGAAATCGGTGGTCCTGGTCGACCCACGCCCGTAGCGCGCCCCAGTCGCGGATCAGCGCCTCGTGGATCAGCTCGGCCACCGGTTCGCCGGGAGGGGCGCCGGGGCGTTGCGGGGCGCGGAGCGACTGGGTGGTGATGATGCGGCGGTGGGCAAGCGCGGCGATGACGGTGTCGACGGCCGTCTTCTCGCCGTTGGGAGTGTCGTCGCTGGGGTCGGCCGCCAGATCGCGCAGTTCGTCGAGCGGCACCTGCGTGCGCACGGCCGTGATGTTGTGGCTGGGGTCGGCCGGGTGCACGAGCGAGGTCAGCGCCCGCCGGGCGATGACCTGCTGTTCGGAGGAGAGCTCGTCGAGCGCGCTGTCGCACCAGGTGGTCACGCTTCCGCTGACCCCGCCGATGCGCCGGTACGCCTCGTGGGTGAGGTATCCGTCCTTGCGCCTGTCCCACAGCTGCCGGAGTGTCATCTCCAATAGGGGCAGCACGGTGACGGGTGCTTGGCGGGTGAGGGAGGCTTCGGGTGTGGTTTCCAGGACGTCGCTGATGATCTGCTCCGGCAGCCCGGGCTGGAAGTGCAGACCCACGTCCTCGGCGGGCAGCATGATGATGTCGTGGAGGTCCTGCAGGCTGAGCGTGCCCGGCACGTTGAGTAGTCCCGGCATCGCGGCTTCCAACAGCCTGGGGGCCAGCGCGGCCAGTTGAGGATAGAAGTCGTCACGCATGATCAGGACCACGGTGATCTTCGTGTACGCGTCGGCGGCCGTCGTCACCTCGTCGATGCCCCCCAGCAGCTCCCGCAGGCGGCCGTTGGACGTCTGCATCAGGAGCTCTTCGAACTGGTCGATGACCAGCAGGACCCGCTGATACGAGGGTTCGGCCCTCAGCCTGCGGTTGACCGCCGCAACGATCCCGTCGCTCTTCGCTCCCGGCAAACCCGCCCGCTCGATCTCCGCCAGCATGTCCTGCCGAGGCCGGGTAAGCACGGGCAGCCACCGGTCGCTCCCCGGCAGTTCTCCCTCCGCCAGTGCCCGCAGCACCCCCGCCTGGATCAGCGACGACTTGCCCGACCCCGACGGCCCGAGCAGCAGCGTCAGCCCCCGTCGCTGGGCCAGGTTCGTCAGGACCTGCTGCACCGCGTCCGTTCGGCCTTCGAACCACCGCGCGTGTTCCGCGGTGAACGGCTCCAGGCCCCGGTAGGGGCACACTTCCCGCTCAGCCAGTTCCGGATGGATCTCCCGCAGCACCTGTGTCGGGGTGACGTACGCAATGCCCTGCCCGCGTTCGTACGCGTCAGGGGCGGTGATCTCGGTCAGCATGCCGATGACGAGGCCGGTGACCTCGTCCAGGACCGGCCCGCCGCTGAAGCCCGTGGTGAGGTCGTTGGCGTCGGTGAGCTGCAGGTGCGTGCGCCTGCCGGCCACGGCCGGGAGGAGGTCGCCGGTCACGCCGTAGCCGAAGTGTCCTTCGGGCGGAGCCTGGGCGGGGAAACCGAACGAGCACACGTGGTGGCCACGGCTCCCCTCCGCGGAGCCCAGCGGGAGTGGCCGCATGTCGGGTGCCGTGCGGCTGAGCCGGACGAAGGCGACGTCCTCGTCCTCGGCCGGGCGCCACAGCTCGGCCGTGACGTGTCCCTCCACCCGGCCCGCGTCGGCCACATGCGGGAAGGACAGCACGATGTCCGTCCCCGGTCCGCCGCCGGCCGCTTCAACGACATGTGCGCAGGTGACCACGACAGCCTCGGCCACGAGGAAGCCCGCTCCGGCCACCGTGCCACCCGGTCCCAGGATCCGGGCCACGGCTGCCGGCAGATCCGGAGCGATTCCGTCGGCCGGTTGCCTGTCCGCGGTCATCACTATCAGTCCCGCACGACAGGACGACCGGTATCGTCCCTGCTCCACGCCATGGTCACCTTCAGATGGCAACTGGCCTGGGTCTTGGTGATGACGGCCCCGGCCTCCAACGCGAGATCGATGCCGAACTCCACGGTGATCGCGTCGGGCCGGGCCTTGCGCAGCTGCTCAAGCGTGGCCTGCGCGGCCTGGGTGACCGGTTCCAGGGCGCCTTGCAGGGTCACCGGTATGTCATGGACGGCGTCGCCAAGGCGGCCGGCCTTCACCGGCCCGTCGAGGGCGGCCGGTGCCTCGACTAGCACGGAGCCCCCGCCCTCCAGCGGAATCCTGGTCAGAGGTGCCAAAGTGTCTCCTCCACCGGCAGGTGCGATCGACGGTCGTGCGCTTGCCCCGCCCGCTCAAGGGTCTTAGCCAGCGTCATCGACTCCGTGCGCTGATCGCATGCCGACGTGGGCTGTCCGTGTTACGCGGTCACCAGGGCGGCGCACCACTTCTGCTGGCGCGGCTCTTTGTACACCGAAATCGCTACGGCGCTCGCGTGCGCCCCCAGCACTGCCGAGTTCCTCATCTTGCGTGGGCTGTTGAGGGGCGGTGGTGCCGGGCCGCGGGGTGACCTGCCCCCAGATAATCACGGCTACAACTACCATCGCTGCCAACCGCACTCGGAGGCCAGCCACCGATCAGCCGTGTGAACAACGCTGCGGGTCAATTGCCACCTTGGCTTCATGTCAAGCAATGAGAAGCCTCGCCTCATCCCGACCGGCAAGTGCTGGTGCGGCTGCGGGAAGGACGTCGGCCTGGGCAAGTTCTTCGCCGCCGGCCACGACAAGATCGCCGAAGCAGCGCTCATGGCCCTCAAGCACCATTCCGTCCGCCACGCCGCCGTCATCCATATCCGGACTGCTCGTGGGAGAAGTGCGCACGACTGCAATTACAGCGGCGCCCCTGCCAGCATCGCCAACCACCGCAAGAAGGATCATCCCGACCGGCATGTCCTCGCCCAGGCGATTCGCACCCTCGGCGGCACCTGGGATCCGCAGCGCGCCATCAATGCTCTGGGCGACCACGGTCACACGAGCCGACCGTGACGTAGAGGGACTCTGGCTGGCCGCCGGTGGTGCCGCCTTCGGCTGTGGCGCTGAGATCGTCCAGGTCGTACGGCTTGTCGGTGCCGTTGCTGACGGTGAACGTGACGCGGAAGGGAATATGGCCCGCTTCGGGGCGGCTGTCGTACTCGCCGAACCGGGTGATCTGGCGGATGCTGTCGAGTGCATCCGCGAGGACGGATGTGCACGCGGGCCACTCCCCGCGCCTCTGGTGGCGGTAGGAGCCGGAGTGGTCGGGGCAAGTGCCGGCGCCCTGGGGGCCAGCCGTCCCACCTGGGAGCTCATCGAGAAGATCGCCTTGGCTACTGACCTTCAAGGCGGGGTGTCGTAGGGGCTGACGTCTCGTGATCCCTGCGGTATGCCGACCGCATGAGGTATGCGCAAGGGGGCGGGCTGACCGACGAACGGCGGGCCTTCGGGAGCAGTTGCGGTTGGAGGCGGCTGAGCGGTTCAGGCGGGGCGACGAGAACACGGTCATCGCCCGCGATCTGCGAGTTAGCGTCTGGTCGGTACAGCGTTGGCGCAGGGCGTGGTCGCAGGACGGGCCGAGAGCCCTGGCCTCGAAGGGCCCGGCGTCGCTGCCGCTGCTCAGCGACGAACTGTTTGCCGTGCTGGAGCGTGAGCTGGACAAGGGGCCGGTGGCACATGGGTGGCCGGAGCAGACCTGGACCCTGTCGCGGATCAGGACGCTGATCGGTCGCCGCTTCCACAAGAGGTGCACCGTGCAAGGGGTGGCCGCGCTGCTCAAGCGGCACGGCTGGAGCTGCCAGGTCCCCGCCCGGCGGGCGATCGAGCGGGACGAGAACCTGGTGGCCGGCTGGATGAAGGAGACCTGGCCCCAGGTGGAAGGACCGTGGCGGCGCTCGACGTCTGGCTCGTCTTCGAGGACGAAGCCGGATTCTCGATGACGCCGCCGACCACCCGCACCTGG
>NZ_NGFN01000169.1 GCF_002148965.1 Streptomyces swartbergensis | reverse complement strand
GCCCCGAAGTGCCCCCAGTCGGGCGGCACCTCGTCCGGCTCCGGGTACCCGTCGAACCCGTACAGCCAGCGCCCCTTCTCCCCGCCGGTGGCGAACGACCCCGGGGCCCAGGCCCCGTCGCGCCCCTTGTCGTTGTGGAACAGCGGCACGTCGATGCCGTCGGCGCGGACCTTCTCGTACAGGTACGACATGTAGGCCCGCCCGGTCGGCTCGTCGACGTGGGCGTCGTACTCGTTCTCGATCTGGTAGAGCAGGACCGTGCCCGTGCCCCGGGTGAACAGGCGCTTCGCGGCGATGGCGTTGACGGCGGACAGCCACTCGTCGACGTACCGCAGATACGTCGGGTCGGAGGTCCGGGCCGTGCCCTCGGTCGCGGTCAGCCAGCCGGGGAAGCCGCCGGCGTCGACCTCCGCGTTGATGTACGGGCCGGGCCGCAGGATGACGTACAGACCGGTCTCGGCGGCCATCCGCAGGAACAGGTCCAGGTCGCGCACACCGGTGAAGTCGTACCGGCCGGGGGCGGGGGAGTGGTAGTTCCAGGCGACGTACACGCTGACGGCGTTGTAGCCGTGGGCGCGCATCTTCTCCAGCACGTCCCGCCACAGGGACGGGCTCGGCAGCCGGAAGGGGTGCATCTCGCCCGACCAGAGCACCAGGCGGCGGCCGTCGACCAGCAGCGAGTACCGGTCGAAGCCGACCTCGTGCCGCCGGCCGTCCGCGCCCGGCACCGGTGGCGGCGGGCCCGTGGGTACGCTCCGTGCCGTGTTGGCGGAGGTCGGCGACCCGCTGCCGGTCAGCGCGAAGCCGAGCGCGGCCGTGCCGGCGAGAGCGTGGAAGGTACGCCTGCTGAGCTCCAAGGGAGCGCCTCCTGTTGTGCTGCCGTGCCGTACGTGGTGCTTACGTGGTGCTGGTGCGTCATTGTCCACAGGCCGACCGCGACAATGGCCGTATGAGGATCTCGGCACGTGCGGACTACGCGGTACGAGCGGTCGTGGAGCTGGCCGTCCGGCAGGGCGAAGGGCCGGTCAAGGCGGAGGCCGTCGCCACCGCGCAGGACATCCCCCACAAGTTCCTGGAAGGGATCCTCGGCGATCTGCGGCGCGGCGGTGTCGTCGGCAGCCGGCGCGGCGGGGGCGGCGGCTACCGGCTGGCCCGGGAGGCCACGGAGATCACGGTCGCGGACGTCATCCGGGCCGTGGACGGACCGATCGTCTCGGTACGCGGCGAACGCCCGACCGGCCTCGCCTACACCGGTACCGCCGAGCCGCTGCTGCCGCTGTGGATCGCCCTGCGGGCCAATGTGCGCAGGATCCTGGAGGGCGTGACGATCGCCGACCTCGCGGCCGGCGCGCTGCCGGAGCCGGTGGAGCGGCTGGCGGCGGAACCGGCGGCCTGGGAGAACCCGTAGCGGGCGGTGGCCCGGGAGAACCCGTGACGGGCCGCGTCCGCGGGGGAGCCGGTGGGTGATCCTCATCGCGTCCTCGGGGTGTCCTGGTCTGACGCAGTGGCTGACGCACTGGTAACGCACCTTATGCGCCCGCCGGTACTACTGGTGCCGACGGGGCCCGCGTGGACGGCCCCCGCGCTCCTTCTCCGGGTGTGATCCCTGGTGTGATCCCGCCACTGTGAATGGCCGGAGACCGCCCTGGCCGCCCCCTCCCGCCCTGCGTACGATGCGACCGCTCCCGGCCTTCACAGCTCCTCCATGGAATGGTCACAGGCCGGGCGCGCATGCGCTGTCGTCTTGACATGCCCATGCCTACTCCATCTATCCATGCTCCACCCCCCACGAACGGATGGGAGAACCATGGCCGGTGGCCTGCTTCTGAGCGGCGCGATCGCCGCGCTCCTTACCAGCGCACTCCCCGCACAATCCCCGTCCTCCGGGTTCGTCGACCCGCCCCCGGACAAGAT
Organism: Streptomyces swartbergensis; assembly: GCF_002148965.1. Classification (GTDB taxonomy): domain Bacteria; phylum Actinomycetota; class Actinomycetes; order Streptomycetales; family Streptomycetaceae; genus Streptomyces; species Streptomyces swartbergensis. The sequence goes on along the minus strand of NZ_NGFN01000169.1, from coordinate 15,936 downwards.
CGTCATCAAGGTCGCCACGGTGAACGGCTCCGGCTGCCCGCAGGGCACGGCAGCGGTCGCCGTCTCCGAGGACAACACGGCGTTCACGGTCACCTACAGCGACTACCTCGCCCAGGCCGGCGGCGGCTCCGACCCGACCGCGTTCCGCAGAAACTGCCAGCTCAGCCTGATCGTCCACGTGCCGCAGGGCTTCACGTACGCCATCGCCAGCGCCGACTACCGAGGCTTCGCCTCACTCCAGCGCGGCGCGAGCGGCTCCCAGCGAGCCTCGTACTACTTCCAGGGCTCGCCGAGCACGGTGTCCAGGAACCACCCCTTCAGCGGCCCCTACAACGACAACTGGCAGGCCACCGACGAGACGGACTGGGCCCAACTGGTCTACGCGCCCTGCGGTGTCCAGCGCAACTTCAACATCAACACCGAACTCCGGGTCAACGCCGGCACCCAGTCGGCCGACAAGGTCAGCTTCATGACGATGGACTCGACGGACGGGGACATCAGCACGGTGTACCACATGGCGTGGAAGGAGTGCCCGGGGAAGTCCTGACAGTGAACGGGGGCGGCCCACCGGGTCGGTGGGCCGGGTGGGCCGCCCAGGACGGTTCATGTGTTGTTGCTCAGTTGCTCAGTTGCTCAGTTGCTGGGCGAATCGGCGCACGGCATCGCTGAAGGCATCCGGAGCATCGAAGTTCGCCAGATGCCCGGCTCTCGGGATCAGTTCGACGCGGGCGCGCGGATGCGCACGGGCGAACTCCGCCTCACCGGACCGGAAGACGCTGTCCTTCTCGCCGTTCAGGATGAGCACCGGAGCCGCCACATGACGCATCGCACCCGCGTCGAAACGCCCCAGCACCTCGCCCCAGGCGGCGGGCAGGGTATGGAAGGCGTAGCCGGACCGGATCGTGGCCGCGACGACCTCGGCCGGATACATCCGCCGCAGCAACCAGTCGTTCCACCCGGCCAGCCGATCGGCAGGCAACCGCGGAACGAGCCCGGCGACCCATCGGTACGGCGCCGCCCACGCCCCACGAGTCGAGGCACTGGCCCCCGCGAGCACCAGCCCGCGCAACCGCTCCGGGCGGACCCGCGCGAACTCCAGCGAGGCGTACCCCCCGAGCGAGTGCCCCACGACCAGGGCCGGCCCGCACCCGAGCGACTCCACGGCGTCGGAGATGACCTCCACGGCCGCCTTCAGGCTCCAGCCCTCGGCGGAACGGGACCCGTGCCCGGGCAGATCGACTGCGGCCACGGGGAACTCGTCCCGCAGCGCGGCGAGCTGCGGGCTCCACTGCCCCGCGCTGAACCGCGTCCCGTGCACGAAGACGATGGGCGGTCCGTCAACTGCCGTCATGATCCCCCCGAATCGAACCGGCGCGCCGCCGGACCGACTGTACGCCGACGCCCGGCCCAGAAACCCGCTTGAGCGGCTGCGGGGCCTTGGGGAAGGGTCTGCGCTCATGGAGTTCTTCTGTTACCACCGCGATCGCCCCGGCTCGCTCCCGCTGCGCCACGAGCTACTGGAAAAGCACTGGTCCTACATGGACCAGTACGCGACCGAGATGATCGCCCGTGGCCCGATCTTCGCCGAGGACGGCGAAACCCCCACCGGCAGCGTCCACATCCTCGACCTGCCGGACCCCGCCGCCGCCCGTGCCTTCGCCTTCGACGAGCCCAACTACCAGGCCGGCGCGTACCGGGACGTCCTGCTGCGCCGCTGGCGCAACCTCCTGGGCCGCACCATGTGGGAGTTTCCCGGCGGCCCGACGACCGGCAACCGCTACCTCGTACTCGGGCTGGGCTCGGCCCCGGCGGCGGCCGACCTCGACACCCCACCCGACTCGGACGACCTGATCGCCTACGGCCCCCTGCTGTCCGACGACGGCTCCGCCTGGCTGGGCACGGCAGCGCTGGTCCGGGCGCCGGACGGGGAGACGGCGCGCGGTGTCCTGACGCGGGGGCGGTACGCCGAGGTCGAGGTGCATGCGTGGGAGTTCGGGGGGCGGCGGTGAAGTCGTGGTCGAGGCCGGTCGCGCACCGGAACCAGGTGCGGCCCGGTCACAGTTGTTGCTGCGCGGACCATTGACGCGCAACAGGTTCGATTCTACGGTCCGTTCGAACTTGCGATCGCTGTTCGAAATATCGAGCAGCCGTCACCCCCACCGCAAGGAGGACCGTATGAGCCGCTCCATCCTCCGCAAGAGAACCGCCCTGCTCGCCCTCCCCACCGCCGTACTGCTCGCCCTGATGCCGAGTGCGGCTTCCGCGTACCCCAACCCCGGCCGGGTCACCGGCGACATCGTCACCCACGACCCGTCGATGATCCGCACCTCGTCCGGCCAGTACCTGCTCTACGCCACCGGCGGCGGCATCGCCAGCAAGACGTCCGGCGACCGCACCGCCTTCCGGAACGGCGCCGACGCCTTCGCCGGCAGGCCCGGCTGGTGGCGGACCTACTCCTCCGTCCCGGAGGCCTGGGCGCCGGACATCTCGTACCACGGCGGCAAGTACCTGATGTACTACTCCGTTTCGAAGTTCGGGTCGAACACGTCCGCCATCGGCCTCGCGACCTCCAGCACCGGCCAGCCGGGCAGCTGGACCGACCAGGGCACGGTCTACACGTCGAACTCCGCCAGCGACTTCAACGCCATCGACCCGAACCTCTTCGTGGACGACGACGGCAAGTGGTGGCTGTCCTTCGGAAGTTGGTGGACCGGGATCAAGATGATCCAGATCAACCCGGCCACCGGCAAGCAGCTCACCTCCAACACCACCCGCTACTCGCTCGCCTCCCGCCCCACCGGGACCAAGGCCGTCGAAGCGCCCTTCATCGTCAAGCGGGGCGGGTACTACTACCTCTTCGCCTCGTACGACACCTGCTGCAACGGGACCAGTTCGACGTACAAGGTCAAGGTCGGGCGCGCGTCCGTGGTCACCGGGCCGTACCGCGACAAGAACGGCGTCGACATGCGGAACAACGGCGGCACGCCCGTCCTGGAGTCGCACGGCAGCATCATCGGCCCGGGCGGCCAGTCGATCCTGAAGGACGCCGACGGCGACCTGATCGTCTACCACTACTACGACGGCAACGACAACGGCACGCCCAAGCTCGGCGTCAACCTTCTGAACTGGAGCAGCGGATGGCCCGTCGCCTACTGACCCTGCTGGCCGTGCTGATGCTCGCCCTCAGCCTCGGCCAGCCCACCGCGAGCGCCGCCTCGTTCGCCAACCCGGTCAAGTCCGTCAAGGGCGCCGACCCCTGGATCTCGTACCACGACGGCAACTACTACCTGGTGACGACCAGTTGGACCGACGTCATCACCATCCGCAAGTCCGCCACCCTCGCCGGGCTCTCCACCGCGCCCAGCGTCCAGGTGTGGAAGGGCGACGCCGCCTCCCGGTGCTGCAACATCTGGGCACCGGAGCTGCACTTCGTGGGCGGCCGCTGGTACCTGTACTACGTCGCCGGGCAGAACGTGTCCGACTACAACCCCACGCAGCGCAGCCATGTGCTGGAGAGCGCCGGGTCCGATCCCATGGGCCCCTACACCTACAAGGGTCAGCTCAACTCCGCCTGGATGCTGGACCCGAGCCTGATGAACGTGGGCGGCCGGCTGTACATGCTGGGCAGTGCGATCACGGGTGGGACGCAGAACCTCGTCATCGCGCCGATGTCCAACCCGTACACCGTCAGCGGCTCCTACTCGACGATCTCGACGCCGACGCACGCCTGGGAACGGCAGGGCGGCACCGTCAACGAGGGCGCGGAGGTGCTGCAACGCGGCGGCCGGACCTTCCTGATCTACTCGGCGAGCGGCTGCTGGACGCCCGACTACAAACTCGGGCAACTGGAGCTCACCGGCTCGAATCCGCTGTCCGCCTCCTCCTGGACGAAGAAGTCCACGCCCGTGTTCCAGCGCAGTGACGCCAACGGGGTGTACGGGCCCGGCCACAACGGCTTCTTCACCTCACCGGACGGCCGCGAGAACTGGATCGTCTACCACGCCAACGACTCCGCCTCCGAGGGCTGCGACAACGGCCGTACGACCCGGGCCCAGAAGTTCACCTGGAACTCCGACGGCACCCCGAACTTCGGCACGCCGGTCCGGCTCGGGGCGAGCATGCCCGGCCCCTCCGGTGAACCGGCGTCCGCCTCCACGACCTACACGGTCACCAACCGCAACAGCGGCAAGTGCCTGGACGTCGTCGGCAGCTCGTCGGCCGACGGCGCCAACGTCACGCAGTACACCTGCAACGGCAACGCCAACCAGCGATGGCGCCTGGAGGACCTCGGGGACGACACGCACCGGCTGGTCAACGTGGCCACCGGCAAGGTCCTCGACACCGCCGACTGCTCCTCCGCCGACGGCGCCGACCTGCGCCAGTGGTCCTGGCTGAACAACACCTGCCAGCGCTTCCAGTTCGTCGCCACGGACGGCGGCTACGTCCGCATCGTCAACAAGGCCACCGGCAAGGTCGCCGACGTGGCCGACTGCTCGACGGCGGACAGCGCCGACGTACGCCAGTGGTCCTGGCTCAACAACAACTGCCAGCAGTGGAGGTTGAACCCGGTTTAGATCGAGGCTCTCAGGGGCGCGGGGAACTGCGCGACCAGCCACAACGGGCCCGCACTCGCCCACCGGAAGCAACCACCTACGGCGAGATGGCGCTACCCGGCCGCCCCCATCCCCGCCGCGTTGGGCCAGGCCTGCGCCCCCGGCCACCCGGTCGCCGGCGCAGGCGACAACCCGTTCGTCCCCCTGACCTGCGCGGCGGTCAACCCACCCCGCGCGGGCACACCCGGCGGGGTGGGCCCGGTAGCTGCCGGCACAGGCGTGGGCACGGGAGCCGGCGCCGGCGCCTGCGCCACAGGCGCCAGCGGCGGCGCGGCCATGGGCTGCGGCGCAGGCTGCGGCACGGGCTGGGGCGCCGGCTGCGGCACGGGCTGGGGAGCCGGCTGCGGAACCGGCTGCGGGACAGGTTGGGGCACAGCCTGCGGCATTTGCTGGGGCATCTGCTGCCCCATCTGCCCGAACTGCCCCATCTGCCCAACCTGCGCAGCCGCCGGCATCGGCATCCCGGCCGACGCGGCAGCCGGAAGCGGCATTCCGGTACCGGTACCGATACTGCCCGGGGCCGACGCCCCCGGGCCACCCGCACCGACGGCCTGAGCGGCAAGGCCCCGCATACCGGATCCGTTGGTCTCGCTCACCAGACGGTCCACTGCCGCCGTACCCGAGCTGTAGCTGGTCCCATTGCCCAGCTCGGGTACGGCGGCTCCCCTCCTGGACGTCCCGTAGAGCACCTGTTCCAGGCCGGACACCAGGCGACGCACGTCCACCTGGGGGCGCACCACGAGACGCAGGAAGCGGCTGGACGAACCGATCTTGTTGCCGCACTCGCGGACCAGGATCCGGTGCTCGGTGAGCATCCGGTCCCGGACCACGGTGCCCTCGGCGCCCACGGGGAGGCGCACGAAGAGGAAGTTGCCCTGCGACGGGTAGACCGTCAGCCCGGGCAGGGAGGAGAGCTGGCCGGACATGTCGAGGCGGTCGCGACGCACCTGCTGGAGGCTCTGCGCGTACTCGGCGCCGTGCTCCTTGAGCATGAAGACGACGTGCTCGGCGAAGGAGTTGAGGTTCCACTTGGGGAGCATGGAGCGGACGCGCCCGGCGAGCGCCGGGTTGGCGACGAGGTAGCCGAAGCGGATGCCGTGCAGGCCGAAGTTCTTGCCGAGGCTGCGCAGCACGATGACGTTGGGCCGCAGCATCGCCTCCTGGACGACGGACGGTTCGGCCTCGGCGTCCGCGAACTCCAGGAACGACTCGTCGATGACGATCAGGTCGAGGTCGGCCATCGCGTCCATGAACTGGACGATGGCGTGCTTGTGCAGGAAGCCGCCGTCGGGGTTGTTGGGGTTGCAGATGACGGCGACGCGCGTGCCCCGGGCGCGGATGAACTCGGCGTACTGCGCGAGGTCGAGGGCGAAGCCGCTGGACTCCTGGAGCGGGAACATGTCGACCCGCTTGCCGGTCTCCATGGGCTGGTCGGTCCAGCGGCCGAAGGTGGGGACGGGGACGGCGAGGGACTCGCGGACGAGCAGGTGGTCGATCCAGGTGATGAGCTCGGTGGAGCCGTTGCCCATCGCCACGCACTGCGGTGGCAGCTGGAGCAGGCTGCACAGCTCGGCCGTGATGGTGTCGGCGCTGCTCGGGTAGTACGTGATGATGTCGCGCAGTCTGGCCGACATGTCGTCGAACATGGCCGGGGTGGGGAAGTACGGATTGCAGGGGATGCAGAAGTCCACTGGCCCGGCGCCGTCGCCGCCCTCACGTGTCAACGCCGCCATCGACGGGCTGTGCGCCGCGGTGCTGCGGAACAGCGACGTGACGTTGTCGGCCATGGAACCTCCGTATAAGGCGGGTCCGTTGGGGACGGCCGGACCCGACGTTTAAGGACGGCCCGCGCGGGGGAGCGCGGGCCGTCCTTACATACGGAGGCTGCGGTGGCGCTGTTCAACCACTGAGGCTGCCCTCAGAAAATTGTGTGCCACCTGTGAAGACGGTCGGCGGCCGGTCAGCAGCCGAACGTGTGGACCGTCGTCGTCCGGTACGTCTGCCCGGGCCGCAGCATGGTCGACGGGAACGACGGCTTGTTCGGCGAGTCCGGGAAGTGCTGCGTCTCCAGGCAGAGCGCGTCGCCCTGCCGGTAGGTGCGGCCGGACGGGCCGGTGAGCGTGCCGTCGAGGAAGTTGCCGGAGTAGAACTGCAGGCCCGGCTCGTTCGTGGCGATCTTCATCGTGCGGCCGGAGGCCGGGTCGCGCAGGGTGGCGATGTGCTCGGGGCGGGCGGTGATGCCCTTGTCGAGGACCCAGTTGTGGTCGAAGCCCTTGGCGGTCACCAGCTGCGGATGGGAGACGCGGATGTCCCGGCCGATCGGCTTGGCCTTGCGGAAGTCGAAGGGGGTGCCCGCGACCTTGGCCAGCTCGCCCGTGGGGATCAGGCCCGAGTCGGTGGGCGTGTAGCGGGAGGCCGCGATCTGGAGCTCGTGGTCCTCGATCGTGCCGCTGCCCTCGCCGGCCAGGTTGAAGTAGACGTGGCTGGTGAGGTTGACGACGGTGGCCTTGTCCGTGGTGGCCTCGTAGTCGACGCGCCAGTCGCCGTGCTTGGTGAGGGTGTACGTCACCTTCGTCTTGAGCGTGCCCGGGTAGCCCATCTCGCCGTCGACGCTCGTGTAGTACAGGTGGAGGCCGACGTCGGAGCCCTTGGTGAACGGCTCGATGTCCCACACGCGCTTGTCGAAGCCCTTGGCGCCGCCGTGCAGGCTCTGCTCGCCGTCGTTGACGGAGAGCTGGTAGTTCTTGCCGTCGAGGGTGAACTTGCCCTGGCCGATGCGGTTGCCGTAGCGGCCGATCAGCGCGCCGAAGTACGGGCTCTTGGCGACGTAGTCCTCGATGTTGTCGAAGCCCGCGGAGACGTTGGCGTAGCGGCCGCGGCGGTCGGGGATCTCCAGCGACTGGACGATGCCGCCGTAGGAGAGCACCTTCAGGCGGGTGCCGCCGTTCTCCAGCGACCAGCTGTATATCTTGGTGCCGTCGGCGAGCTTGCCGAAGAGCGTCTTCACCGGCTTCCTTCCTCCCGTGGCGTGTGCCGTGCCGCCGAGCGTGGTGGCTCCTAAGCCCGCAGCCGCCGCTCCCGCGATGACCGTGCGTCTGTTCAGTTCCATGTGCGGCTCCGCTTCATTGAGAAACTGCGTGGGAAAGAACCGGGCCCCGCCTTCCGACGGGGCCCCGGTCCGACTTACGAACCGACCTTGCGCTTGTTCCACACGTCGAACCCGACCGCCGCCAGGAGCACCAGGCCCTTGATGACCTGCTGCCAGTCGGTGCCGATGCCGACGAGGTTCATACCGTTGTTCAGCACGCCCAGGACCAGGCCACCGATGATCGCGCCGAGGACGGTGCCGACACCGCCGCTCATCGACGCGCCGCCGATGAACGAGGCCGCGATGGCCTCCAGCTCGAAGTTGAGGCCGGCCTTGGGAGAGGCCGCGTTGAAGCGGGCGGCGAAGACCAGACCCGCCAGGGCCGCGAGCATGCCCATGTTCAGGAAGACCAGGAAGGTGACCTTCTTGTCCTTCACACCCGACAGCTTGGCCGCCGGGAGGTTGCCGCCGATCGCGTAGATGTGGCGGCCGATGATCGCGTTGCGCATCACGTAGCCGAAGCCGACGAGCAGCACACCCAGGATGAGCAGCACGATCGGGGCGCCCTTGTAGCTGGCCAGCAGCATGGTCAGCGTCAGCACGGCGGCGGAGATCGCGACCAGCTTCAGCAGGAACAGCTTGGTGGGCGGGACGTCCAGGTTGAACTCCTGCTGCCGCTTGCGGTCACGGACCTCCTGGAAGATCACCAGGGCGATCATCGCGAAGCCCAGCAGCAGCGTGAGGTTGTGGTAGTTGGTGTTCGGGCCGACCTCGGGCAGGAAGCCGTTGGCGGCCTTCTGGAGGCCCTCCGGGAACGGGCCGAGGGTCTGGCCCTCCAGGAAGATCTCGGTCAGACCGCGGAAGATCAGCATGCCCGCCAGGGTCACGATGAACGACGGTATGCCGCCGTACGCGATGAAGAACCCTTGGACGGCACCCGCGGCCGCGCCCACCGCCAGGCACAGGATCACGGCCAGGGGCCACGGTATGTCCTGTTTGACCATGAACACGGCGGCCATCGAGCCGACGAACGCCGTCAGCGAGCCGACCGACAGGTCGATGTGGCCCGCGATGATGACCAGCATCATGCCGATCGCGAGGATCAGGATGTAGCTGTTCTGGAGGACCAGGTTGGAGACGTTGCGCGGCAGCAGCAGGTCGCCGTCGGTCCACACGGCGAACAGCACCACGATCAGACCCAGCGCGATCAGCATGCCGTACTGCCGCATGTTGCGGCGCATGCCGTCCAGCACCAGTTGCAGGAGTCCGTCGCCGGTGGCCGCCCCTCCCTTGCCGGGCGGCGCGGGGGCCGGCGTCTTGGCGGTCACGTCCGTGCTCATCGGGTTACCTCTTTGTCCTTCGTCATCTGACGCATCAGCGATTCCTGTGAGGCCTCGGCCCGCGAGAACTCACCGGTCAGCCGCCCCGCGGCCATCGTGTAGATGCGGTCGCACATTCCGAGCAGTTCGGGCAGCTCGGAGGAGATGAAGACGACCGCCTTGCCCTGGGCGGCCAGCTGGTCGATGACCGTGTAGATCTCGTACTTGGCACCGACGTCGATCCCGCGCGTCGGCTCGTCCAGGATCAGCACGTCCGGGCCCGAGAAGATCCACTTGCTGAGGACGACCTTCTGCTGGTTGCCGCCGGACAGCTTGCCCACCGGCTCGAAGACGGTCGGCGCCTTGATGTTCATCGACTTGCGGAAGCCCTCGGCGACCTGCCGCTCCTCGTGCTCGTCGACCACACCGCGTTTGGCGACCTTGCCCAGAGCGGTCAGCGAGATGTTCCGGTTGATGGTGTCGATGAGGTTGAGGCCGTAGTGCTTGCGGTCCTCGGTGACGTACGCGATCCCGTGCTTGACCGCCTCGGGGACGGACTTGGTACGGATCTCCTTGCCGTCCTTGAGGACCGTGCCGCCCGCGTACCGGCCGTACGTCCGCCCGAAGACGCTCATCGCGAGCTCGGTGCGGCCGGCGCCCATCAGGCCCGCGATGCCGACGATCTCGCCGCGCCGCACCTGGAGGGACACGTCGTCCACGACCTTGCGCTGCTGGTCGATCGGGTGGAACACGGTCCAGCCCCGGATCTCCAGGGCGGGCGCCACGCCCTCCTCGGGCTCGTGCGGCGACCGCTCCGGGAAGCGGTTCTCCAGGTCGCGGCCGACCATGCCGCTGATGATCCGGTCCTCGGTGGTCTCCGGGGCCTTCACATCGAGGGTCTCGATGGTCTGGCCGTCGCGGAGGATCGTCACCGAGTCGGCGACCTTGCGGATCTCGTTGAGCTTGTGGGAGATGATGATCGAGGTGATGCCCTGCTTCTTCAGCTCCAGGATGAGATCCAGGAGTTTGTCGCTGTCCTCGTCGTTCAGGGCCGCGGTCGGCTCATCCAGGATGAGCAGTTTCACCTTCTTCGACAGGGCCTTGGCGATCTCCACGAGCTGCTGCTTGCCCACGCCGATGTCGGCGACGCGGGTGTCGGGGTGGTCGCTGAGCCCGACCCGCCGCAGCAGCTCGGAGGCGTGCCGCAGCGTCTCCCTCCAGTCGATGAACCCGCCCTTGGCGTGCTCGTTGCCGAGGAAGATGTTCTCCGCGAGGGAGAGGTACGGCGACAGCGCCAGTTCCTGGTGGATGATGACGATGCCGCGCTGCTCGCTCGCCCGGATGTCCTTGAACTCACAGACCTCACCCTCGAAGAGGATGTCCCCCTCGTAGGTGCCGTGCGGGTGGACGCCGGAGAGGACCTTCATCAAGGTCGACTTGCCGGCGCCGTTCTCCCCGCAGATGGCGTGGACCTCGCCCTGCTGGACGGTCAGCGTGACGTCCGACAGCGCCTTGACGCCGGGAAAGGTCTTGACGATCGAGCGCATTTCCAGGACGGGTCCCGCCATGGTCGTGCCTTCCAATCAGAGTGTGCCGGCGGTTAGAGGTCGCTTGCCTTGATGTAGCCGGAGTCGACGACTTCCTTCTGGTAGTTGGTCTTGTCGACGGCGACCGGCTCCAGCAGGTAGGCCGGGACGACCTTCGCGCCGTTGTCGTACGTCTTGGTGTCGTTGACCTCGGGCTTCTTGTCGTTCAGCAGCGCGTCGACCATGTTCGAGGCGACCTTGGCGAGCTGACGGGTGTCCTTGTAGACGGTCATCGACTGCTGGTTGGCGATGATCGACTTCACCGAGGCGAGCTCGGCGTCCTGGCCGGTGACGACCGGCAGCGGCTTGCTCTTGGAGCCGTAGTCGTCCGACTTCAGCGCCGAGAGGATGCCGATGGAGATGCCGTCGTAGGGGGAGAGGACCGCGTCGACCCGCTCGCGCTTGTAGGCCGAGGTCAGGATGTCGTCCATGCGCTTCTGGGCGGTGCCGCCGTCCCAGCGCAGGGTGGTGACCTGGTTGAGCTTGGTCTGGCCGGAGCGGACGACGAGCTGCTTCTTGTCGATGTAGGGCTGCAGGACGTTCATCGCGCCCTGGAAGAAGTAGCGGGTGTTGTTGTCGTCGTTGGAGCCGGCGAACAGCTCGATGTTGAAGGGGCCCTTCTTGGAGCCGTCCTTCAGGCCGAGCTTCTCGACGATGTAGGTGCCCTGGAGCTCGCCGACCTTCTCGTTGTCGAAGGACGCGTAGTAGTCGACGTTCTTCGTGCCGAGGATCAGGCGGTCGTAGGAGATGACCGGGATGTTGGCGTCCTTGGCCTGCTGGAGCACGTTGTTCATCGACTTGTTGTCGATGGCCGCGATGATCAGCGCCTTGACACCCTGCGTGATCAGGTTCTCGACCTGCGAGACCTGCTGGTCCGGGTCGTCCTCGCCGTAGACCAGCTGGGTCTTGTAGCCCTTGGACTCCAGGTCCTTCTTGACGTTGTTGCCGTCGGCGATCCAGCGCTCGGAGGACTTCGTCGGCATCGCGATGCCGATGGTGCCGCCCTTGGCGCTGTCCCCGTTCTCCTCGCTGCCACCCTCGCTGCTCTGCCCGCAGGCGGACAGGGTCAGGGCGAGGGACGCGGCTCCGGCTATGGCGGCGAGGGCGGCTCTGCGGTTACGCATGGTCATCATCCTTGATGTGTGTGCAGGGCTCGGTCTGGGGGCGCGAAGTCGCTCCGGGGGGTCGGGCCGGAAAGACCGAGAAGAGATGTGTCGGATTGTGGTCGGCTGTGTCTTCTTTTGTGAAGGCGAGTAGCCGGAACGTTATGACGAGATTTCGAACCGTTGCAGATCGCCCGGCAGCCGCGACCCGAGCGGCGCCATGTCGCCGTCGGCTCCGTGGCGGGCCAGGAGATCCAGGGCGAGCCGCCCGCGCCGCACGCGCTCCTTGGCCGTGGCCAGGGTCAGCTCCCGCATGTGGTGCCCGTAGGGGTAGATCCCGGGGGCCTTGGACAGGCCGAACTTCAGGTAGAGCGGTGCGCCGCGCCGGATGAGCTCGGCGACCTCGTACATCCGGACGTAGCCGCCGAGGTCGTCCGGAGCCTCGATGTACATGTCCATCGGAGCGCCCGACACCCGGCGGATCTCCGTGAGATGATCGAGCGTCAGGTCGCTCGGCACGTTGATGGAGTCCCCACCGAGCCGCTCGTACACCGCGTACGCCGCCGGGTTGACCGGTCCGATGAGCGCGCTCACCTTGAGGGTCGTGTCGGCCGGGATGATGCCGGCGGCTCTCGCCCGGTGCAGCGTCCACAGCACGCCCTCGTCGGCGACGAGCAGGCACTTGACGCCCAACTCCGTTGCGCGGACGGCGTCTTCGATGCACCCGGCGACGGCGTCGTGGCCGCGGGCGCGCAGTCCGGCCCCCCGCGAGTCGGTGCGCGTCGAGCCGCCGATGTCCCACGTGCCTCGCGGGCCGGTGAACAGGCAGAGCTCGATGTCGCGCTCGCCGGTCGACTCGACCATCTCGGTGATCTCGGCGTCGGTCAGCATCCACACGCCGCTGCCCTGGCTGATCCGGTGGATCGGCACGTCCAGCCGCGAGGCCTCCTTCAGGACCACCGCCAGCGCCTCGGGGCCCTCGCACGAGGGGATCTCGGTGCGCCAGCGGCCGCCGCCGGGGAACGAGTGCGGCGAGGCGTCGGCGGGGTCGAGGGCGGGCGCGTTCAGGCCCAGTGCGGTGAGCACCTGCTCACCGGGCCTGCGGGCTGCCGTGGCGGAAGCGTCGGTCACAGGAATGTCCTTCGGTTCGATATTTCGGACGAGGTTCGCGGCTCTGGGTATGGCACGGCTCTGGGTGGGGCAAGGCTGGGTGTACGCCGGTACGGGAGCCGTCAGGTTGCCCCCGTACCGGCGTACGTCTAGGGGCGGAGCAACACCTTGCCCACCTTCGGATCGCCGGCTCCCACCAGCTCGATGGCCTGCGAGAACTCGGCGAGCGGCAGCTCGTGCGTCACCAGCGGCAGCGGATCGAGCAGCCCGGCGGCGAACACCCGCACCGTGTGCGCCCAGGCGTCCGGCGGAGCACCGAAGACGGTGTGCACCTCCAGTTGCTGTACGACGAGATCGGTCGGGTCGAGACCGTCGGCCTCCGGCGCCGGGATGCCGGTCAGGACCAGCCGGCCGCCGCGCCGGAGCAGGGCGGCGGAGATCCGGGCGGCGTCCGCGGACCCGGCCGTCTCGATCACCACGTCGAAGTCGTCCGGGAGCTCCTGGTCCTTCGTCCGGAAGTCCGTCGCGCCGTACTGCCGCGACAGCGCCTCACGGTCCCGGCGGGTGCCCACGACCAGCAGCTCCGCCGGCGAGTTCGCCTTCAGGAACTGCACGGCGAACATGCCGAGCGTGCCGGTGCCGACCACGGCGACGCGCTCGCCGGGCTGTGCGTTCCCCTTCAGCGCGGCGGCCGCGATGCACGCGGCCGGCTCCAGGAGGGCCGCGGCCGTGAGGTCGCAGTCGTCCGGGAGGGCGTGCAGGAGGCGGGCGGGGAGCGTCAGCGTGGCCGCCATCGCGCCCGGCTGGGTGAACCCGGTCTCCTCGTAACCGGCCGTGCACAGCGTCGTGTCGCCCGCGTGGCAGCGGTCGCAGACCTGGCAGTTCCGGAAGCCCTCACCGACGACCTTGCGGCCCACGAGGGACCCGGGGACACCGGCGCCCACGGCCTCGACCGTCCCGGACCACTCGTGGCCCGGGGTGAGCGGGTAGCGCACGTAGCCCTCGGGACGGTTGCCCTGGTAGACCTCGCGGTCGCTGCCGCAGATGCCGGAGGCGTGGACACGGACGAGTGCCTCGCCGGCCTCGGGCTGCCGGGGCTCGTGCGGGACGAGACGGTGCTCGCCCGGGGCGTCGATCACTACGGCGGTGCTCACGTCGCTCCAGGGAGTTTCGAAGCTTTCGGTACGGTCACTGGCTGCCCTTGGGCTTGCGCTGTTCCCAGCCGTCCGCCCACAGGTCGAAGCGGGCCTGCTGCTGCGGGAACTCGGCGGCGGCGTCGACGTCCAGCTCCACGCCGAGACCCGGGGCGTCGGAGAGGTGGAAGCAGCCGTCCTCCGGGTTCACCTGCGGCGCGCCCTTGACGACCTTCTTGATCTCCGCGTCCGCGAAGTCGTTGAAGTGCTCAAGGATCTTGAAGTTCGGGGAGGTGAAGCCGACCTGGAGCGAGGCGGCGGTCAGGACCGAGCCGCCGACGTTGTGCGGGGCCACCAGCATGTAGTGGGTCTCGGCCGTCGCCGCGAGCTTCCGGGTCTCCCAGATTCCACCGATATGGCCGACGTCCGGCTGGATGATGTCCACGGCCTGGCTCTCGAACAGCTCGCGGAACTCGATCCGGTCGTGGATGCGCTCACCGGTGGCGACCGGCATGTCGACCTTGGCGGCGACCTTCTCCAGGGCCTTGAGGTTCTCCGGCGGGACCGGCTCCTCCAGCCATGCCGGCTTGAACGGCGCGAGCTCCTTGGCCAGGCGTACGGCCGTGGCGGGGGAGAAGCGGCCGTGCATCTCCAGCATCAGCTCGGCCTCGGGGCCGATCGCGTCCCGGACGGCCTCGATCAGGGAGACGGCGTACAGGGTCTCCTTGTGGTCCAGCTCGAAGTGGCCGGTGCCGAACGGGTCGATCTTGAGCGCCCGGTAACCGCGCTCCATGACCCCCTGGGCGGCCTTGTGGTAGGCCTCCGGGGTCCGCTCCGTGGTGTACCAGCCGTTGGCGTACGCCTTGACCTTGTCGGTGACCTTGCCGCCCAGCAGCTGCCAGACGGGGACGCCGAGGGCCTTGCCCTTGATGTCCCAGCAGGCCATCTCGATCACGGCGATGCCGGACATCACGATCTCGCCCGCACGGCCGTAGTCGCCGTACTTCATCCGCTTGACGAGGTCCTCGACAGCGAAGGGGTCGGAGCCGAGAATGTGATTGGCCTCGGCCTCCTTCAGGTAACCGAGAAGGGCGTCGGTGTGTCCCAGCATCCGGGTCTCGCCGACTCCAGTGATGCCCTCGTCGGTGTGCACCTGGACGTACGTCAGGTTGCGCCACGGCGTCCCGACCACGTGTGTGCTGATTCCGGTGATGCGCACGGCGGTTGTCCCTCGCAGCTTCGTCGGCTCAGTTCTGTCAGTCATTCAGTTCGACCGTGTTCGAGATTTCGGCACACGTTCGAAATGCTGGCGTGACAGTAAGGACGGGGCGGTGCGAGTGTCAATGGGTCGCGCGCATAACGGTTTCGACAGTTTCGAAACCAGGGGGGCGGCGTGTCCCTACAGAACCTTCACAGCTGGATCTAGGAACGTGACCGGCGCGGAACTTAATCTTCCCGCGTCATGGACTATTGCGACCCGTGCCGACGGCACCTCAACGGCGCGCTCGCCTGCCCCGGGTGTGGCACCTCAGCCGATGCGCTGCGCTGGCGTGAGCCGGAGTACGGCGGGTACGAGGCCGTTCCCGAGGGCGGGGAGGGCGTTCACGGCGACTCGGACGGGTCGGACCGGTCCGACGACGAGCGTGACGACGACGGGGAGCCGTCGGGGCGGGCTGCTCGACGGCGTGGGCGCGGGCACGGGCCGGTCGCCGACGGTCCGGGTGGCGGGACGAGCCGGCGGGACCGGAAGGCCGCGRCGCATCGCCGTCGGCGGCGCCGGACACTGTTCATCGCGGCGGGGTTCGTGCTGGCGGCGGGCGGGCTGAGCCTCGCGGAGCTCGGCATGGACGCGCCCAGGTCGACGCCGAAGCCGGCGGCGGCCGGGGGCGAATCGGCGGACGGCGACGCGTCGGTGGAGGCGGGCGAGACGGGCGGCCCGGGCGAGGCCGCCCGGGCTGAGCGGGCGTCAGCGACCCCTTCACCC
>NZ_NGFN01000168.1 GCF_002148965.1 Streptomyces swartbergensis | reverse complement strand
CGCCTATCCCCTGCGCACAGCCCGTGGTGAGTTCGCCGTCGTCGACTCGTCGCCTCAGGCGGGGGCGGAGGTCAAGGGAGTCGTCCTGATGCTGCCCGGATTCACCGGGAGCAAGGAGGACTTCCGGCTGCTCCACGAGCCGCTGGCGGAGCGGGGGTACCGGGTCGTCGCCGTGGACGGGCGGGGGCAGCACGAGTCGGACGGGCCCCGGGACGACGAATCCGCCTACGCCCAGCGGGAACTGGCCCGGGACGTGCTCGCACAGACCGAGGCGCTCGGCGTGCCCGTGCACCTCGTCGGGCACTCGCTCGGCGGACAGATCGCCCGTGCGGCCGTGCTGCTCGACCACTCCCCCTTCCTCTCCCTCACCCTGATGTCGTCCGGCCCGGCGCAGATCTCCGTCTCCCAGCAGCAGCGCGTGAAGCTGCTGCGGGACGCGCTCGCCGTGCTGTCGATGGAGAAGGTGTGGGAGGCCATCCAGGCCATGGGACCGCCGGAGGAGGTCGGCGGGCCCGCCCGCGGCCCCGGCGATCCGGAGCAGTTGCGCCGCCGCTGGCTGGGCCACAGCCCCGCCCAACTTCTCGCCACGGGCCGCCAGTTGTGCACCGAGCCGGATCGCGTCGCCGAACTCGCCGCCGTGCCGCTGCCGTTCCACGTCCTGTCGGGCGCGTATGACGACACATGGCCGGTGGCGATCCTCGACGACATGGCCGTACGGCTGAACGCGCACCGCACGGTCATCGCGGGAGCCGAGCACTCCCCGGGCGCCGATCAGCCCCTGCCGACCGCCCACGCCCTCGCCGACTTCTGGGACGGGACCCGCACGGCCGGAACCCACATGGCCTAGTACTGCGTCTGGAGGTGGTCCCAGAAGCCGTCCCGCAGTGCGCGCCGCAGGTCCGCGTGTCCGCGCAGCGAGTACTGCAGCAGGCTCTCCGCCTCCACGAGCAGGTCCTGGTCCACCGAGCCGGGCAGGTAGGGGTGGCCGGGCAGCAGCTCGACCAGCGTGTCCCGGCCGCGGGCCGCCAGCCACTTCGCCGCGATCTGCGCGCCCACGAACCGCACGTCCTCACGGGTGGGGCGGCCCGCGGTCGTCTCGTAGGCGGGGGCCGCGCGGCGGGAGACGTAGGGCTTGAAGAAGTCGAGGTCGAAGGTGCGCTGGCTGTCGACCTCCCACAGGAGGGGCTCCGCCTGGTTGCGCCCCTCCGGCGCCTCGATGCCCCAGAGGTGGACGCGGGCGCCGTACCCCTGGGCGGCCTCCACCGCCGAGACCAGGTCCTCGTCGCCGCCCAGCAGGGCCGCGTCGCTGATGGCGCGGTGCCGGGCGAGGGACTCCAGGTCGCTGCGGATGAGTGAGTCGACGCCCTTCTGCTGGTTGTTGGAGTTCAGGTTGCCCAGCCGCACCTTCACATCCGGCAGCTCCGCGATGCTCTGCTGCTCCGCCGTGTGGATGCGGCGCCGGGCGCCGTCGTACCAGTAGACCCGCAGCAGCCTGCTGTCCGCGAAGATCGTGCGGGCCGTATCGATGAGCGCGTCGATCAGGCCCTCGGCGTCCAGGTCGAAGGCCCGGCGGTCCTCCGTGCCGGCGACGAGCCGTCCCGCGGCCGCGTAGAGGTACCCGGCATCGACGAAGATCGCGTGGGTCGAGGGCGTCTTCGCCACCTCGGCGAGCATGCGCTGGAGCAGCTCGTTGGTGCGGTCGATGCGGGCGCTCAGGGCCGCGAGGTCGTCGTTCATTGTCTCCATTGTCCCGGCCGTCACACTGCGAACACAACTGGTGCCGATCGGTCCCGTAACGACAGTCTTACGGCTCGGTAATTAGCCGTTCGAAAAATTTCCTTAGCGTAGGGAATGTTTCAACGGTGCAGTCCTGTTGACTCATACGGAACACCGGGCACCGCTGCCTCGTGGGCCGGCCACCGAGTAGTTCTCCTCAGGAGGATGACCAGACGAAGGGAGAAGCCCTTGCGCTTCGAAATCATGCACCTCGACGACGTCGACGGCACGCCCGTGGACACGACCGTCGTGGACGCCGCCTCCGTCAACCGCATCGTTCAGCAGGCCGCCGCCACAGGGCAGCGCCTCTGGATCCGCCCGGCCGGGACCACGGCCTCGTAACGCGCGCCGCTCTCCCACACTTCGCAAGCCCCCGCACGGCATCGGCCGTGCGGGGGCTTCTGCTGTTGCGGACCTCCCTGGTGGGGGGCGTACTGGCTGAGGGGGACGGCGAAGAGCGAGAACAGGACGGTGGACCGCATGTCCGTGACGGGCCGGTCGAACGAGGAACTGCACGAGCAGGCCGTGGCCGAGGCAGCGCAGCGATACGAGGACTCCGCCGCGGAGCGCGAGCGCGTCGAGGGCCGGATGGCGGCCGGTGTGCGGTTCCCGGACAACCCGGACGCGCTCGCCGTGCGGGCCGAGCGGATCCTCGACCGGGGCGGTCTGTCGCCCTCGGCGGTGGTGGCGGACATCCATGGCGAGGCCCTGGACCTGCCCCACACCAACGAACGCATCATCGACCTGTCGAACGAGCTCCAGGCGTGGAGCTTCCTGCCGCGCGGGGTCAGGGCCGGGGCCACGGTCGCCCGGATCACCCTGCGCCGCGACGGCCGCGAGCTTCCGCACGGCACGGGCTTCCTGGTCTCGCCGCGGCTGATGATGACCAACCACCACGTGCTGCCCGACGAGGGCTTCGCCCGCCGGTGCTTCGCGGAGTTCAACGCCCAGGTGACGGTCGACAACGTCCCCGACACCGCCGTCCGCATGGAGCTCGACCCGGGGACCTTCTTCGCCGCGGACAGGCGGCTGGACTTCGCCCTGGTGGCGGTCACGCCCGCCCAGGACGGCCGGCTGCCGGGCGAGGTCTTCGGCTGGAACCGGCTCAGCGTGCAGATCGGCAAGCTGGTGCTCGGTGAGAGGGTGAACATCATCGGTCACCCGGACGGGCGCCTCAAGGAGATCGTGCTGCGTGACAACGCGGTGCTGGTGCGGCTCGACGACTTCGTCCACTACCGGACCGACACCCGCCCCGGAAACTCGGGCTCCCCCGTCTTCAACGACCAGTGGGAAGTCGTGGCCCTGCACCACAGCGGCGTACCGAAGAAGGACGACCAGGGCCGCGTCCTGCGGAAGGACGGCCGGCCCTGGAGCCGGGGCGACGGCGACGACGCGATCGACTGGGTCGCCAACGAGGGCGTCCGCATCAGTTCGATTCTGAAGCATCTGGCCCGGCTGGATCTCGATCCCGGGCGCCGGGCGCTGCTGGCCGAGATGGGCCCGGACTCCGGGCTGGACCAGAGCAGCGCCGCCCCCGCGCCCCAGCCGGAGAGAATCACCCCGGCCGTACCCGGCATCACGACCCCGTCGGTCCCGGGCGTGCCGGTGACGGTGACCATGACCGAGAGCGAGACCCGGGCGCGGACCCCCAAGAAGGGACGCCCGGCCCGCGGCAGCGCCTTCGGCGGCCGTCAGCACCTGGTCTTCCTGCACGGCAGGGACCAGCAGAGCAAGGAACCCGACGACCTCCGGCGGAGCTGGACGTCCGGCCTGAACCGCGGCCTCACGCTCGCGGCACTGCCCACGGTCGACCCGGAGGACGTGTGGTTCCCGTTCTACGGCACGCGCCTGGCCGATCTCGTGAGCGGCCGGGAGAGCACGGCCCGGGCCGTCGGACTCGACGAGGTGAGCGCCGCCGCTGCCGCCGAGGTCTTCGCCGCCGAATCACCCGCCGGCTCCTACGAGCAGCTGCTGTACGAGGCGGCCGCTCGGGCCGGCATGCCCCAGAACGGGCCGGCGACCACGGAGGGCTTCGGTGCGGGGCTGGTCGGCGCGCTGCACCGGCCGCTGAGCTGGCTCGCCGCCCGGTCCGACCTGGACGAGTGGACGATCGCTACGTTCCTGAGGGACGTCGACCTGTACCTCGGCGACAGCTCCGTGCGGCAGACCGTGCTGGACAGCGTCCTGGAGACGATGCCCGCGACCGGCGAACTGGTGCTGGTCACGCACAGCCTGGGCACGGTCGTCGGCATGGACCTGCTGACCCGGCTCCCGGACGGCCTCGACCCCGTCCTGCTGGTCACCGCGGGCAGCCCGCTCGGGCTGGACGTGGTCAACGAGCGGCTCCTCGCCCGCGGCCCGCACCGGCCGCCCAAGGTGCGCGACTGGGTCAACGTCTGGTGCCCCACCGACGCGGTCGCCGTCGGCTGTCCCCTGGAGGACGAGCGGTGGGGCAAGCTCACGCAGCTGGCCGTCCAGAACGGCCGGGACCGCGCGCACAAGATCGAGGAGTACCTCGCCCACGAGAAACCGGCCAGGGAGATCGGCACGGTACTCACCCAAACTGCGTGACCCGGCGGCCCCTCAGCTGCCCTGGATCACCTGCGTGACGCCGTTGATGATCTGCTGCACGGCGATGGCGGACAGCATCATGCCCGCGAGCCGCGTCACCAGGACCACACCGCCGTCCTTGATGATCCGGATGATCACCAGCGAGTAGCGCATCACCAGCCACAGCACGACGTGGATGGCGAGGATCGCCGTCCACACGGACACCTGCGTGGCGACAGTGTGGGCCTTCTGCACGGCGAGGATGACCGACACGATCGCTCCCGGCCCGGCCAGCAGCGGCATGCCCAGCGGCACGAGGGCGACGTTGACGTCCTTGGTCTGCTTGGGCTCGTCCGTCTTGCCGGTCAGCAGATCGAGCGCGATCAGCAGAAGCAGCAGCCCGCCCGCGATCATCAGCGCGGGCACGGACACGTGCAGGTAGTTCAGGATCTGATGCCCGAGCAACCCGAACACGGTGATCACACCACCGGCGACACAGACGGCCTGGAAGGCCATCCGCTTCTGCACCTTGGCGGGCCGTCCGGCGGTGAGCGCGAGGAAGATCGGGGTGATCCCGGGGGGATCCATGATGACGAAGAGGGTCAGGAACAGGGAGCCGAAAACGGCGAGGTCGAACATGAGTGTGATGGCCTTGCGGGAGTACTGAGGGTGGGCAGCGGCGTCCGCGCCGCTGTGGAATGGCGCTCCGCATGGCGGAACAAGTGGGCACAGCCGACAACGCCGGGTACCTGACAACGGACCTACAGGAGAGAAAGCTCAGACCCCGCCGGCCCCGGGCACCGGAAACGCCCCGAAGGCCCGCCGCGTGATCTCCCCGTACACCTCGGGATCCGTCGTGTACTCCCCGAGCACACACGTCTTCCGGCTGCCGTGATAGTCACTGGACCCGGTCACCAGGAGCCCCAGCTCCTTCGCCAGCCCCCGCAGCCGCGCACGCGTGTCCGGGTCATGGTCCATGTGGTCGACCTCGACGCCGTCCAGCCCGGCCGCGGCCATCTCGGCGATCGCGGCCTCCGGCACCGTACGCCCCCGCTTGCTCGCCCCGGGATGCGCGAACACCGCGACCCCGCCCGCGCCCTTGATCAGCCGGATCGCCTCGAACGGATCGGTCTCGTGCTTCTCCACGTAGGCCCGGCCGCCGTCGGCCAGCCAGTCCTGGGTGAAGGCGTCGCTGACGGTCGGCACGACGCCCAGCTCGACGAGCGCGGTCGCCACGTGCGGACGCCCGACGGACCCGTCACCGGCGATCCGCGCCACCTGCTCCCAGGTCACGGGCACGCCCAGCTCCTGAAGCTTGGCGATCATGCCCTGCGCCCGGGGCACCCGGTCGTCCCGGACCAGCTCCCGCTCGGCGAGCAGCGCCGGCTCCTCGGCGTCGAAGAGGTAGGCCAGCATGTGCATGCTGATGCCGTCGAGCCGGCAGGAGAACTCGGCTCCGGTGACCAGCGTGAGGCCCTCGGGCAGCGCGGCGATCGCCTCGGCGTGGCCACGGGTGGTGTCGTGGTCGGTCAGCGCGACGACGTCCAGCCCGGCAGCGGCGGCCTTCCGCACCAGCTCGGCGGGAGCGTCCGTACCGTCGGAAGCGGTGGAGTGGGTGTGCAGGTCGATGCGCACGACGCGGACTCCAGACACGGACGGGACGAGCAGGGCTGCTCAAGGATAACCGGACTTTCGCCGACTCCTGTCACAGCCGAAACAGCGAAGCGCCCCCTACACATGACGCCCTACGGCTGAAGCAACCGCGGCGACAACGCCCCGCACGGCACCAACTCCACCTCGGCACCCGCATCCCGCAGATCCGCCAGCACCAGCTCGTCGTACATCAGCAACCCGGACTGCTCCGGCCACACGACCGCCCACAGCCACATCCCGAGCGCCTCCCCCGCGAACACCGCCCGGTCGTCCGGCGCCCCGGACACGTGCCACAACGGGGTAGGACGCCCCGCGGCCAGCACCTTCGCCTGAGCCGGCTTCCCGACGTCGATGTACGGCCCCGGATCCGGACCGTCCATGCCCGCGTACCGCGCACCGAGTCCGACGCCGAGCTCCTCCGCCACCAGGATCAGCTCGCCCATCCCGCCGAGCGGGCCGGGCCCCGTGCAGGCCACGGCCGTGGCGCGGCCACCCGTACGGTCGTCCCCCGCGCAGGCCACGCCCGTGAACAGCCAGCCCACCGGCAGCGGCCAGGGCATCCACACCGGCACGCGGGTGCGGTGCACCACGACGTTGAGGGCGTCGACGCTGGGCGGTATCACGGGCTGCACCGGATGGACGGTGCCGTGCACATCGCACTGCCACGAGTCGGAGAAGAGGCCGGGAGCCCTGACCCGGCCACCGCACTTCGGGCAACTGGGTTCGCCCCTCATAGGGCCCCACGGTCCTACCCCCGCCCCGTCGCGTCAAGGACGATCACCCAACCGGACGGAACCCTTCACTCCCACACTAGATGTAGCTTGCATTAATTAGCCTAGCTAACTTAGTATGTGCATATACCAACTATTTCCGTTCGGGAAAGGGAGCAACCATGGACCCCTTCGACGCCGGAGCGGGCGGCCTTCTGAAGCAGCCCAAGTCCGTGTGGGCGACCGCCGGGGCGTCGGTCGTCGCCTTCATGGGCATCGGACTGGTCGACCCGATCCTGCCGTCCATCGCCCAGGGCCTGCATGCCACGGCGAGCCAGGTCTCCCTGCTCTTCACCTCGTACTTCCTCATCACCGCCGTCGCGATGCTGGTGACCGGCTTCGTCTCCAGCCGGATCGGCGGCCGCAGGACACTGCTGCTCGGCCTGGCGTTCGTCGTGGTGTTCGCCGGGCTCGCGGGCACCTCCGGATCCGTCGGCGAACTCGTCGGGTTCCGGGCCGGCTGGGGCCTCGGCAACGCGCTGTTCGTCTCAACGGCCCTCGCGGTCATCGTCGGCGCGGCGGCCGGCGGGAGCGCGGCGGCGATCCTGCTGTACGAGTCGGCCCTCGGCCTCGGTATGGCGTGCGGCCCGCTGCTGGGCGCCCTGCTCGGGGACGCCAGCTGGCGCTACCCGTTCTTCGGTACGGCGTTCCTGATGGCGGTCGGCTTCCTGTGCATCGCCGTTTTCCTGAAGGAGCAGCCCAAGCCGGCCCGCAAGACCTCGCTCCTGGACCCGGTCAAGGCACTGGGCCACGGCGGCCTCGCCTCGGCGGCGGTCTCGGCGTTCTTCTACAACTACACGTTCTTCACCGTGCTGGCCTTCACGCCGTTCGTGCTGAACATGAGCCCGTACCGGTCGGGGGCGGTGTTCTTCGCCTGGGGTGTGCTGCTCGCCGTCTTCTCGGTGATCGTGGCGCCCCGGCTCCAGAAGCGGTTCGGCTCGCTGAAGGTGCTCGGCGGTTCGCTGGTGCTGCTCGCGGCCGACGTGCTCGTGCTCGGCTACGGCGACCACACGACTGCCGTGGTCTGCACGATCCTGTCCGGCGCCTTCATCGGCGTGAACAACACCGTCTACACCGAGCTGACCCTCGGCGTCTCGGACGCGCCCCGGCCGGTGGCGAGCGCGGGCTACAACTTCGTGCGCTGGTTCGCGGCGGCGGCTGCCCCGTACTTCGCGCCGAAGATCGAGGAGTGGACCGACCTCCACATCCCGTTCGTGGTGGCGGCGGTCACCGCGCTCGTGGGCGCGCTCGTGGTCGTCGTACGGCGGAAGGCGCTCACGGCGGAGGCCGAGGAGCTGGAGCCGGAGCACGCGACCGAGGACAGTGTCACCGTCTTCGCCAACTGACGCCTTCCGGCCAGGGTTTGGTGAGCTTCCTCACTCCAGCGGGACGGACTTCCGGGACGGATCCCGGAGGTCCGTCCCCTGGTTCAGCCACCGCTCCTGGAGCGCCTGGGCGCCGTGGACGCGCTTCCAGGCGGCCTCGTTCGGGGTCATCGGCAGCAGCGGCAGGAACCGCACGGGGTCCAGGGGCTCGTCGAGCTCCAGGTCCTCGACCAGGCCGCCCGGCTCGGCGACCAGGACCGAGGTGAACGGAGCGCCGGTCCACAGCGGCCCGCCGACGTCGAGGGAGGCCCCCGGAGCCACGACCAGTCCCTCCACCTGCGGAGACGCGGCGAGTACGGCGAGCGGGCGGAGCACCTTGTCGGTGTCGGCCAGCCCGGCACGCACCGAGAGGACAAGCTCGGCGCGCGGCCCCTTGACCGGGTCGGCGACCACCGACGTGGGGTCCGTCATGGGGTGCTCGGACATGCCGAGCGTGGCGTAGCGGACGATGTCCCCCTCCTGGAAGCGGAGCACCTCGATACGGTCCGTGCCCAGGAAGGTGACCGCGGCGCGCGCGTCCGGTTCGCCCAGCGCGGTGCGCAACCGGGCTTCGACCAGAGGAAGAACATGTGCCATGCGGCGAGCATAGAACTCGTCAGTAGCGGGCAAACAAGCGCCTTGACACGTCGGGCGACTGCTACTCTTGCCCGGTGGTTCGGGGCAGCACGCAGAAGCGTCGCGATCAAGCCCCGACGCCGAAGGAACTCCCTTACGAGGGACCGGCCGGAGGAGGTGGGACTGCAATGGACCGAAGTCGACCGTGCAGTAGCACCACGCTCTTCCCGCCGCTGACGTAGCTGTTCTGGCTCTGGCTGGTCGCCACCTCTCGCACTCGCCTCACCGCGGAAGAGCGCTTCGTTTCGCTTTGCCTGATCTGCCTCAGAAGCTGAATCAGTAACGAGACTCGCCACCGCGACGGTGCGGTGCTCCCCGCTTTGTGGACGTGCCAAACATCATCGGTCCCAACGTCCTCATTCCGGGTAGTTCCACCTG
Organism: Streptomyces swartbergensis; assembly: GCF_002148965.1. Classification (GTDB taxonomy): domain Bacteria; phylum Actinomycetota; class Actinomycetes; order Streptomycetales; family Streptomycetaceae; genus Streptomyces; species Streptomyces swartbergensis. The sequence continues at coordinate 8,728 of NZ_NGFN01000168.1, read as the reverse complement.
TCGGGTGCAGCGCCTTTCGTTGCCTGTCGCGAAGGAGCCCGCCATGTCGATGATCCGCGACCTGCGCGCCGTCGTCCGTCCGTCCCTCGTGTCGCTGCGCAAGGACGGTGCGACGTACGACGCCACCCGCCCGGCGACGGCCTCCGCCGTCGTCGACTGCGCCGTCTACCGGGACGGCCGCCGCATCGAGACCGAGACCCCGCTGACCCCGCACGAGGCGGTGCGCCTGGTGCGCCGCGACGGCGGCTTCGTGTGGATCGGCCTGCACGAGCCGACCGAGGCCGAATTCTCCGGCATCGCCAGTGAGTTCGGGCTGCACCCGCTGGCCGTGGAGGACGCCGTCCAGGCCCACCAGCGGCCCAAGCTGGAGCGCTACGACGACTCCCTCTTCACGGTGTTCAAGACCATCCACTACGTGGAGCACGACCAGCTGGACGCCAACAGCGAGGTCGTCGAGACCGGCGAGGTCATGTGCTTCACCGGACGGGACTTCTTCATCACCGTCCGGCACGGCGGACAGGGTTCCCTGCGGGCCCTGCGGCACCGGCTCCAGGACGACCCCGAGCTGCTGTCCAAGGGCCCCTCGGCGGTGCTGCACGCCATCGCCGACCACGTCGTCGACGGCTACATCGCGGTCGCCGACGCCGTGCAGGACGACATCGACGAGGTCGAGACCGAGGTGTTCTCCCCGGGCCGCAAGGGCTCGCCGCGTGGCTCGGACGCCGGACGGATCTACCAACTCAAGCGCGAGGTACTGGAGTTCAAGCGGGCCGTGTCGCCGCTGCTGCGGCCCATGCAGCTGCTGAGCGAGCGGCCGATGCGGCTGATCGACCCGGACATCCAGAAGTACTTCCGGGACGTCGCCGACCACCTGGCCCGCGTGCAGGAGCAGGTGCTCGGCTTCGACGAGCTGCTCAACTCCATCCTCCAGGCCAACCTCGCGCAGGCGTCCGTGGCGCAGAACGAGGACATGCGGAAGATCACCTCGTGGGCCGCGATCATCGCCGTGCCGACGATGGTGTGCGGGGTGTACGGCATGAACTTCGACCACATGCCGGAGCTGCACTGGCGGTACGGCTACCCGGTGATCATGGGCATCACCGTGGTCATCTGCCTGGGCATCCATCGCACGCTGAAGCGGAACGGCTGGCTGTGAACGGCGTGGATAGGCTGGGGGCCATGACAAGCGAGCTGCTCGACCGCGCCCTCGTCGAGGAGGCCACGAAGAAGTCCGGCCTCGTCTGGGTCCAGGGCACCGACGGGCCGGCGCGTGCGCTGTGGCACGTGTGGCACGAGGGGGCCGCGTGCCTGGTCGGCGACGGGCCCGGGGAGCAACCGCTGCCGGGTCTGGCCGACGGGTCCGAGGCCCGGGTGACGGTCCGCAGCAAGGACAAGGGGGGCCGGCTGGTCTCCTGGACGGCCCGGGTCACCCAGCTCGCACCGGGCTCCGAGGCGTGGGACGCGGCGGTCGCCGAGCTCAAGGGCAAGCGGCTGAACGCGCCCGACGGCGAGGCCATGACCGACCGCTGGGCCCGCGAGTGCCGGGTGCTGCGCCTGGAGCCGACCGGGGCGACGGCACCGCTGCCCGACGACTCCCTGTCCGAGCCGCCGCTGCCGACCCCGGCGATCACCCGCCGGCCGATTCCGGCGGGTCTGCCCCGCCTGCTGCTGAAGAAGCGCAAACGCACCTGACGGCCCGCACGGCCTACGAGGTCGGCAGCTGCCTGCCGTAGTCCACCGTCTCGTTCTTCTCCGGCTCCCTCAGGGAGAAGTCCTGCCCCCAGGCGGAGAACGTGAGGGTACCCGCCCCACCGGCCCGCTCCAGGCGCAGCGGATACGGCTTGCCCTCCAGGGACACCTCCAGGGTGCCGCCGGAGCCCTTGTCGCCCGAGATGCGGATGGTGCGGATGCCCGCCTGCTCGTCGTGGCCGTCCGTGGCGAGCTTGCCGTGCAGGGTCAGCAAACCGTCGAGGAGGACACCCTTGTCCGTGAAACCGCTGAACTTCTGGTACGAAGGGTCGCCCTGCGGCACCTTCACGAACTTGCCGCCGAGCTTGGACGCCGCGGCGGCGTCCGCCTCGCCGTCCCCGCCCTGGCCCGCGCCGTGACTCCAGAACTCCGCGTCGGCCTTGAGGAAGAGCTGCTCGCCGACGCGCAGCAGCCGGAAGGTCGCCCCCTCGGTGGTGACCGATCCCTCGCCGCCGTCGTCCTTCAGCCGCATGTCGAGCGCGTACGTGCGCTCGCCGCTGACGACGTTCCCGTGCACCCGGACCGCCCCGGCGGACTCGGCGACCGAACGGGTCTTGGCCTGGATCTTCTCGGCGGACAGTCTGCCGACCCCGTTGGTGCCCTCGTTCGGATCCTCCGCGCAGCCCGTGAGCACCGTTCCGGTCACGGCCAGTGCGCAGATCGCGCTCGCGAGTGCGGCACTGTGATTGCGGCCCTGGCGAATCGGAGTCACAGGTGGGGCTGCCTCTCTGACGGGAGACCTGAACGGCGTACCGCAGGGTACCGGGCACGTGCGGGCAGGTCGGAGCCAGTCCGCCCGGACCGCCCGCCGACGCGGCCCCGATCGGGACGGGCTAGCCTGAAGCCCACCCGAGCGGGCAATTCGCAAGACACAGCGACAAAGACAGGCACACAGACAGGGACCACGAACCACCCCGTACGAAAAGGAGCCGCGGCCATGGCAGCGGGCGCCCCCCGGATCTTCGTATCGCACCTCTCCGGTGTCGCCGTCTTCGACCCCGCCGGCGACCAGGTGGGGCGTGTCCGCGATCTGGTCGTCATGCTGCGGATGGGGCAGCGACCGCCCAGGCTGCTCGGCCTCGTCGTCGAACTCGCCACCCGCCGCCGCATCTTCCTGCCGATGACCCGGGTCACCGCCATCCAGTCCGGGCAGGTCATCACCACCGGCGTGCTCAACGTCCGGCGCTTCGAGCAGCGGCCCACCGAGCGGCTGGTCTTCGGGGAGCTGCTGGACCGGCGCGTCACGCTCACCGAGACCGGCGAGGAGGTCACCGTCCTCGACCTGTCGGTGCATCAGCTGCCGGCCCGCCGGGAGTGGGAGATCGACCGGGTCTTCGTCCGCAAGGGCCGGAAGGGAAGTGCCTTCCGGCGCGCCAAGGGCGAGGCGCTGACCGTCGAGTGGACCGCCGTGACCGGCTTCTCGCTGGAGGAGCAGGGGCAGGGCGCCGAGAGCCTGCTCGCCACGTTCGAGCAGCTGCGCCCCGCCGACCTGGCCAACGTCCTGCACCACCTCTCCCCCAAGCGCCGCGCCGAGGTCGCCGCCGCCCTCGACGACGACCGGCTGGCCGACGTGCTGGAGGAACTCCCGGAGGACGACCAGATCGAGATCCTCGGCAAGCTGAAGCAGGAGCGCGCCGCCGACGTCCTGGAGGCCATGGACCCCGACGACGCGGCCGACCTGCTGGGCGAGCTGCCGACGGACGAGCAGGAGCGGCTGCTGAGCCTGATGCAGCCCGGCGACGCGGCCGACATGCGGCGCCTGATGTCGTACGAGGACCGCACGGCCGGCGGTCTGATGACCACCGAGCCGATCGTGCTGCGCCCGGACGCCACCGTCGCCGACGCCCTCGCCCGCGTGCGCAACCCCGACCTCTCCCCCGCCCTGGCCGCCCAGGTGTACGTCTGCCGGCCACCGGACGAGACGCCGACCGGCAAGTACCTCGGCACGGTCCACTTCCAGCGCCTGCTGCGCGAGCCACCACCCACCCTGGTCAGCTCGATCGTGGACAGCGACCTGCAACCGCTCGACCCCGACGCGGACCTGCCCGCCATCGCCGGGTTCTTCGCCACGTACGACATGGTCGCTGCGCCCGTGGTCGACGAGGCAGGCTCACTGCTGGGGGCGGTGACCGTGGACGACGTCCTCGACCACATGCTCCCGGAGGACTGGCGGGAGACCGAGTTCCACCTGGACGAGGAGGAGGTGGCGACCGATGGTTCCTGAGCGCGAGACCCTGCGCGAGCGCATTCCGTCCGGCTCGACGGCGGCAGGCCGGCCGCGCACCGCCCGCCTCGACCAGCCGGGCGTGCCCAAGCACCGGATCCTGCCCGAGTACGACCCGGAGGCCTTCGGACGGTTCTCGGAGCGCATCGCGCGCTTCCTCGGCACCGGGCGGTTCCTGGTCTGGATGACGGCCGCCATCATCCTGTGGGTGGCCTGGAACACCCTCGCCCCGCGCGACCTGCGCTTCGACGAGTACCCGTTCATCTTCCTGACCCTGATGCTGTCGCTCCAGGCCTCCTACGCCGCCCCGCTGATCCTGCTCGCGCAGAACCGGCAGGACGACCGCGACCGGGTCAATCTGGAGCAGGACCGCAAGCAGAACGAGCGGTCGATCGCGGACACCGAGTACCTGACCCGCGAGGTCGCGGCCCTGCGCATCGGCCTGGGCGAGGTCGCCACCCGCGACTGGCTCCGCTCGGAACTCCAGGACGTGGTCAAGGAACTGGAGGAGCGGTACAACGGCCACCGTCACGGCTCGGTCGTATTCCCGGCGGAACGGTCACCGGGACGTGACGCAGACGACCGCTGACAACCTTTCCTACGCAACGGTACGGCGCCGTACCATCGACCCTATGGCTACGGAAGACGCGGTGCGCGAGGCACTGGCGACGGTGAACGACCCCGAGATCCACAAGCCCATCACCGAACTCGGGATGGTCAAATCGGTGGAGATCGGTGCGGACGGGGCGGTCGCGGTCACCGTGTACCTGACGGTCTCGGGCTGCCCGATGCGGGACACGATCACGCAGCGTGTGACCGAGGCGGTCTCCCGCGTGGAGGGGGTCACCCGCGTCGACGTCACGCTCGACGTGATGAGCGACGAGCAGCGCCGCGAGCTGGCGTCCGCCCTGCGCGGCGGCCAGACCGAGCGGGAGGTCCCCTTCGCCAAGCCGGGGAGCCTGACCCGCGTCTACGCGGTCGCCTCCGGCAAGGGCGGCGTGGGCAAGTCCTCGGTGACGGTGAACCTGGCGGCGGCGATGGCGGCCGACGGCCTGAAGGTCGGTGTCGTCGACGCCGACATCTACGGTCACAGCGTGCCGCGCATGCTGGGCGCCGACGGCAGTCCCACCCAGGTCGAGAACATGATCATGCCGCCGTCGGCGCACGGCGTGAAGGTCATCTCCATCGGCATGTTCACGCCCGGCAACACCCCGGTCGTCTGGCGCGGCCCGATGCTGCACCGCGCCCTCCAGCAGTTCCTGGCGGACGTGTACTGGGGCGACCTGGACGTCCTCCTGCTGGACCTGCCGCCCGGCACGGGCGACATCGCGATCTCCGTGGCCCAGCTGGTCCCGAACGCCGAGATCCTGGTCGTCACGACCCCGCAGCAGGCCGCTGCCGAGGTCGCCGAGCGCGCCGGCTCCATCGCCGTCCAGACCCACCAGAAGATCGTCGGCGTGGTCGAGAACATGTCCGGCCTGCCCTGCCCGCACTGCGGCGAGATGGTCGACGTCTTCGGCACGGGCGGCGGCCAGGCGGTCGCCGACGGCCTGACCCGCACGACCGGCACGAACGTCCCGGTCCTCGGCAGCATCCCCATCGACGTCCGCCTCCGCGAGGGCGGCGACGAGGGCAGGCCGGTCGTCCTGACGGACCCGGACTCCCCGGCGGGCGCGGCCCTGCGGGCGATCTCGGGGAAGCTGGGAGGACGACAGCGGGGCCTGTCGGGCCTGTCCCTGGGGATCACTCCGAGGAACAAGTTCTAGGACGCCCCTGGTTTTCAGGGGCGCGGGGCTGTGTCGATATGCGGCTCCGCCGCGTGGGCGCGAGCAACCACGAACGACCCGCACCCGCCCGCTCACGGCAACCCCTGCGGCGAAGGGGCGCCGAACCGAGAAGGGGCGCCGAACCGAACCCGGCGCCCCACAACTCACGCGTACGCGGCGATGTCCTTGACCACGGCGAAGCCGAGCCCATACGCACTCATGCCCCTGCCGTACGCCCCGACATGGACCCCGGCCGTGGTGGAACCGGCGAGCACCCACCCGAACTCCGACTCCCGGTAGTGGAACGCCGTCGGCACACCGTCCACCGGCAGCGACAACGTCGACCAGTCGGAGCCGTCCAGGTCATCCGCCAGCACCCACGCCGTCTCCGTCTGCTGCTCCAGCCAGTCGTCCCGCAGGGAGTGGTCCATCTGCCCGGGCCACGTGAAGGACAGCAGCCCCACGCCCGCGAGCCACGCCGCCGAGGACACCGACGTCGCCTCCAGCAACCCCGTGCCGTCCGCACTGCGCCGTGAGGGACTCGCCGCCACGGTCACCACGACCGCGAACTTCTCCTTGGCCTCCTGATCACCCCCGGCGGCGAACTCGTTGCGCAACGTCGGCTCGTCACCGTGCCCGATCGACCCGTGTTCCACGGCTCCGTCGGCCGTCGTGCCGACCTGCATCAGCCAGCGCGGCCCCGTGAACGCCTCGTCGAGGCCGTACCACGGGAAGGGCGCGCGCAGGTAGCCGTCGACCGTAGGCCGGGCGGAGGGGGCCTGTTGTCCGCCCTCCGCGGCCGGCGCCTGTGCGACTGCCCGACTCGTCGTCTCCATATGCCCGGACGCCTCCTCGCTCTCGTCGGGCCGGAACGGCCCGCCCCCCTTCGGGCGGCGCTGCTGTTCCAGTACGGCCCGCCCATCAACTCGGCAGCATAGCCACACCGCTGCGAGCAGCAGGGAAACCGCCCGGCGCGTGGGCCGCACGGGCGCCTCGTTCAGGCCGTACACAGCCCGACCGGAGTATGAAACGCGTCACGCACGCCGGGGGCGTACGCCCCGGTGTGTCGTTCAGGTGGCGTCCGCGTCGAAGGGCGGCCGGTCGTCCCGGTCGGCGGTCTCGGGCTTCTTCGTCATGTCGATACGGCCGCCGGACGAGCCGGAGGACGACGAGGAGGACGTGTCGGAGTCACGGCCGTGGACGGCGTCGGTGACCTCGGCCATCTCCTTCTTCAGGTCGAAGCCGTTGCGGATCTCCTTGAGCCCCAGGTCCTCGTTGTCCAGCTGCTTGCGGATGAACGTCTTGGGGTTGAGGTCCTCGAACTCGAAGTCCTTGAACTCCGGGCCCAGTTCCTCCCGGATGTCCTGCTTGGCGCTTTCCGAGAACTCACGGATCTTCCGGATCGTGCGGGTGACGTCCTGGATGACCTTGGGGAGCTTGTCCGGACCGAAAACGAGCACGGCAAGGACGATGATCGTCACCAGCTCGAGTGGTCCTATGTCATTGAACACCTGAAGCTCCTTGCGATGTCCTCGGTCCTCGGCCCTCAGTGGTCATGCGGGTCTTGCCGTGGTCCGGGCCGAACCCACGGTACCCGGCGATCCTGTCTGACCGGTACCGTCCCGAGACTTCCGAGTGCGGGGAGTGGGAGCGCTTTCCCGAATGTTTGCCTTCTTCATCCTTGTAAGTCCCGGACATCACGACTCAGCTGCCGCCGGAGGAGCCGAGGACGAGCGACACCGTCCGCTCCTTGCCGGCGCGCTCCACGGTCAGCTCCAGCCGGTCGCCGGGGCGGTGGGCACGGGTCTTGACGATCAGTTCCTCGCCGGAGTGGACGCGCTGCCCGTCGACCTCCGTGATGACGTCGCCCGCCTTGATACCGGCCTTGGCGCCCGGACCGCCCACGGTCACCGGGGGTCCGCCCTCGCTGCCCTCGGCAGCGACGCGGGCGCCGTCGCCCGTGTAGTCCATGTCGAGCGTGATGCCGATCACCGGGTGGGTCGCCTTCCCGGTGTTGATCAGTTCCTCGGCAACGCGCTTGCCCTGGTTGATGGGTATGGCGAAGCCGAGGCCTATCGAGCCGGACTGGCCGCTGTCCGGCTCGGAGCCGCTGCCCGCCGACCGGATGGCCGAGTTGATGCCGATGACCCGGGCCTTGGCGTCGAGCAGGGGACCGCCGGAGTTGCCCGGGTTGATGGGCGCGTCGGTCTGCAGCGCGTCGACGTACGACACGTCGCTGCCGTCGCCCTTCTCGCCTCCCGCCGTGATGGGCCGCTGCTTGGCGCTGATGATGCCGGAGGTGACGGTGCCGGCCAGGTCGAAGGGCGCGCCGATCGCCACGACCGGGTCGCCGACCTGCACGTTGTCCGAGTTGCCGAGGGGCAGCGGGGTGAGTCCGCGCACGCCCTTCACCTTGACGACGGCGAGGTCGTAGCCGCTGTCCCGGCCGACGAGCTCGGCCTGGGCGGTCTCCCCGCCGTTGAAGGTCACCGTGATCTCGCCGGTGGATCCGGCGGACTGCACGACGTGGTTGTTGGTGAGGATGTGGCCGCGGGTGTCGAGCACGAAGCCGGTGCCCGTGCCCTGCTCGCCGGAGCCGCTCACATGCAGGGTGACCACGCTGGGCAGGGCCCGCCCGGCGATCCCCGCCACACTGTCCGCGTCCCGCCCGGCGGGCTCCTGCCCGGCCTGGGGCAGCTCGACCGTCCCGACGCCGCCGTTCCGCTCCAGATACGTCCCCATGACGCCGCCGACGCCCCCGGACACGAGCGCGAGCAGCACGGCGGCACCGGCCAGCGCCTTCCTGCCCCGTCGGCGCCGCTGCTCCGTGCTGGGCACCCCGGCACCGTTCTGCTGGAGAGGGCCGTGGCCGCCAGGGGGCACGGGAGCCGCCCAGGGGTCGTAGCGCTGCCAGGGATCGGGGGCGGGGGCCGAGGGCTGGGCGTCGGCGTGGACAGCCACAGCGGGCAGCGGTGTGGGGGCGCTGGGG
>NZ_NGFN01000167.1 GCF_002148965.1 Streptomyces swartbergensis | reverse complement strand
GGTCGGTGCGGGGGCGGTGCAGGCATGCGGGGTGGCGCCACCGGTCGGCGGTGTCGCGGGCGACATCGACGCCGGCCTCCACCACGAGCTCGCGACGCACGAGCGGGACGTCCAGCGTCTGCATGGTGCCCCATCCGGCGGAGGACGACCAGCCTGTCCACGGGTGTCCGGGCGGAGCCGGGGCTAGGAGGCCGGAGAGTGTGCTGTTGGTGGTCTGGGGGGTGCCCCTATGTCTTTCGGCAAGGGAATGATGGGTGCGTCGGGTCTGGGATCCGGCATCATGACGGGGTGGCTGATCTGCTGTGGGACGACGTGAGCTGCTTCTTCGACCCGGATTTGATGGGGACTCTGCCGGACGTGCGTGTCCCGAATACCTCGGTGGAGGACTGGCAGGCGGTCCTCGATCTCGTCGTCGAGAAGGGCTGGAAGTACCGGTACTCGGAGGGAGAGACGGTGCTTCCGCTGCCCAGGGCGGAGAGCGTGCTGTCCCGCTCGGCGGATGCCGAGTGCCCGAACCTGCGGGTCTGGCCAACGGCCGATGTGTTGGCAATCTTCCGTTTCGATGCCGCGGATGAAGTCGACTTCGACGTCGACCTGCGGGAGTTGCAGGGCCAGGAGCGGCTGGATGTGTTCTGCGGCTTCCTTCGGGAGATCGGACGGCGGTTGGGCAAGCCGGTGCTGATGGACCCGGAGGGAGACTGCGGCCATCCGGTGCTCGGCTTCGACATCGAGGCTGATCGAGTCGTTCTCCTCGCAGACCCGCCGGTCAGGTAATTGAGGCCGACGGCTGCGGTTCGTAGACGGTTCTGTCGCGGAGCATCACGAAGAGGACGTCGGCCCTGCGTATGGCGAGGCAGAGCAGGGCCTGGGTGTGGTGCTTGCCCTGGGAGATCTTCTTGTCGTAGTAGGCCCGGGAGGTCGGGTCACCGAGCGCCGCGAACGCCGATAGGAAGAAGGCCCGCTTCAGCTGCTTGTTCCCTGTCCGGGAATGCTGTTCGCCTCGGATCGATGAGCCCGAGCTCCGGGTCGCCGGAGCGAGACCCACGTAGGCGGCGAGGTGGCCGGCTTCCAAAGAGGGTGAGCCTCCAGCAGTTCCTCGATCCGCTTGGCCAGGATTGGCCAGGAGTTTGCGCTGGTCAAGGACGGCTGTCAGCGAGGTGGCCAGGCTCGGGACGATCAGTGCGGCCGCCTGCCTTGCGGATCTGGGCCGGGGACACGAACCGCTCCAGCAGGACCAGCACAGCCGGGTGCTGCAACCGCGGCCCCAGCACGCGCTCCAGCGACGGATTGATCTGAGTAAGCAGGCCGTGCAGCCGGTTCGCGACTCTGGTCGCTTCGTCGGCCAGGTCATCGTCGAACCGACGATCATCTCCAGCTGGGCGTCGTACCTGGCGAGCAGCGAACGGCGGGAGTCGTGGATGCCGGCATCACCGGGCGACACAGCAACGTGTGCACATGTTGTGCCAACGGCCCCGTCGGCTCTCCCGGCGATCACGGCACGGGCTGCACCTCTCCGTTCGTTCTCACACCCGGTTGTCAGCGGTGGTTGCCGAGACTCCGGTCGACACGATGTACTGGAACGAAGAAGGACGTTGAGCAATCCGGCCGTGGTTGCCTTGCTCAACGCCTTGGACATCAGGGGCGTCTCCGGCACACCAGCCGTTCGAGGATCCGCCTGTGTCCCTGTCCCCATCTTCGGGGCTCCACTGGTTCGTTGCCTCCGCCGGAGGCCCAAACGGTGACCGATGGACCTGCCTCGACCTGCAAGAAAGGGTTCTCGGATCATGCGGCGGTACGTTCTCACTGGCACTCCGGGCGCGGGCAAGACATCAATCTTGCGGTGCCTGGACGAGCTCGGCTACGGCGTTGTCGAAGAGGCGGCAACGGCGGTCATCGCACAAGCGCAAGCTCTGGGCGAGGACCAGCCATGGACACGAGCGTCCTTCATCGACGAGATCGTCGCTCTGCAGCGAAAGCGACAGTTGGAGGCCACCAGCTCCGTTCAGGTATTCGACCGGTCACCGGTCTGCACCCACGCCCTCGCCACCTACTTGGGGCGGCCGGTGTCTCCAGCGCTGGCCGCGGAGCTCGAACGGATCACCTCGGAAGGGGTCTACGAGCGGCACGTGCTCTTCGTCCGCAATCTAGGGTTCTGCGAGCCGACCGCGGCCCGGCGGATCAGTTTCCAGGAATCACTGGCTTTCGAGAGGATCCACGAAGAGAGCTACCGCGCGTTCGGCTACGAGCTCATCGACATCCCTGCCGGCGACATGGCTCACCGCGTCGCCACGGTGAGCTCAATGATCGCGCGTCCCATGCCTCAGGCACCGGCAGGGTGAGCCGCGTCACAGCGACTCTCAAGCTCAGGCAGGACGGCTGATGCTGCCATGCGAACGAGTATGTGATTCTCCTGCGGCAAACCGCCAGAACGGACCACTGCGCAGTGAGAGACCCCTCCCAATTGGGGCGAGAGAAGTTCTGCCGACCCTCCCACGCGGACTCGCCGAGGAGGCGAAGTGGATGGTCTCGCCCCGCCCGGCGGGACCGGAGGACAGCGAAGGGGCCCTGAGGTTCGGGAGAAGCAACCTCCGGCCCCTTCCACGGCTGACGCTACTTGCCGGCCGCCGGATCGCCGTCGCCGAGGCCGACCCACCAGTGTCCGTCATCCTTGACCAACAGCAGCTCCTGCCGCTGACCGGGCTCCTCGTACACCACCGTCACCGGGTTGAAGTAGTCGACGGACCCCTCGAGCACAGTGACCTTGACGTGCCCGCCCGCTGCCTCGCCGTACTCGCGCACATACATGGCTGCGGCCGGTCCGGGCTGCTTGTAGGCGGGCCCGGCGAGCTCGGCGAGTCCCTTGGCGTCGCCGTCTTTGAGCCGTTGCACATAGATCCGGACGAGGGTGTCGACGTCCTCGGCCGTCTCCTGTACGTCGGGGTACACGGATTTCTCCGCGCGCACTGTCACGTCGACCTTGGGCGAATCGGCCAAGGCATAGGGTGCCCGGAACCAGTTCCACCACACCGCTGCGGCGATCCCGGCCACGACGAGTAGGCCGCCGCACAGCAGGATGACCCGCTTCTTCATACGCATCTCCCCCTCAGTACCAGTTGGGCTTGACGCGGATGATCGAGTAGTCGGTTCCCCTGTAGTCGTACGTGATCCGGGTGTACTCCTCCTCGCTTCACCCCGCCGCGGAGACGCCGAGGCAGAAGAAGCAGGGGCGATCCAGGCCGAGCGGTGGGTGAGCCGGGGATGGAGCCGGTCCCATGCGTGGGCCTCGGTCTTGCCGGAGCGGGGCGTGTCGTTCATGGTCACCGCTGTCGGTTCCGGCCAGGTCTCGGGCTTGGCCAGGCGGAACTCGGGTCCGTGCTTGGGCGGCCTTGCTGCCCCTGGGGTCGTAGACACGCTGCGGCTTCGGCATCCGCAGGACACGATCCGAACGAAGGCGCCCGACCAGCTCGACGGGAAGGTCGCGCAGTACCCAGGCCAGGCGCATCACGTATAGCCCGCGTCCATCACGACCAGCAGGCCCGGGGCGGCCGCATGTTCCGGTCGCCGCACTGCCGCTGACCGGCCGCGACCAGGCGCTCGACCACGGCCCGCAGTCGGTCGGCGGTGACGGCCGCGGCGTCGTCGGTGGGCCCAAGCCGGACGGCGTCCAGGACCTGCGTCCAGCACCTGCGTCCACGACGTGCGCTCCGGCGTCAGCGCGGCGACGAACGAGTACGGCCAGCCCGGGATGATCTGCGCGGCTGATTTGGAGTGGCCATGGACGTGAAAGAACAGTGGCTGGCCCGGCAGTACCCAGCAGTACCCCGAGATCGCCACCGAGGACGCCACCGGGCGGCGCGCCGCGTGGGGCGCCCGGCAGGAGGTCGACTTCGCGCACCCGGCCTTCCGTTTCCACGCGGAGCGGGTGATCCGCGCGATCATGGCCCGGACGACAGCCTGGTCCCGGCCGGTACACCCGTGGGGCTCGGCGCCTGGGACGTCCGCGTCTTCGCCGCCGTACCGGGAGCTGCCGCGGAGGACCGGTGACATCCGCGGCAGCCCTCTGGCCCCACCTCATCTGGACGTTGAGCACGACGTAGAGGTTCTCGGCGAGCGCCCAGTCGACCACCTGCTTGACGCGGCTCATGTACGCGGCGTCGACGTTGTGGGGCGCGGTGGTGGACTGGTGTGCACTCCAGGGCACCGGGATGCGGACGCTGCGGAAGCCCTGGGCCCGGATGGTTTTGAACAGTTCCCTGGGGTGGCCTTGGGGTTGCCCCAGGACGTCTCGTCCGGAATCGCGTCCAGGGTGTTGCCCAGGTTCCAGCTGGGCTGCATCGCCGCGACGGCGTCCATGGCGCGGGCCGGGACTCCGACCGTGGAGGCCGCCTGCTGTGCCGTGCCGCCGGGCGTGGCGAGCGCACGGTGCTGCCGGAGAGCCCCAGGACGACCAGCAGCGTCATCAGCAGGCCGGCCAGGCGTCCGGGGCCGCGGCCGCGGTGGTGCGCCGGGTCTCCGTATGTCCTTCATGTGTCATGCCTCTTCGGCCGAGCAGTGGGACGGAGGCCTGGTTCAGCCGTCGAGGGGCTCGTAGTCGAACCAGTCGAAGTGGACTGTGCCTGCCGCGGCGTACATGCCGATGACCCGGCCCGTGAAGCCGCCGGCGACCTCGGTCGACAGGTAGCGGCCGTCGAGGGCCGCGAGCTCGGTGAACGTGCCGTCGGGCTGCTCGACGCCGAGGGAGACGACGTCGGGTCCGGTGCACGGTCCGTGCGGAGACGGCGGTTCCGTGGTCGTGACGGCGAGGACCACCGGCCCGGCGGGCACGGACTGTTCGGCCACGACCGTGCGCAGGGAGCCGACGCGCGCGACCACCCGCACCCGCGTGCCGGACACCTCGACCGCGTAGTGGTGCCGCTCGTCGAGCCGGACGGCGAGGCCACCGCTTCCCTCCGCGGCATCGACCAGAGTGCGCGCCCGGCAGGACAGATGCTGCTGGCGCCGGCCGGTGAACACCACGTCGGCCTCGTCCAGGGAGCCGCCCCGCGCGCGGAGCGTCAGCCATCCGGGGCGCTCCTTGGCGGTGCAGTGCTCGGCGGACCGGTCGCGCACGGAGATCCAGGACGGTCGCAGTTCGGCGTGCTCGAAGTCGTCCCGGTGCTCCTCGGCAGGGCTGGGGGAGAGCGGCCACGGGAGCTCGGGCAGGTCCAGGGCGACCTCGCCGACGACCGGCCAGTCGTCCACCCAGGTCACGGGGGCCAGGAAGGTCTCCCGGCCGAGCACGTGCCAGCCCGGCGTGCCGCCGCCCGGTCGGACGCCGAGCAGCACCATCCACCAGGAGCCGTCGGGGCCTTGGACCAGGTCGGCGTGCCCGGTGTTCTGGACGGGGTGGTCGGTGCCGCGATGGGTGAGGATCGGGTTGGCCGGGCACGGCTCGAACGGGCCGGCGGGGGTACGGCCGCGGGCGATCGAGACACCGTGGCCGCGCTCGGTGCCGCCCTCGGCGATGAGCAGGTACCAGTAGTCGCCGATCCGGTACAGGTGCGGCGCCTCCGGGGCCTTGGCGCCGGGCCCGCCGGACCAGAGCCGGTGCGGTGTTCCGTACGTCTGCCCGGTGGACGGGTCGAGACGGACCTGCGAGACCCCGGCGACCGTGCACCAGCAGGTGCCGTCCTCGTCCCAGACCAGGTCGGGATCAATACCGGGGACACCCGGCGCCCAGATGGGATCCGACCATGGTCCGGCCGGGTCGGTGGCTGTGACGATCAGGTTGCCGCCGCCCTCGCTGCAGTTGGTGACGATCAGCCAGAAGCGGCCGTCGTGATGGCGCAGGGTGGGGGCGTAGATCCCGCCGGAGGACGGCATGGAGGCGGGCAGACGCAGCTGTTCCGGCCGGTCAAGGACGTTGCCGATCTGCGTCCAGTGCACCAGGTCACGGCTGTGGAAGAGGGGTACCCCGGGGAAGTACTCGAAGCTGGAGCAGGCCAGGTAGTAGTCGTCGCCGACGCGGCAGACGCTGGGGTCGGGGTGGAAGCCGGGGATCACGGGGTTGGTGGTCCGTCCGTCCGGCTGGCGCAGAGGGGGCACCCGATAGGTCCTCTCGTTGATTCGTTTCGCAATGCGGGGTGTGGTGGTTCAGGGAGCGCCGAGGGCYGTGGGGGTGATGCGGAGCAGCACGGCGGACGGCGCGGTAGGCAGGGTCAGGCTCAGCTCGGCCGTGCCGGGCGACCAGGCGGAAACGACCCGGCTGACCGAGGGGTAGAGCAGGTCGACACGGGCGGCGGTGTCCCGCAGGTGAGGCAGGTGAAGCGTCGCCGTGGCGTCGGTTCCGGGGCGTCGCCAGGCGGTGAGGTAGGTGGTGGCGGGAGTGCGCAGGGCCAGGGCGACCCAGGGGTCGTCCCAGGCAGGAAGGCCCAGTGGCCAGGACGGCACGGCGTGCGGCAGGTCGGCGCGGATGGCCTTGTACGCCGCTACCGCCTCGTGGACCAGGGCGCGGGCCTCCGGCTCGAGTTCGGCAATGCGGCCGGAGAGATGGATCCGGCCGAGGAGCGCGTTGGCCATGGAGAAGACCACCTCGTCGAGGGAGTCCTCCGGCTGGGGGTACGCCCAGACGGCACCCTGTTCGGGGGTGACGGCGGTGGGTGCCGAGGCCGCGATGGGCGCGTAGAGGTGCAGGTTCTGCTGGTCGCTCGTGGACTGCAACTGCATTCGGGACAGCAGGGCGTGGTCCCAGCGCATGCCGCCGGAGGAGCAGTTCTCCAGCACCAGGTGCGGGAAGCGGTCCAGGATGCCGTCGAGCCAGGCGAGGTGCGCCCGGTTGTGGCCGAGCAGGCCGGCGCCCGGGGTCTCGCCGGGGTGGGCGCTGGTGCCGGAGCCGGGGTCGATGTTGTGGTCGAGTTTGAGGTAGCCGACGCCCCACTCGCCGACCAGGCGGTCCACGACCTGGTCCAGGTGGGCACGGGCGGCCGGGTTACGGAGGTCCAGATGGTGCCGGTCGGCCTCCGTGACGCGGACGCCGTCGCGGCGGAAGAACGCCTCCTCGGGCAGGGACTTGGCCATGGGGCTGCGTACGCCGATCACCTCCGGCTCCAGCCACAGGCCGGGAACCATGCCGCGTTCCCGGATGCGGTCCAGCACCTCGTGGATCCCACGCGTCCCGGGGAACCGGGAGGCGGCGGGCTCCCAGGCGCCGACGCTGTCCCACCAGCCGCCGTCGTCGCCGTCGTACCAGCCGGCGTCGATCACGAAGTATTCCGCACCGGCTTCGGCCGCCGCGTCGATGAGTGGCAGCAGCTTCTCGGTGGTGGGGTCGCCCATCAGGCAGTTCATGTAGTCGTTGAAGATGACGGGCAGGCGCTGGTGGTCGGCGTGCGGGCGGCGCTGGGCGCGGCGGTAGCGGGTCAGCGCGGCGAACGCGGCGTCGGGGCCGCCGTCGGCGCTGAAGGACAAGGCGGCGGGTACGGTGTGGAAGTCGGCGCCGGGTTCAAGTGGGTGCCGCCAGCCGTGGTGGGTGTCGGTGGGTCCGAACAGCGCCGCGTAGGCCGTCTTGTCCCACTCTGCGCATTCCCAGCGCCAGCCCCCGCCGTTGTGCTCGACCTGCCACACCCAGGTGCGGCCGGTACGCCGGTCCGTCAGGCCGCCCATGGGGAGGCGACCGCAGCTGGACCATGTGCCCTGTCCGTTCAGAGCGAAGCCGGCTTTGCCGTGCCCGTAGCTCACGCGTCCGCTGGTGGATGGTGTGGTCAGGCGCATCGGCTGTCGCTGCCAGCGGCATTCGGCGAGCCAGTCGTTCTCCGCCCACAGCAGGTCCGCGGCGTCGATGGCCGCCGGGTCCGGCGGGGTGAGGCAGCCCACCGCGAGCGAGCTGACCGATTCCAGGTGCAGCGTGGTCTGCCCCTCGTTGCGCAGGGTCACCTCGCTGCGGAGCACGGGGATGCCGTCCGGTGATCGGTAGGTCACCTCCGCGACCAGTCCGGTCTCCGGATCGTGGAGGTGCACGGTCAATGTGTGCCAGTCGCCGTCGCGGGTCACGCGGTGGGTCCGGTGGCGCAGACGCCCGCCGAGATGGGTGCCCACGAGGTGGCTGCCCGACCAGCCACGGCCGTGACCCGCAGCCGTCACCTCCACCAGGGGCAGGGACGTACCGGGGATTTCCCGCGCTTCGCCGGGCAGTCCGAGATGCGTGAGGCGCGGGCTGCCGTCGTCAGCGAGGACGATCTCGAGGTGGAGGGCCTCATGTCCCCAGTGGAGGGTCCCTTGTTCCTTGGTCATGTCGGCCTTTCGAGGTCAGTGCCCGCTCAACCGCCGGGCGGCAGTTCGTGCTGCCGCTCTGTCGAAGCGCTTCACTTCCATGCGCAAGTTAACGGACACTTTTCGTGTGGAACAAGGGTCTCTACCGCGACACAGGTGATTTCGCTGGCTCATTGACGGCTCATCGGGGCAAATAGCATCGTCGAAGCGCTTCGACACGTCAGGTCGACGGGACTGCCGACCCCAGCCCAGGGCAGGCGGCGGCCCCGGGACCCGAGCCCGGAAGGGCACGGGTCCCGGGGCGCGGGTCATCCGGCGGTCAGAGTGGTCCACTTCTGGTTCGAACGGCCGTTGCAGTCCCACAACTGGAGCTGCGTGCCGTCGGCCGTGGAGGAGCCTGGAACGTCGAGGCAGCGGCCGGAGGCGGGGTTGCGGTAGCCGCCGTTGTAGGGCTGCCAGACCTGGTTGGCGCCGCCGTGGCAGGACCAGGTCTGCACCTTGGTGCCGTTGGTGGTGCCCCAGCCGGCGGCGTCGAGGCACTTGCCCATGGAGCGCACGGTGCCGTCGGTGTAGGCGGACCAGAGCTGGTTGGCCGTGTCGCTGCAGCCCCAGGTCTGGACGGCGGTCCCGTCGGCGGTGGCGGCGCCTTTGACGTCCAGGCACTTGCCGGCGATGCCGGACTGCAGGCGTGCCGGGGCGGGGGCGGGGTTCCTCAGCCACCCGGCGCCATCCGCGGCCTGGATGCCGCGGTGGAAGGCGTCGGCCATCTTCTGGTAGCCCGAGTCGTTGGGGTGCAGGGGGTCGGCCAGGTCGGCCGTGGTCAGGCCACTCATGTCGACGTGTGCGACGTGCTTGCCCGCGGCCTGTGCGTCCCTCACGATCTGGGGGATGGCCTGGTTGTACGCGGCACGGTACTGCTCCTCCGAGCCGCTGGTGGACACGACCAGGGAGGCCACGAGGACGGTTGCGTCGGGGGCGGCGGCGGTGACCTGGTCGACCAGCGACCTCAGCCGGGCGGTTGCGGTGGAGACCTGGTAGCTCTCGTTGAGGTCGTTGGTGCCGATCATCAGCGTCACGACGTTGGGCCGGAAACGGGTCAGCGCGGCGTCTGCGAGTGCGGCGATCTGGTGGATCTTGTATCCGGAGTGGCCTTGGTTGTCGGGGTCGGACATCGAACCGCCCCGCAACGTGCCGACGAAGTCCAGCGGATGGCCGTCTGCCGCGAGCTTGTTCCATAACGGAGCCCGGTAGCCGTTTCCCGTACTGCTTCCCACACCCCAGGTGATCGAGTCGCCCAACGGCATGACCCGCAAGGGCGTGTTCGGGGCGGCGGAGGCAGGGGCGACACCGGCCGTCGTCACCCCGAGCGCGGCAGCGACAAGCGTGACCAGGGGGAGAAGCCAAGACTTTCTCATGCAGGCGTCCTCTTCTGCGAGTGATTGCTCGATCAACGGGGCTGGACGCCGTTCAGCCGGCAGTCCGGCCGTAGCGCCTTCTGAGAATCCCCGGGCAGTCGGTGCCGTCACCAGTTCATCGGCAGACCGGCGACGAACGAGGTGAGCCGCTCGGAGATGACTCGGTCGTCGTGGGCCGAGTAGTGCCAGTGGCAGCCGAGGAAGTCCAGGTCCGAGCTGTCGAGGAACCAGTAGCGGACCGCGCTGTCGCCGGCGTCGTTGCGCGTGTCGACCACCTGCTGGACCTGGCCCGCGAACTGGCCGGTGCCGACGGCCACGATGGTCGTGGCGGCGCCGTAGCGCGTCCGCAGTTTCTGGAGGAAGTCGCCGTAGGCGCTGCGGTAGGCGGCAGCGAGGCTCTCGGGCGTCCATGGCTCACCGGGGTTGACGGCGGTCGAGAAGTCGTTGGTGCCGAGGTTGACCACCACGAGCTGAGGGCGCCAGGTACCCGGGTTCTGCCAGACGTCGCCGGACACGTTCAGCAGGGCGCGATCGTAGAAGGTCCGGTACGTGACATCCGGCCGGCCTCCGTTGTAGTTGCGCACCATGCCGAGGCCCGAGTAGCCGTTGATCTGATAGTCGGCATTCAGTCGCCGGGCGGTGAGGGCGCCGTAGCTCACGTCGGCGTTGGTGGTCCGCTTGACCTGGTCCGAGGTGCAGTCGCGGGAGGTCGAGAGATTGCCGTAGCCCACCGTGAGGGAGTCACCGATGAACTCGATCTGGCGGTTGCGGGCCGTTGGTTTGCTCAGTACGGCACCACCGGGTGCGGCGACGAAGCCTCCGAAGGTGCTGGTGTCCCCCGGGGTGTCGTTGCGCTTGACGAGCCGGACGGTGTGCGTGCTGTTCGACAGCCCGTTGATCCAGTGCGTGGTGTCGCCGGGCGTGACGAGTGTGGCGACGGTGGTTCCGTCGATCTGGACGTCGTAGTCGGCGGCCGAGTCGTTGAGCACGATGCCCACGCCGGTGCCGCTGACGCGGCCCTCGAAATACACGCCAGGCCAGCTGTACTGCACGGTGTTTCCGGCGTCCTTGATCCGCCCCGCGGTGTGCGCCTGTGCCAGCACTCCTGTCGCGCGGACCAGTTGCCACTGCTGGTTGGCCCCGCCCCAGTCGGTGTACTGCACGACCTTGGCACCGTCGGCGGTGGAGGCGTTCTGGACCTCGACGGCCTTGCCGCTGTTGCGGTTGATCAGACGGACGTGACCGTCCGCCGAGTCGGCCAGCCGGAACTGCTGGTTGGTGCCATCGCCGTCGCCCCACTGCACGATGTCCGCGTGGTCGGCGGCGGAGTAGTGGTGGACGTCCAGCACCTTGCCCGAGTGCTGCGCCTTCAGCCGGTAGTAGCCGCCCCCCGAGTCGACGAACTGGAAGCGCTGGTTGGCACCGTCGTGGCGGGTCCACTGCGACAGCGCCGCCCCGTCGGCCGTGCTCGCACCCGACACGTCGAGTGCCTTGCCGCTGCCCCGATTGACCAGCACGTACCAGGCGTTCGTATCCACCGTGGCCGCCTGCGCCGCCCCGGCGGCACCGATCCCGGTCAGCAGCGCCGCCACCAAGGCGATCACCGCGGCGAGCACTCCCGCACGCCTCCCACCTCCCCACCTCGACACGCTGAATGACATACGCATGCCCTCTCTCTGCATCGTGTCCCTTTCACTCGATCGCGCCGCCACGTCAGCGGCAGCGGGCTCCGCCGGCTACAGCGCGGTCAAGATCCACAGCAGGTTGGTGCTGCTGCCGTAGGTCCACTGCTTCGTGCCGGCGCCCGAGTCGACGTTGCCGCCGCCGTCGAGAACCAGGCCGGTGGTGCGGTTGGCGATCGAATAGCGGTCGCCGCCCCGGTGGGTGATGGTCCACTGCTGGTTGGGGCCGCCGTTCCAGGCGGCCTGCCTGGCGGCGGAGCCGTCGGCGGTGGCGCCCCAGCCGTCGGCGACCATGCCGTTCGTACGGTTGACCAGCCTGTAGTAGCCGTCTCCGACAGCCTCCGCATGCCACTGCAGGTTCGAACTGCCGTCCCAGGTCCACTGCTTGAGGTTGGAGCCGGAGGCGACGTTGCCGCCGCTGTCCAGGGCGAGGCCGTTGGCGGCGTTGGTGATCCGGATGTACGTCGCCGGGTTGAACTGGACCTTCAGTGAGGTGATCCGGTCGTTGTTGCCGGTGACCCTGAGGTCGGGGTTGTCGGCGGTGAAGGTCCAGGAGGTGCCGGTGAAGTTGTCGCCGGAGTAGCCGGTCACCTGGTATCCGGCGGCCGGCCGGAGGGAGGAGAGGGTGCCCGGGCCCGGTCCGGCCGCGGTCAGGTCGGCCGCGGTGTAGTCGCCGATGGTGAGGACGGCGGAGTCGCCGGTGTAGCCGACGTCCGTGAAGGCGACGGCGCCGACGAGCGGCCGCAGGCCGGGGATCGGGCCGGAGAAGCGGAGCTTCAGGACGTAGGCGTTGGCGCTGTACGGCGCGGAGGACGGCAGGGCGATCGTGAGGCCTGAGGCGTTCTGGGCCGGCGTGGGCAGGTCGATGTAGGTGCCGGCAGTGGTACCGAGGAGCTTCACCGAGGTCAGCGAGGAGAGGTTGATCCGGTCCGAGCTGAGGGTCTTGATCGTCAGCGAGCTGCCGGGCCAGCCGAGGACGGTGGCGTAAAGGACGTCGTCGGCCTTGTTGCGGGTGAAGCGAATGTCCTGCGCGGTACCGGCGTGCGGGGTGGTGAACGAACCGCCGCCCATCTTCGTCGGGCCTTCGCCGTACGCCGTCCAGGCACGGGTCGCGTACACCGACTCGCCGAAGCGTTTCAGGTGGTCTCCGATACCGAGCAGGATGTCCTTCTGCGCCTGAGGGATGGTGCCGTCGGCCATCGGCGCGATGTTCAGCAGCACGTTGCCGTTCTTGCTGACCCGGTCGATGAACGAGTGCAGCATCTGCTGGGTGGTGTAGTAGCCGATGCCCTGGGTGTAGCACCAGCTGCTGCTGGAGATGCTGTCGTCGGTCAGCCAGTACGGGGTGGTCAGATCGGCCGGGCCGCCGCGTTCGTAGTCGAAGACCTCGCCCTTGCCGTTCATGCCGTCCTTGTAGGTGGCGACGACCTCACGGCCCCAGCTGCCCGCCTGGTTGTAGTAGTACGCCAGGAAGTTCAGGCGCTGTTGCTCCTCGACGGCGTCCAGATTGAAGTCCTGCCACAGGATGTCGGGCCGGGCACGGTCGATGACCTCCTTGAGCTTGTCGAACCAGAGCTGGTTCTCCGCGGCCGAACCCAGTTGCCCGTAGAGCTTCTTGAGGCTGCTGTCCGTCTGCGCGGGGGCGAATTCGTAGAAGCCGGTGAAGTTGTACGCGTGGTGCATGGCCACCAGCAGCTTCAGGCCCTTGGCGCGAATGGCCGTGGAGAACAGCCGCAGCAGGTCGAGACCAGGGCCCTTGTCCACCGAGTTCCACTCGTTGACCTGGCTGTCCCACATGGAGAAGCCGTCATGGTGCTCGGCGACCGGGCCGGCGAACCTGGCGCCGGCGTCGACGAAGAGCTGCACCCACTCGTCGGGGTCGAACTTCCCGCCGGCCGACTTCAGCTTCGGCGCGAACTGTACGGTGTTGCCCGCCAGGTCCCGCGCTCCGTCGATGAAGTTGTGGTACGGCCACGCCGAGGGCTGGCCGTAGGTCGCGATGTGGTGCTTGTTGGGCGAGCTCCCGGCCTCGTACATGGTGCGCGGGTACCACTCGTTGTCGAAGGCGGGGACGCTGAAGGCGCCCCGGTGGAAGTAGATCCCGAACTTCGCGTCCTGGAACCACTCCGGAGCCGGCGGGTGCTGGTCGACCGAGTCCCAGTCGGGCGTGTACGTGCTGGGCGCCGCTTCGGCGACACCGGCACTGAACGCATCTCCGGCAACGGCCGCCGCGGCCGCGCAGGTTGCGGAGGCCACGAACTGGCGCCTGTTGATCGAGCTCGACATGGACACATCCCTGATGCGGAAGGGGGCAGGGGGAATGCTGGGCCACGCTTGAAGGTCGGTCATGTCGCCATGGGATGTCAACCAGTGTGCAGGGATGAAAGTGACCATGACATCGGGGGAGTTGACTCCTTTGTCTTGATCTAGCGCGTATTTCGAGCATGCAAACATGGCATGTCTTGCGACCAGTCGGCGCCGGACGATGCCCTGCCCGCCGAGGGGATGAAGTACGGCCGACTCCAGGACGACGCCCCGCCGGCTCTGGTCGCCCGCGCTCGGGCGATCACCGAGGTCTGTGCGAGGTACTGGACCACTGTGCCCGCCGCCGCGATCGACTTCCCGCGCTCACACCCCAGTATCATCAACGTCACCCTCGGCATGCGGACTCCCGAACAGGTCGGACGAAACGTGGAACTCCATGATCAGCAAGTCCCGGACGGCCTCTGGGGCGATCTCCGCACTCAGGTGCTGATCAGGTCGGACGTGCTCACGGGGAACGGTGGGGGGAGCGACGAGCGGTGTCTCTGACGGACAAGGCCATCGAACAGATCCGTGAGCTGATCCGGACCGGTGCCCTGCCGCCGGGCTCCAAACTCCCACCGGAGCCGGACCTGGCCGCTCAGCTGGGCCTGTCCCGCAACCTCGCCCGTGAAGCGGTCAAGGCACTGGCCGTCGCACGGGTCCTGGAGGTCCGGCGGGGTGACGGCACGTATGTGACCAGCCTCCAGCCGAGCCTGCTGCTCCAGGGTCTCGGCGGCGCGGTGGAACTGCTGCAGGGCGACTCGGTCGCCCTGCAGGACCTCATGGAGGTACGGCGGCTCCTCGAACCGATGGCCACGGCGCTGGCCGCCACCCGGATCTCCGACGCCCAACTGGCGGAAGTGAAGCGGCACCTGGACGCGATGCGCGAGGCCCGCGACGACGTCGAACAGCTCAACGCCCACGACGCCGCCTTCCACCGCGCCGTCGTCTCGGCCACGGGCAACGAGAGCCTCCTCACCCTCCTGGAAGGGATCTCCGGCCGCACCCTGCGCGCCCGCATCTGGCGCGGCCTGGTCGACGACAAGGCCGCGGGCCGCACCCTCGCCGAGCACGAGGCGATCTTCAACGCGCTGTCCACCCGTGACGCCGCCCTCAGCCAGGCCGCCGCGCTGCTCCACGTGAGCAACACCGAGCAGTGGCTGAGGGAACACCTGCGCTCCGGCGAACCCCTCTCCTTCGGAACGACAGCGCGGACCTGACCGGCGTACGCTGCCCGCCACGGTTCCTGCAACGCCTTCCACCCGGCGGGGGGCTCCAGCCTCCGCCGTTGCCCACCCCGCGCGCTCGATGCGTTCGAGACGACGGCGGTCACGTCAGCGCACCAGGCGTACTTCGCGCAGCCGGATGGTGGTTGCGGAGCCAACCGCTTCGAACCGGATCTCGGCGGTCCCGGCACGACGGTTGCGTCCAGCGGGAGTACCTGGGAGATTTCCTTGCCCTCGGGATGCGACAAGGGCGTCAGCGTGCCCAGCGCATGTCCGTCGACCAGTACACGGGTCGATCCGGCACTTCGGTCCGAGAGGTGGGCCACCTGCAGCCCGGTGGCGGAGCCGTCCCGGTCTGTCAGGCGGTAGGGCCACCATCCCGTGGCGGCCCGCCAGGCCAGCCCGTCGGTGAGGCCCGACCAGGTGTCCTGCCCCTCGAACCGGTGGTCGCTTTCGGGCTGTTGCTCGCAGGCGGCAACGGCGTCAACGGCGTCAACGGTGCGGTCGCGCAGCGAGAGTGCCGCCTCGAAGGCCGCGCGCAGCTCCGCCCGCCGCTCCTGGAGCCGCTCCGGTTCCGCCAGGGGGAAGCAGAGGTGGTACCGGGATTCGTGGAGGCCGGCGAACGGTACGAGGGTGACGGACTCACCCGGTCGCGCGTCCACGTGCTCCAGGGCGAACGCCAGCAGGCCCGGGGCGAGTCGGCGTACGCCGGCCGCCGGACCTGAGGAACTCCGGGCGAGGACGATGGGCAGGTGCTCCAGGGGGCAGCGGGCCGTCGGCGGCGTGACCCATCCTGGAGTCGTCGGCGAAGAGCCAGACCAGGTCGTTCCGGTCGCCCTCGGCCGCGAGGACGGTGGGCCCGAAGCGGAACGACACCCACGGCGAGCCGTCGGGGAGCAGCTCGGCGCTGACGCGCGGGCGAAGGCGCACGGTGATCGTGTCCCCTTCGCGCCACTGCCGCTCCAGACGCACGTATGTCAGGGGCTGTCCGCCTGCCCCGCGGCGCGTCGTGAGCGGGGCGGGCCCACCCTCGGGCGGTGCGCCGTTGACACGGACCTGCGGCGTCCCTTCGTGCCTGCCGGGGACGCGTAGGTGGATCGCCACAGGGGTGGCGGGAGCCCCACGCAGCACGAGTTCGATCTCGTCGTCGTAGGGGCTGTTCAATCAGGGCAATGACCCCAGAGCCACCGGCGACTACATCAGCAAGCCCTGGCGGATGGGCCTGCTCACCCAGACCAACTCCACGTGCTGACCACCTGAACCATCGCGGAAGATCCACGCGCCCCGCCGGGCAACCCACCCGGGGGGCGTGCTGCTACCCCGGCGTCGGGTCGTCGAGGCGGTCTGCCACTGCCCCGGTCGGCAAGGGGCGGTCTCGGCGCGTTTCCTCGCCGGTCGCGGGCGCCCACGGTCATCGGCGGCAAGCACGGCGTGCGCAAGGGTGAGTCGATCCAGATCCTCATCCCGCAGCTGAGTTCAAGCCCTTCGGCAATGGCGAACGCGCCTGCTGTGGCCCCCAGTTCGCGCTGCACGAGGCAGCACTGGTCCTCGCGCTGGTGAACCATCGTTACCGCCTGATCGGCCACACCGACTACCACCTGAAGATCAAACGGTCGCTCATGCCTCGCGTGCTGCCCCTGAAGTCGATTAAATCCTAGGTTTGACAAAGTCTAATCTGGGGCTCTACGTTTCAGTCTCCTTGAGCAGGTGTGTGCGGCCCGGGTGGGTTTGTTCATGTTGTCTGGCCGCCACGTCTGGCCCCTACTGAAATCGGAGTTGGACATGAGGTGCTACGACTGCCTCCAGGAGGCGCGCAGCGACACCGCCGGCATCGGCGTCTGCTCGCGCTGCGGCTTGGCCACCTGCGAGAATCACGCCCGCGTACGTCAGGTGCACGTCACCCGCCAGATCGGTATGGGTTCTTCGCACGGCCGTATCCCGGCACGCAGGGTGGTGTGCCACACCTGCGACACGGCAGAGACGGCGCAGTGACCCCGCATGGTGCGTTAACCACACCGCATCACCGGTCGCACAATGGGCGCTGTCCGTCTGAACACGCGCTCCTGGCCTGCCCGGACGCCGTCCCGGATCACTGGTGCGGCATCCGGGCCTCAGCTGTGGAACCGGGCAGGCGGGCCCCCATGGCCTCAAAGCCCTGATGCGCTGCATCGGCACGACCGTCTCCAGCGCCGTCGCCGGCCTGATCCTGGCCCACATGACCATCGACTTCCACGGCGCGCACATCCCGACGGAGAACGGCCTGCGTGCCATGCCGGCCCCGGGCTCGGCGCCGGTGTCCTCTCCTTCGTCTTCGCGAGCCTCATCCAGGAGTGGGACGTTGTTGCCGGCCGATATCCGACCGCCTGATTTCCTGGGCCTGTAGCAGCTCGGTGAGTGCCTGCTTCCACCTGCTCCTGCATCGGACCATGGCCCGCAGCCGGGCCTGCTCCGGCACTCCGGTACGACGTCGGTAGTCGATCTGGGCGGACGACGGGGACGGCGCCGTCCGTAACGCCTCAAGCAGCGGGCACACCGGCCCGTTCGATGCCGAGCTGACCCGCAAGCTCCACCTCGGCCACCACGCCCAGGAACACGGTTCGGCCGGGGACGACGGGGCGCCGTTGCAGACGAAGCTGACCCGGATCAAGGCGACGGTCGAGGCGCGCACGGCCAAGCAGGTCGGTGGACATTTGCCGTCCGCACGGCTGACGAACACGGCAGAACGTCCTTCCAGGAGGTGGTGTGCGGCACGGTGCGGGGTCAGGCGGCGCTCTTCTTCCGGCGGCACCTGGCGCGGGCGAGGGCTTCTACGAGTTCCTCCCGGCTCAGCTTCGACGGGCCGGCGACGCCCTGCTAGGGTGTGTGTGATGTTGTGATCAGCCAGTTGCCTTCAGGAGGTCGTTGATCCAGATCATCGAGGCACGGAGGTGGAGGCCGGCGAGGTAGCTCTCGGGCGTCTTGTCGTATCGAGTGGCGATGCCCCGCCAGGCCTTCAACTTGTTGATGAGCCGCTCAACGGTGTTCCGCTCCTTGTAAAGATCGCCGTCGTGGCATGTGGGGCGGCCGCCCCGGCGGCCTTTCCTCTTCCGGTTGGCAGCCTGGTCCTTCTTCTCCGGGATGACTGCCTTGATGCTGCGTTTCCGCAGGTAAGA
>NZ_NGFN01000166.1 GCF_002148965.1 Streptomyces swartbergensis | reverse complement strand
CCTCCACCCCGGGCGAGCCCTCGCGGGCCGGGACCCGGGCCGGTGAGGGGCGGCAGCGGCCGGGGCGGCCCGAGGACGCCGAGCGGGAACGGGGCGCCGGTGAGGTCACCGCCGTCCCCGAGGAACCCCGGGAAGCCGTCCCCGAGCCCTCCGCGCAGACGGAGCAGCCCGTACGGGAGGCCGCCGCCGCGCGCGCCGAGCGCCCCGTCGGGCCGGTCCTGCGCATCCTGCCGCTGGGCAGCGGCCTGGTGCTGATCGGCCTCGGCCTCGGACTCGCCTTCTTCGCCCTGCGGCTGCGGCGGGCCTAGGCCTGTCGACCGGGGCCTGTCTGCCGGTACCTCAGGCGCCCTGCGGGGTGATCAGCAGCACCTTGCCGATGTGACCGCTCTCCTCCACGACCCGGTGCGCGGCGGCCGCGTCCGGCATCGGGAGCTCGCGGTCGACGACCGGGCGCAGGTGGCCGCCGGAGAACAGGGGCCAGACGTGTTCCCGCACGGCCGCGACGATGGCCGCCTTCTCCTCCAGCGGCCGGGCGCGCAGGGACGCCGCGGTGATGGCGGCGCGCTTGGCGAGCAGGGCGCCGATGTTCAGCTCCCCCTTGACGCCGCCCTGCATACCGATGATCGCGAGCCGGCCGTTGACGGCGAGGGCCCTGACGTTGCGCTCCAGGTACTTGGCGCCCATGTTGTCGAGGATGACGTCGGCACCGGCACCGTCCGTGGCCTTCCTGACCTCCTCGACGAAGTCCTGCTCGCGGTAGTTGACCAGGATGTCGGCGCCCAGTTCGGCGCACCGGTCCAGCTTCTCCCTGGTGCCGGCCGTGACGGCCACCCGCGCGCCGACGGCCTTGGCGAGCTGGACGGCCATGGTGCCGATGCCGCTGGAGCCGCCGTGCACGAGCAGCGTCTCGCCCGGACGCAGGTGGGCGATCATGAAGACGTTCGACCAGACGGTGCAGGTCACCTCGGGCAGGGCCGCGGCCTGCGTCAGGCCGATGCCCTCGGGCACGGGCAGCAGCTGTCCGGCCGGGACGACCGCCTTCTCGGCGTAGCCGCCGCCGGAGAGCAGCGCGCACACCTCGTCGCCCACGTTCCAGCCGGAGACACCGGGGCCGATCTCGGCGATCCGCCCGGAGCACTCCAGGCCGGGGTAGGGGGACGCGCCGGGCGGCGGGTCGTAGAAGCCCTGCCGTTGCAGGATGTCGGCCCGGTTGACGGCACCGGCCGCCACCTCGACCAGGACCTCGCCCTCGCCGGGCACGGGATCCGGGACCTCGTCCCAGACCAGCGCCTCGGGCCCACCAGGTTCGGGAATCGTGATCGCATGCATGAAGGGGACGGTACTCCTCGGTGGCCGGACCGACTCCGCTCCGCCCCCCGGGCCGGCTCCGCCTCCGTCGTTGGTCCGGTCCTGGCGACATTCCATATGCGGGAGCGATGAGTTTGCGCGACGGTGAAGGTCTCCCCATGCGTAGCCCACGTACTCGGAAGGACCGACACATGAGCACGCAGACGTCCGGCCTGGCGATCGAGACCGCGGGCCTGGTGAAGACCTTCGGCGAGACGAGGGCGGTCGACGGAGTGGACCTGTCCGTGCCCGCGGGCACGGTCTACGGCGTCCTCGGCCCGAACGGCGCCGGCAAGACCACCACGGTCAAGATGCTCGCGACCCTGCTCCGGCCGGACGGCGGCGAGGCCCATGTCTTCGGCCACGACATCGTCCGCGAGGCCGACGAGGTGCGCGGCCGGGTGAGCCTCACCGGCCAGTACGCGTCGGTGGACGAGGACCTCACCGGCACCGAGAACCTGGTCCTGCTGGGCCGGCTGCTCGGCCACCACAGGAAGGCCGCCCGGGACCGTGCCGCCCAGCTCCTGGAGGCCTTCGGGCTCACGGACGCGGCCACGAAGCAGGTCAAGCACTACTCGGGCGGCATGCGGCGCCGCATCGACATCGCCGCGTCCATCCTCAACACCCCCGACCTGCTGTTCCTCGACGAGCCGACCACCGGCCTCGACCCGCGCAGCCGCAACCAGGTCTGGGACATCGTGCGGGCCGTCGTCGCCCAGGGCACCACCGTGCTGCTGACCACGCAGTACCTGGACGAGGCCGACCAGCTGGCGTCCCGGATCGCCGTCATCGACCGCGGCCGGGTGATCGCCGAGGGCACCAAGGGCGAGCTGAAATCGTCCGTCGGCGCCGGGTCCGTCCATCTACGGCTGCGCGATCCGGACCAGCGGACCCTGGCGGCGGATCTGCTGCGCCGGGTCCTCGACGCGCAGGTGCAGCCGGAACACGACCCGGTGGCCCTGACCGCCCGCCTCGGTACGGCGGCGAGCGACGACAGCGCGGCCCAGCAGGCGTCCCGCGCGCTGAGCGAGCTGGCCCACGCCGGGATCACCGTCGACAACTTCTCGCTGGGCCAGCCCAGCCTGGACGAGGTGTTCCTCGCCCTCACCGGACACGACACGCACGACTCCGACCACGCCGACGACTCCCACGACCCGAAGGACGAGGTGGCGGCATGAGCACCGCGACGATCACGGAGAGCAAAGAACTCGCCCCGGTCAGCGCCGAATCCCTCGCCGCGCTGCTCATCTCCAAGGAGCGTCCGCCCCGGCCCAGCGCCTGGTCGGCCTCGATGACCTTCGGCTGGCGGGCGATCCTCAAGATCAAGCACGTGCCGGAGCAGCTCTTCGACGTCACGGCGTTCCCCATCATGATGGTGCTGATGTACACGTACCTGTTCGGCGGGGCGCTGGCCGGCTCGCCGAGGGAGTACATCCAGTTCCTGCTGCCGGGCATCCTCGTGATGTCGGTCGTGATGATCACGATGTACACGGGCGTCTCGGTCAACACCGACATCGAGAAGGGCGTCTTCGACCGGTTCCGCAGCCTGCCGATCTGGCGGCCGTCGACGATGGTCGGCTATCTGCTCGGCGACGCCCTGCGGTACACCATCGCGTCCGTCGTGATGCTCACCGTCGGCATCATCCTCGGCTACCGCCCGGACGGCGGGATCGGCGGTGTGGTCGCCGGGATCGCCCTGCTGGTGCTCTTCTCGTTCGCCTTCTCGTGGATCTGGACGATGTTCGGGCTGATGCTGCGCACCGAGAAGTCGGTGATGGGCGTCAGCATGATGGTGATCTTCCCGCTCACCTTCCTGTCCAACGTCTTCGTCGACCCGAAGACGATGCCGGGCTGGCTCCAGGCCTTCGTCAACAACAGCCCCATCACCCATCTGGCGTCGGCGGTGCGCGGCCTGATGGGTGGCGACTGGCCGACCGCCGAGGTCGCCTGGACGCTGGGCTGGACCGGGCTGTTCGTGCTGGTCTTCGGGCCGATCACGATGCGGCTGTACAACCGGAAGTAGACCCTGGGGCCTTGGCGGCCGGCCGTCGCGCACGGGGGGAGTGCGTGGCGGCCGGCTTCGTGTCCCGCGGTCAGCTGCGGGGCATCGGCGGCAACGGCCGGGGGTCGGGCGCGACCTGTGTGCCGGGCGTCGCCCGCACGATCGTGATGAGCCGGTCGGTCAGCTCCAGCTTCCCGACGGCCGGATCGTCGTAGCCGAGCACCCGGTGACCGCGTATGACGCTCACCACCAGGTCGGTGATCTCCCGCGGGGTCTTGCCCACCTCGGCCTTGACCACCGGCCGTTCGACGATGTCGAGCCCGCTGCCCTGCTGGATGAGGTCCTCCATCACCATGCCCGCGGAGGGGCTGAGCACGGACAGGCCGAGCAGACGGCCCGCGGCGCTGGCGCTGGTGATGACCGCGTCGGCGCCCGACTGCTTCAGCAGCGGCGCGTTCTCCTCTTCCCGCACCGCGGCCACGATGTTCGCCCCGCGGTTGAGCTGCCGGGCCGTCAGCGCCACAAGGACCGCCGTGTCGTCGCGCTGCGTCGCGATGATGATCTGGCGCGCCTTGTGCACCTCGGCCCGCTTCAGCACCTCGCTGCGCGTCGCGTCCCCGATGATGCCCACGTAGCCCTCGGCGGCCGCGGCGTCGATCGCCTTGGAGCTGGGGTCGACCACGACGACCTGTTCCTTCTTCAGACCCGTCGCACAGACGGTCCGGATCGCCGACCTGCCCTTCGTGCCAAAGCCGATGACGACGGTGTGATCGCGCAACGTGGACCTCCAGCGGTTCAGTCGCCACTCCTCCCGCGTGCGTTCGGTGAGGGCTTCGAGGGTGGTGCCGACCAGGATGATCAGGAACAGCACGCGCAGGGGCGTGATGACGAGGATGTTCGTGAGCCGGGCGGCGTCACTGGCCGGGGTGATGTCGCCGTAGCCGGTGGTGGAGAGGGTGACGGTCGCGTAGTAGAACGCGTCGAGGAGGGTGAGACCGCCACCCGCGTTGTCGTTGTAGCCGTCGCGGTCGACGTAGACGATCAGCGCGGTCGCGACGAGGACCACCAGTGCCACGGAGAGCCTCTTGGTGACCTGGCGGACCGGGTGCTCCACCACTTTCCTCGGGAGTTTGACCCGATGGGTCACCAGATGCTCGTCCGCCTGGCGGGCAATCGCGTCCTGGCCCGGAAGTTTCACGTGAAACACACCCCGATTCCTCCGGACGCCCAGGGCAGGTCGAGCAGTTCCGCCTCCTGTCCCGGACGTGCACCGCCTGGGGGTACGACGGCCAGCGCGTCGGCCGCCGCGACGCCGCGCAGCATGGCCGGGCCGTTGTAGCGCAGCGGCACGGCCTGGTCGCCCCGCAGGACGACGGGGACGAGCCGGGTGTCGTACGGGTGCCCGTGCACGGCGTCCCTGAGCGGCAGCGTGTACGGCTCCGGGGCCGGACGGGCCGCGAGGGTCCGCAGCAACGGCTCGGCGAGCGTCAGCAGTCCGGAGACGGCGGCGAGCGGGTTGCCCGGCAGGCCGACGAGGTGCCGGTTCTCCGTGATGCGGGCCAGCAGCATGGGGTGGCCGGGGCGCACCTTGACGCCGTCCACGAGGAGTTCGGCACCGATGCGGCGCAGGATGGGGTGGACGTGGTCGACGGGGCCCGCGGCGGTGCCGCCGGTGGTGACGACGACATCGGCGTCGGACGTGGTGATCGCCTGGTGCAGGGCTTCGGCGTCATCCCCGACGCGTCGTACGGCGGTGACCTCGACGCCGAGCGCCCGCAGCCAGGGCGGCAGCATCGGGCCGAGCGCGTCCCGGATCAGACCGTCGTGCGGCCGTCCCTCGGTGAGCAACTCGTCGCCGAGGACCAGGACTTCGGCACGAGGCCGTGGGACGGCGGTGACGGTGTCGTATCCGGCCGCTGCGGCGAGCCCGAGTACGGCCGGGGTGACGAGGGCGCCGACGGGGAGCAACTGGTCCCCGCTGCGGCACTCCTGGCCCCGCGGGCGGATGTCCTGGCCGGGGACGACGTCCCTGGTCGCGTACAGGCGGCCCTTTTCGTCGGTGCGGCCGTGCTCGCTGCGCAGAACGGCGGTGGTGTCCGGGGGGATGCGGGCGCCGGTGGCGATCCGGACGGCCTCGCCGTCGGTCAGCGGCTCGTGCGCGCCGTGCCCGGCCAGGACGCCGTCGTCCCGTACGTCCCAGGGGGCGGGCCCGGCGACCGCCCAGCCGTCCATCGCGGAGGTGTCGAAGGAGGGGAGGTCGGTGAGGGCGTCGAGGGGAGCGGCCAGGGTGAGGCCGAGGGCGGCTTCGAGAGGCACGGTGACGGGCCGGCGGCGAGCGGCCCGGGTGGTGCTCCGGGCGGCGCGTGCCGCGGTGGCCCGGGCCTCCGGCCAGGGGGTGGCGTGGTGGCGGGCGTCGGGCCGGGGAGAGGTGTCCGGCCGGCCGGAGGCGCGGCGGCTGTCCGTCTCCCCTCGTTCAGCGGGGCCGGGCAGGTCGTTGTTGTTGTTCACGAGGGCGAGCACCTCCTCGACGTCGAGGTCCTCGGCGTCCTCACCGGCGCGTGTGCCGTGCGGGGTCATCCGGCGTCCGGGCGCGTGTCGGGCGTCGCGTCGGGGGCGACGTCGGGCTGGGGCGGGGTGCCGGAGGTTTGGGCCTCTGCGGTACTTTCCTCCGCCCAGCGGGTGGCGAGAGCCGCGGCCCTGCGGGCGGCCTCGGCGACCGCCTCCGGGCCGCCGCCCGCCCGTGCGGCCGCGTAGCCGACGAGGAAGGTGGTCAGCGGCGCCGCCGGCCGGTCCACACCGTGGGCGGCGTCGCGGGCGAGGTCGAGCAGGCCGCGGATGTCGACCTCCAGGTCGACACCCAGTTCGTCCTTGACGGCGGAAATCCATTCATCCAACACGTGCCCATGCTCCCTGATGCGTGCCCTGGCGGTGGCGATGTCGTCCCAGGTGTCGCAGTCGAACGACGCGACGGGGTCGGAGATGCGGGTGAGGTTCAGCTCGGCGATGAGGCGCCGCAGCGGCAGACCGGCGAGACCCTCGTGCCGGTCGGTGAGGAGTGCGAGCACCTCGCGCAGCCGGGGCGCGGCGTACGCAGCCACGAGGGGCTGGTCACGGCCCTCGGGGTCGGTCAGCAGCACGCCGTCGGCGGCGCTCGCCCGCAGCGTGCTCAGCAGCCGGCCGACCGTGCGCTCCTCAAGGAACGGCAGATCGGCGGAGAGCACCACGACATGCTCCGCCGTGGTGTGCCGGAGTCCGGCGTCGAGCGCGGCGAGCGGGCCGCCGCCGGGCGGGTCCTCGTGGGCCCAGGTCACGGGTCGTGCCGTCGGCCGGGGCGCGGCGACGACGACGGTGCCGCGGGCGCCCGCGCACGCGGCGAGCACGCGGTCGAGCAGGGCCCGGCCGCCCACGCGCACACCGGGTTTGTCGGCGCCGCCGAGCCGGCGGGCGGCACCCCCGGCGAGCACGACGGCGTCGTACGCGGCGGGGTCCGGCCGCCGCGCGGGGCCGGAACCGGTGCCGGGTTCACCCGGGAGCTCGTAGGCGGTCACACCCCGAGTATGCGTGCCCCCGCGATCACAAGGAACGCGGGGGAACGGACACGATCACGGGCAACGGCTCGCGGGGCGAACGGGAATCACAGCGTCCGTCGTTCGGGGGCCGGACGGAATCACAGCGTCCGTCGTTCCGGGGCCGGACGGAATCACAGCGTCCGTCGTTCCGGGGCCGGACGGAATCACAGCGTCCGTCGTTCCGGGGCCGGACGGAATCACAGCGTCCGTCGTTCCGGGGCCGGACGGAATCACAGCGTCCGTCGTTCCGGGGCCGGACGGAATCACAGCGTCCGCAGCAGCACCGCCGGCTGTTCCACGCAGTCCGCCACGTAGCGCAGGAAGCCGCCCGCCGTGCCGCCGTCGCACACCCGGTGGTCGAAGGTGAGCGAGAGCTGGACGACCTGCCGCACCGCCAGCTCGCCCTCGTGCACCCAGGGCTTGGGGACGATGCGGCCGACGCCGAGCATCGCCGCCTCCGGGTGGTTGATGATCGGTGTGGAGCCGTCGACGCCGAAGACTCCGTAGTTGTTCAGCGTGAAGGTTCCGCCGGTGAGTTCCGAGGGCGTCAGCGTCCCGGTCCGGCCCGCCTCGGTCAGCCGGGCGAACTCCGCGGTCAGCGACTCGGCGTCGCGCGCGTGCGCGTCCCGGACGACCGGGACGACGAGCCCCCGGTCGGTCTGCGCGGCGAAGCCCAGGTGCACGTGGTCGAACCGGACGACCTCCCTGGCCTCCGCGTCCACGGTGGAGTTGAGCTCGGGGAAGCGGGCGAGGGCCGCCGTGCAGATCCGGGCCAGCAGGGCCAGGAGGGAGATCTTCGGGCCGCCGGCCGCGTTCATGGCCGTGCGCGCCCGCATGAGCTCCGTGGCGTCGGCGTCCACCCAGCAGGTCGCGTCCGGGATCTCGCGGCGGCTGCGCGCCAGCTTGTCGGCGACGGCGCCCCTGACGCCCTTGAGCGGGGTGCGGATCTCGCCGTGGGCCGCTGCCGCGGTGGGGTGTGGTGCGGGGGCCGTACCCGGTGCCTGTGGCAGGCTCGGGTGAGGCTCCGCCGTCGGAGCCGCCGCACCCGAGGGGGCAGCGGCACGCAGCGCGTACTCCACATCCGCCCGCAGGATCAGCCCGTCGGGGCCGGACCCGGTCAGCTCCCGCAGGTCGAGGYCGTTCTGCCGGGCCAGGCGGCGGACCAGGGGCGAGATCACGGGGACGGGGCCGTCCTCGGTCTCGGGGGCACCGGCCTGCCCGTTCGCCGCCGCCGGGACAGCGTCCTGCCCGTTCACTTCCCCGGAGCCCGCTGCGGACGCACCGGACACCGGCCTTCCCTGCCGCACCCTGCGTCGCCGCGCTGGTGCCTCGGACGTGCCGTATCCGACCAGGACGTTGCCCGAGCCCTCGGCACCGGAGCGTCCGCCGGCACCGGCGGACTTCTCGCTCGCGGAGTCCGCCGAGCCACCGGAAGCCGATGAGCCGCCGGAGCCCGTAGGCCGCTCCCCCACCGCCACCGTGATCAGCGGCGCCCCGACGGGCAGTTCCGTGCCCTCCTCGCCGAAGCGGGCCGTGACCACACCGCCGTAGGGGCAGGGCACCTCGACCATCGCCTTGGCCGTCTCGACCTCGACGACCGGCTGGTCGATGGCTACGACGTCACCGACCTCGACCAGCCAGCGCACGATCTCCGCCTCGGTGAGCCCCTCACCCAGGTCGGGCAGCTTGAACTCGAACACCTGTGCCATCAGCTCTCGGCCTCCCACTGAAGACGCCCCACGGCGTCCAGGATCCGGTCCACACCGGGCAGGTGGTGGCGCTCCAGCATCGGCGGTGGATACGGGACGTCGAACCCGGCCACACGCAGCACCGGAGCCTCCAGATAGTGGAAGCAGCGCTCCGTGACCCGGGCCGCGATCTCCCCGCCCGGGCCGCCGAAGGAGCCCGACTCGTGGACGACGACCGCGCGTCCCGTCCGGCGCACCGAGGCACACACCGTCTCGTCGTCGAACGGCACCAGGGAGCGCAGATCGACGACTTCGAGGTCCCAGCCCTCGGCCCGGGCCGCCTCGGCCGCCTCCATGCAGACGGGTACGGACGGCCCGTACGTGATGAGCGTGGCGCTGCGGCCCGAGCGCCGCACCACCGCACGGCCGATCGGTTCAACGGGCGCCGGCTCCTCGGGGTTCCAGGAGTCCTTCGACCAGTACAGCCGCTTCGGCTCCAGGAAGACGACCGGGTCGTCGGAGGCGATCGCGGCGCGCAGCAGACCGTAGGCGTCGGCGACGGTGGCCGGCGTGACGACATGGAGCCCCGGAGTCGCCATGTAGTACGCCTCGGAGGAGTCGCTGTGGTGCTCGACGCCTCCGATGCCGCCGCCGTAGGGGACGCGGATGGTGATCGGGAGGGGCATCTTGCCGCGGGTGCGGTTGCGCATGCGGGACACGTGCGAGATGAGCTGCTCGAACGCCGGGTAGGCGAACGCGTCGAACTGCATCTCCACGACCGGGCGCAGGCCGTACATGGCCATGCCCACCGCCGTGCCCAGGATCCCCGCCTCGGCGAGCGGGGTGTCCGTGCAGCGGTCCTCGCCGAACTCCTTGGCGAGTCCGTCGGTGACGCGGAAGACGCCGCCGAGGGTGCCGACGTCCTCGCCCATGACGTGTACGGCGGGGTCGGCGGCCATGGCGTCGCGCAGCGCGCGCGTGAGGGCCTGCGCCATGGTGGCCGGCTTGACGGCGACGGTGGTCATCGGTGCGTGCCCCCCTCCGGCCCGGCCTCGGCCTCCAGCTCGGCCCGCAACTGTTCCCGCTGGTCGCGCAGTTGGGAGGTGGGCTCGGCGTAGACGTGGGCGAACAGGTCCATGGGGTCGAGCACCGGGTCCTGGTTCATGTGCTCGCGCAGGTCGGCGGCCATCGCCTCGGCGGCGTCCCGTGCGGCCTGCTTCCCGGCCTCGTCGAGCAGGCCGCGCGCGGTCAGCTCCCGCTCCAGCAGCTGGATCGGGTCGTGCTCGCGCCAGGCCTCGACCTCGGCGTCGCCGCGGTAGCGGGTCGCGTCGTCGGCGTTGGTGTGGGCGTCGACGCGGTAGGTGATCGCCTCGACGAGGGTGGGACCGCCCCCCGCACGGGCGTGGCGCACGGCGTCGCTCAGCACCTCGTGCACGGCGACGGCGTCGTTGCCGTCGACCAGGCGGCCGGGCATGCCGTAGCCGACGGCCTTGTGGGCCAGCGACGGGGCCGCGGTCTGCTTGGCTATCGGGACGGAGATCGCGAAGCCGTTGTTCTGCACGAGGAAGACGACCGGGGCCTGCCAGACGGCGGCGAAGTTCAGCGCCTCGTGGAAGTCCCCCTCGCTGGTGCCGCCGTCGCCGACCATGGCCAGCGCGACCACGTCGTCGCCCCTGAGGCGGGCGGCGTGCGCGAGGCCCACGGCGTGCGGCAGCTGGGTGGCGAGCGGGGTGCACAGGGGGGCGACCCGGTGCTCGTAGGGGTCGTAGCCGGTGTGCCAGTCGCCGCGCAGCAGCGTGAGCGCCTCGACGGGGTCCACACCGCGGGCCACGACGGCGAGCGTGTCGCGGTAGCTGGGGAAGAGCCAGTCCCGCTCCTCCAGCACGAGCGCGGCGGCGATCTCGCAGGCCTCCTGGCCGGTGGTGGAGGGGTAGACGGCGAGGCGGCCCTGCTTGGTGAGCGCGGTGGCCTGGGCGTTGTAGCGGCGACCGCGGACCAGCTGGGCGTACAGCGTGCGCAGCAGCTCCGGGTCGGCCTGCGCGGCCGCCTCGGTGCCGAGGACGCGGTACGGCTCGGCGTCGGGCAGCAGCGGCGCGGGGTCCGTGCGCGGCTGCCAGGCGGGCGGCGGGGTCGGCCGGTACGCGCCCCGCTGCTCCATGACCGTCATGACGGCACCTCCTCGTGGGGAGCGGCTTCGTGCAGGCGCGTCGGCTGTGATGCGCCTCACCTACCGATTGTTCGGTCGTCGGCACATTTTGGCTACGGGTGGCCTCAGGCTGTGGACAAACGGTTCTCCACAGCCTGTGATGGACGCAGTACGTCCATGGCAGGGAGGCGGGCGCAGGTGGCATCTGAACAAATGGCCGAGAGCCAGGACGACAGCGGCCTGCCGCCACCGCCGCGTCCGCTGGACGCCATCGACCAGGACATCCTGCGCATGCTCCAGGCGGACGGCCGCGCCTCGATACGGTCGGTCGCCGAGCGGGTCCACGTCTCGCGCGCCAACGCCTACGCCCGCATCAACCGGCTCGTCGAGGACGGTGTCATCCGCGGCTTCGGCGCCCGGGTCAACCATGAACGGGCAGGTCAGGGGACGTCCGCCTACATCACTCTGAAGATCGTGCAGAACTCCTGGCGCACCGTGCGCGAGGAACTCAGACAGCTGCCCGGCGCCTCGCACATCGCCCTGGTGGGCGGGGACTTCGACGTGCTGCTGCTGGTGCACGTGTCCGACAACCGGGCGCTGCGCGAGCTGGTGCTGACCCGGCTCCAGGCGATCCCGCAGGTGCTCAGCACGCGCACGCTGCTGGTGTTCGAGGAGGAGGACCTGGAGCCGCAGGGGTGAGCTATCCGGCTTTGCGCAGGCCCCCGAACGCCAGCTGCACCACCGCGTCGGCCACCTCGCGCTCGTTCATGCCCCGCCCGCCCGGCTTGTACCACTCGACGATCGAGTTGATCATCCCGAAGACCAGCCGGGTCACCAGCCGGACCTCTATGTCGCCGCGCACGTCCCCGTCCGCGGCCGCGGCCTTCAGCAGGTCGGCCACCCGGTGGTCGAAGTCGCGGCGGCGCTCCAGGGCCCACCGCTCGGTGTCCGTGTTGCCGCGCACGCGCAGCAGGAGGGTCACATAGGGCAGTTCGGCTATGAGCACCTCGACCATGCGCCTCACGACGTACTCCAGACGCGCGGCGGCACGCCCCACGCGCGCGTGCTCCTCGTCCAGGATCCCGAAGAGGCCGTCCAGCGCCCGGCTCACGGCTCGGCGCAGCAGCTCCTCCTTGCCGGTGACGTGGTGGTAGATCGACGACTTGGAGATGCCGGCCGCCTTGGAGAGGTGCTCCATGGAGGTGCCGTCGTAGCCGCGCTCGTTGAACACCCGGACGGCGACGGACAGCAGGGTGTCCGGCGTGTAGGTGTCGCGTTTGGCGGTGGTCATGAGGCTGTGCCCTCCCGCTTGTCGGAGGCGTGGGCGTGGCGGTACAGCGCGAGGGACGGCGCGTAGCGCCCCGAGGGGTCGCGCAGGTGGAGGTCGTCCAGGAGCGCGTAGGCCCAGTAGCGGCCCAGCCGGCGGCTCCACTCGAAGGGACCCAGGGGGTAGTTGACGCCGAGGCGCATCGCGGTGTCGACGTCCTCCTCGGTGGCCACGCCCTTGGCGACGGCGTCGTGCGCCAGGTCGATGATCCGCGCGACCGTGCGGGCGACGATCATGCCGGGGACGTCGCCGATGACGCTGACCTTCTTTCCGAGCGCCTGGAACAGGCCGATGGCCTCGGCGAGGGTCTGCGGGGAGGTGTCCTGGGAGGCGGACAGGGCGATCCGGGTGGCCTTGCGGTAGTCCAGGGCGAGGTCGAAGTAGACGACGTCCCGGAACTCCACGGAGGTCTGACCGTCGGCGAGGGCGAGCTGCCCGCCGCTCGGCAGCACCATGCGGGTGCCGTTGTCCTCGTCCTCGTCGCGGACCGGGATGCCCGCCTCGCGGATCAGCGCGAGCAGATCACCGGCCGGGCCCAGGTCGCCCTCGGCGACGACGTACGCCGGCGGCTGCCGCTGCTCGGCGGTGTCCGGCTCGGGGCGCTCGGCGCCGTCCCGGTGGTCGTACCAGCCGTGGCCGGCCTTGCGGCCCAGCCGGCCGGACTCGACCAGGCGCCGCTGGGCGAGGGACGGGGTGAAGCGCACGTCCTGGAAGAAGGACTCCCAGACCGACCGCGTGACGGCCTCGTTGACGTCCTGGCCGATCAGGTCGGTCAGCTCGAACGCGCCCATCCTGAAGCCGCCCGACTCGCGCAGCACGGCGTCGAT
The DNA here is from genome assembly GCF_002148965.1 of Streptomyces swartbergensis. GTDB lineage: Bacteria > Actinomycetota > Actinomycetes > Streptomycetales > Streptomycetaceae > Streptomyces > Streptomyces swartbergensis. Next base: position 5,128 of record NZ_NGFN01000166.1, on the reverse strand, counting down.
GGTGGCCGGGTCGGCGCCCTGCGCCTCGTACACCGCGAAGGCATCGGCGTAGAAGGGCCGGGCGATGCGGTTGACGATGAAGCCGGGGGTGTCCGCGCAGGCGACCGGCGTCTTGCCCCAGGCGCGGGCGGTCTCGTACGCGCGCGTGGCGTACGTGACGTCGGTGGCGAACCCGGAGACGACCTCGACCAGCGGCAGCAGCGGGGCGGGGTTGAAGAAGTGCAGGCCGACGAAGCGGCCCGGGACGCGCAGGGCGCCGCCGATGGCGGTGACGGACAGGGAGGAGGTGTTGGTGGCGAGCAGGCAGTCGTCGTCGACGATGCCCTCCAGCTCGCTGAACAGCTCCTGTTTGACGTCCAGCCGCTCCAGGACCGCCTCGACGACCAGGGCGCAGTCCGCCAGCTCGGAGAGGTTCCCGGCGGGCAGCAGCCGGGCGCGGGCGGCGTCCCGGTCGGCGCCGGTGAGCCGGTCCTTCTCGACGAGCCGGTCCAGGCGGGCCCCGATCGCGTCGGCGGCTTCCCGCGCCCGCCCGGGGAGGGCGTCGTACAGCCGTACGGGATGGCCCGCGACCAGCGCGACCTGGGCGATTCCCTGGCCCATGGTGCCGGTGCCGACGACGGCCACGGGGCTGCTGAGGTCGAGTGCTGTCATGTGCGCGATCCTCCCGCACGGGGTTTTCCACAGATGCGGCGGACCCCCTTGAACCGACCGATCGTTCGGTTACTCTAGCTCTGTCCGAGTGTTCCTGCCCAGGTTTCTGCCCAGGTCATGAACTCGACGAGGAGTTCTTGAGACGAGGAGTTGGTCACCCATGACCGCCGCACTCTCGGCGCACGAGCTGATCGCTCGGCACCGGTCCACCCTCGACCAGGCGCTGGAAGCGATCCGCACGCGCGCATACTGGTCCCCGCACCCCGAGCACCCCAAGGCCTACGGGGAGAACGGCAGCCTGGACGCGGCCGCGGGCAAGGCCGCCTTCGACGCCCTGCTCGGCACCCGCCTCGACCTCGGCCAGCCGGGCACGGACGACTGGGTGGGCGGCGAGACGTCCCCGTACGGCATCGACCTGGGCGTGACGTACCCGCACGCGGACCTCGACGTGCTGCTGCCCGCTATGAAGGCCGGCCAGCGGGCCTGGCGGGACGCGGGCGCGGAGCAGCGCGCGGTGGTCTGCCTGGAGATCCTCAAGCGGATCAACGACCGGACGCACGAGTTCGCGCACGCGGTCATGCACACCTCCGGCCAGGCGTTCATGATGGCGTTCCAGGCGGGCGGGCCGCACGCGCAGGACCGCGGCCTGGAGGCGGTGGCGTACGCGTACGTGGAGCAGGTGCGCACGCCCGACACGGCGGAGTGGACCAAGCCCCAGGGCAAGCGTGACCCGCTGGCCATGACCAAGCAGTTCACGCCGGTCCCGCGCGGCATCGGCCTGGTGATCGGCTGCAACACCTTCCCGACGTGGAACGGCTACCCGGGCCTGTTCGCCTCCCTGGCCACCGGCAACGCGGTCCTGGTCAAGCCCCACCCGCGCGCGGTGCTGCCCCTGGCGCTCACCGTGCAGGTCGCGCGCGAGGTGCTCGCCGAGACCGACTTCGACCCGAACCTGGTGGCGCTGGCCGCGGAGCGCCCCGGCGAGGGCATCGCGAAGACCCTGGCGACGCGCCCGGAGATCCGGATCATCGACTACACGGGCTCGACCTCGTTCGGCGACTGGCTGGAGGCCAACGCCCGCCAGGCCCAGGTCTACACGGAGAAGGCCGGCGTCAACACGGTCGTCGTCCACTCCACGTCCGACTACAAGGGCATGCTCTCCAACCTGGCGTTCTCGCTGTCCCTCTACAGCGGCCAGATGTGTACGACCCCGCAGAACCTGCTCGTCCCGCGCGAGGGCATCTCCACGGACCAGGGCCCCAAGTCGTACGACGAGGTGGTCGCGGATCTCGCCAAGGCGGTCGACGGGCTGCTGGGCGACGACGCCCGGGCGAACGCGCTGCTGGGCGCGATCGTCAACCCGGACGTGAAGGCCCGGCTGGAGTCCGCGGCGGGGCTGGGCGAAGTCGCCCTGGCCTCCCGGGAGATCACCAACCCGGACTTTCCGGGTGCGGTCGTCCGTACGCCGGTGATCCTGAAGCTGGACGGGGCCAAGCCGGATGCCGAGGCCGCGTACATGAGCGAGTGCTTCGGGCCGGTCTCCTTCGCCGTGGCGGTCGACTCTGCGGCGGACGCGGCGGAGCTGTTGCGGCGGACCGTCCGTGAGAAGGGCGCGATGACCGTCGGCGCGTACACGACCGACCCGGAGGTCGAGCAGGCCGTGCGGGAGGTGTGCCTGGAGGAGGCGGCGCAGTTGTCGCTGAACCTCACGGGCGGGGTGTATGTGAACCAGACAGCCGCGTTCTCCGACTTCCACGGCTCGGGCGGAAATCCGGCGGCGAGCGCGGCGCTGTGCGACGGGGCGTTCGTGGCCAACCGGTTCAGGATGGTCGAGGTGCGGCGGGAGGCATAGGGCCTGTTGCGAAACCCTTAAGCCACCCCGCAGCTCCAGTGGTACAGGGTCATCGCCACGCTCGTCGCCAGGTTGTAGCTGCTGACCTGGGGGCGCATCGGCAGGGACAGCAAGTGGTCGGCCCGGGCGCGTAGTTCCGGCGACAGGCCCGTGCGTTCCGAGCCGAACGCGAGGACGGCGTCGTCCGGGAGTTTGATGCCCCGGATGTCGTCGCCCTCGGGGTCGAGTGCGAACAGCGGGCCGGGCGGCAGGGCGGACACCTCCAGCCGCTCCACCGCCGTCGCGAAGTGCAGCCCGGCCCCGCCGCGGACGACCGTGGGGTGCCAGGGGTCGACCGTCCCCGTGGTGACCACGCCCGTCGCCCCGAAGCCGGCCGCCAGGCGGATCACCGCCCCCGCGTTGCCCAGGTTGCGCGGGTTGTCGAGGACCACGACGGGGGCCGTGCGGGGCGTGTGCGCCAGCTTCTCCAGGTTGGACGCGCGGGAGGGCCGTACGGCCAGGGCGGCCACGGCGGTGGGGTGCGGGTGCGGGACGAACGACGCGTACGTCTCGTGCGGCACCTCCGTCAGCAGCCCGGCCAGCGCGTCCCGTACGTCCGGGGCCAGTTCGTCGGCGAGGGCGAGCGTGGCCGCCCGGTCGGCTGTGACCGCGACCGGCACCTCGGCGCCGAACCGCACGGCGTGCTTGAGGGCGTGGAAGCCGTCGAGCAGGACGGTGCCGCCGGCGAGCCGGCGCCAGACGGTCACGGGGTCGGTCATGTCCCGAAGCCTACGTGCGTGACCTCGGGGCGCTCGTGGGCGTGCTGCTCGGGGGCCTGCTCAGGGCCGCCGCGCCGCAGCAGCCGGTCACGCGCGCGTGCCGCCCGGCCGCCCATGCGGCGCAGGAAGGTCGTCGGCAGGAACACCGCGTCCGCCGCGATCATCGCCAGCGAGAAGAACGGCAGTCCGAGGACGACGGCGATCACGGCGTGCTCGGTGATCATGACCGCCAGCAGGACGTTCTTCACCCGCCGGTTGAACAGCGTGAACGGGAAGGCGACCTGCACCAGGACCGTCCCGTAGGTCACGAGCATCACCATCGTGCCGCTCGCGGTCAGCAGGTCGGCGAGCCCTGGCCAGGGCGAGAAGTACTCCAGGTGGAGCGGGTAGTAGACGGCGGTGCCGTCCTGCCAGCGGGAGCCCTGGATCTTGTACCAGCCGGCCGTCGCGTAGATGAGGCAGGCCTCGGCCATGATCACGAGCAGGGCGCCGTTGTGCACGATGTCGGCGACCACGTCGAGCATGCTCCGCAGCTCACCGGGCTTCGCGCGGCGCCCGGCCAGCCACCACAGGGCCTGCGTCACCCACACGGCCCACAGCAGCGCCGGTATCAGCCAGTCGCCCTCCATCCGGCCGGCCAGGGTCGCCCCGGCCAGTACGAATCCGAGCACACCCCACAGGGCCGGGCCGGTCCGGTCCGTGACCCGCTCGCCCCGCGCGTGGGCCGCCCGGACGCGCTCGGCCCGCCGGGCGTCCAGCGACCACACCTGGGCGCAGCGCGTGAACACCAGGTAGACCGACATCAGGTGCAGCACGTTGTCGCCGCCGTCGCCCATGAAGACGCTGCGGTTCTGGAGCGACAGCACACCGACCATGAACAGCACCGACATGGTGCGGGTGCGCCAGCCCAGCAGCAGCAGGGCACTGGCGAGGATCGCGAGCAGGTAGACGGTCTCGAACCAGATCGTGCCGTCCGACCACATGAGAATGGTGAAGGCCTTGTTGGTCCCGATCAGCTGCTCGGCGAGACCCCAGCTCCAGGGCCCGTCGGGGCCGTAGAGTTCGTGGCGGTGGGGGAACTCGCGGAGCAGGAACAGCAGCCAGGTCGCGCTGAAGCCGATGCGGATCACGGCGGTCTGGTACGGGCCGAGGGCGGCCTCGGTGACCCGGGCGATACCGCGCGAGGCGGCCAGGGAGAAGCGGTTCACCGCACGCCACCCCCGGCCTCGGCCTCCGGCACCGGCCACCACGGCAGCTCGCGGTAGGCCGGTGTCGTGGAGACCTTCTCCCGGCTCCACTCCGGCGGGGGCACGTTGCTGGTGCGGGAGCGGACCTGGACGCGCTCGATGGCACCGCCGCCCCCGGTGGTGGCCCGCACGGCGTCGTCGCGGCCGAGGCGCAGCACCACGATCCGGCGCAGGTACGACTCGGAGAGCGAGCCGCGCAGCCCCACCGGGCGGTTCTCGCTGTCGTGCGTCGCGAGGAAGAAGTCCCAGGCCCGGCGCAGCTCGTTCTGCTGGGTGTGGCTGGGCAGCAGGTTGCCGTCGATGGCCCGGCCGTCCTCGGCGGACAGGTCGTACCAGCCGGTGGTCAGCGTCCCGCCCTCCCCGTCCCGGACCTCGGCACGGACCTGGATCGAGATGTTCTGCTGGAGCGGGTTCGGCGCGAAGAGCTTCCAGTTCTGCTCGAACTCCGGATAGATCCAGTCGTCCACGGCCTTGCCGTGCTCCCTGGTGACGGTGTTCGGCGGCGCGACGTGCAGGAACATCATCCCGATGTGCACACAGACCCCCACCGCGACGACCGCGAGCGCCAGCGCGACACCTATCCGGTAGCGGAGGGAGAGCGCGGCGACACCGGCGCGGGG
>NZ_NGFN01000165.1 GCF_002148965.1 Streptomyces swartbergensis | reverse complement strand
ACCGGGGGGAGGGGATACGGGGGCGGACATCGCGTCCATGATCATGGAGCGGTCCGGCCGGTCGCGGGTGTCTCATTACGAGACACYCGGTGGGTTCGTGAGGGGGCGCCGGGCGCGGCGGTTGCGGCCCGTTTGTTGCCCGTCGTGGCCTGTTGTTGTTCGTCGTGGCCAGTTGTTGTTCGTCGTGGCCAGTTGTTGTTCGTCGTGGCCAGTTGTTGTTCGTTCAACCGAACCCGCTACGGTGTTGCATGCCGTGACCACGACCGAGCCCTCCCCCGCAGCCACCACCCGGCCCTCGCTGCGTCTCGCCCGCGAGCGGTTCCTGTCGGGGTGTCCGCTGCCCGGCGGCGTTCCGGAGGAGGTCGTCGCGGCGTGGCGGCGAGCGCGGTTCTTCGGTGTGCCGCACGACTTGAAGGAGCCGGCCGTCGCTCCCTCGCGGCCGGTGGAGTCGGCGCTGCTCGATGCCGCCCGGCCGGTGCTCGACCGGATCGTCCCGGCCCTGGGCGCGGACCGGTCACTCCTCGTCCTGACCGACGAACGGCTGCGTGTGCTGTGGACGGCGGGGAGCGTCCCCGGGCTCGATCCGTGTCCCGTCCTGTCGGAGCAGGAGGTCGGCAACAACAGCGCGGCCCTCGCCCTGCGCAACCGGCGCCGGGCCGAGGTGCACGGGCCCGAACACTTCCTCGACCGGTGGCAGGACGTGTCCGCCGTGAGCGTCCCGGTGTTCGCCCCGGAGGGCGGCCGGGTCGCCGGCACCGTGACCGTCGCGTCCCCCGCGTCCCCCGCGTCGCGGCAGGGCACCGCGCGTTCGCCGCATCCGCAGGCGGCACTCGCCGAGGCCGCCGCCGCAGCGGTCGAGACGGAGCTGCGTGCGCGGGCGGGGCGGGCTGAGCGGGTACTGCTGGACGCGTATCTGCGGGCGGCGCGGGGCCAGGACCGGGCGGTCGCCGCGCTCGACGGCCGCAACCGCCTGATCAGCGGCGCGGCGCAGCGGCTGCTGACGCCCGAGGTGCTCGGGGCGCTCGAACGTACGGCGGTGACCGCGCGGCACACGGACGCGCCGGGCGATGCCGCACTACCCGAGGGCGCCGGATGTGCCGCGCGGATCACTCCGGTGCGCCAGGACAGAACGGTCGTCGGGATCGTGGCCGTCCTGGAGCCGCTGGGCGATCCCGGGCCGGCCGTGCCGCGACCGCCCGTCGCCCTGACCGGCTCCTCGGTCCCGTGGCGGTACGCCGTCGGACGCGCCGTCGAGCTGGCCCGCTCCCGGGAGCCGCTGCTGCTGGCCGGCGAGCGCGGAACGGGCAAGAACGCGCTGGCCAGGGAGCTGCTCGGCTCCCGCGTGGCACAGGTCGCCGACGCGGCGGAGGACACCGGCCTCGGCCGGGCCCTGTCCGCGTGGACGGCCGGCCGGCCCCTGCTGTTGCGCCACGCCGAGCGCCTGGCACAGCCCGGTGTGGCCGCCCTGAACTCCCTGCTCGACGCCCACCCGGACACCCGACTGCTGGTCACGTACACCCCCGGCGCGCTGGTCGGCCCGTGTCTGCAGCGCCTGCTGGACAAACTGTCCGCCCGTTCGGTCACCGTGCCCCCGCTGCGGGAGCGCACGGACGACATCGGGGAGTTGCTGCCGGCCCTCGCTCCGCGGCCGGTGCCGGGGCAGCCCCCGCTGACCTGGACGCTGGACGCCCTGCGCGCACTCGAGCTGTATCCGTGGCCGGGCAACGTCACCGAACTCGCCCATGTCGTCCGGGCGCTGGCGGAACACCGGCGGACCACGGGGCCGGTCCGCCGGGCGGAGCTGCCGGACGCCGTGCGGGAAGGACCCGCCGCCCGGCCCCTCAGCCCCATGGAACACGCCGAGCGCGCCGCGATCCTGGAGGCACTGCGCCGCCACGGCGGCAACAAGGCCCGTGCGGCGGCCGCCCTGGGAATCGGCCGGGCGACGCTGTACCGCAAGCTGCGGGGCTACCGGGACTGAGGGGTCCTTGCACTATGCCCGCCCGGGCCGCGTGGTCTGGCAACGCGGCGATGCTGAACACTTTGGGCGGGCAAACACTTTGTGCGGGCCGAGGAATCCTCGACCCGCACAAGGTGATCTGTGTCCGAGGGGGGACTTGAACCCCCACGCCCGATAAAGGGCACTAGCACCTCAAGCTAGCGCGTCTGCCATTCCGCCACCCGGACAAGGTGTCTGCCGTCTTGCCGGGAGTGCTCCCCGCGGCGACACGCACAACAATACCAAGCTTTCGGAGTGCCTTTCACCTGCGTTTCCGTCGCCCGGACGGCCTCACCGGGCGCTCGACGTATTCTGTATACGATTAATCTGTATACTGTCGTCACCAATGACTCCTGCTCGGAGGCGACATGGAAGATCTGGATTCCGCGGTGGTGCTGGGCATGGCGGCCCAGGCGCCCGACGGCATAGTGATCATTGACGGCGAAGGACTGATCCGCTACTGGAACCGGGGTGCGGAACGCATCTTCGGGTTCGCGGCGGATGACGTGGACGGCCGCAGTCTGGACGTCATCATCCCCGAGAAGCACCGCAAGCGTCACTGGGACGGCTTCCAGGAGGCCATGGACCGGGGGTCCAGCAAGTACGGGGAAGCGGACCTGCTGAACGTCCCCGCGCTGGCCGCGGACGGCCGCAAGCTGTCCATCGAGTTCAGCGTGGTGCTGCTGCCGGCCCCCGACGGCAGCACGTATTGCGGGGCGGTCATCCGGGACGTCACCGCGCGGCGCGAGCGGGAGCGGGAGCTGATGCGGCGGCGGGCCGAGGCGACGGTCTGAGCCTCGCCGACGACACGCGGAAGCGGCCGTGGCCTTCGGGCCACGGCCGCTTCCGTGTGAAGGGTCAGACGATGACGCCGCTCTCCTTCAGCCGGCCGATGGTCTCCTCGTCGTAGCCCAGCTCGACCAGGACCTCGGAGCTGTGCTCGCCCAGCAGCGGGGCACCGACGACCTCGGGCTTGAAGGAGGAGAACTTCACCGGGCTGCCGACGGTCAGGTAGGTGCCGCGGCCCTTCTGGTCGACCTCGACGACCGTGCCGCTCTTGCGCAGGTCCTCGTCGTAGGCGATCTCCTTCATGCTCATCACCGGGGCACAGGGCACCTCCCACTCACGCAGGATGTTGACCGCCTCGTACTTGGTCTTGTCCGCGAGCCACTTCTCGATCTCCTCGAAGATCTCGAAGATGTGGTTCTGGCGAGCGCGCGCGGTGGCGTACTCCGGGTCCTCGGCCCACTCGGGGTGGCCGATCGCCTCGGCGGTGCGCTTCCAGTTCTGCTCCTGGATGGTGAAGTAGATGTAGGCGTTCGGGTCGGTCTCCCAGCCCTTGCACTTGAGCACCCAGCCGGGCTGGCCGCCGCCACCCGCGTTGCCGCCGCGCGGCACCACGTCGGTGAACTCGCCGTTCGGGTACTGCGGGTACTCCTCCAGGTAGCCGACCCGCTCAAGGCGCTGCTGGTCGCGCAGCTTGACGCGGCAGAGGTTGAGCACGGCGTCCTGCATGGAGACGGACACCTTCTGGCCCTTGCCGGTCCTGTTCCGGTCGATGATCGCGGTGAGGATGCCGATCGCCAGGTGCATACCGGTGTTGGTGTCACCGATGGCGGCGCCGGAGATGGTCGGCGGGCCGTCCCAGAAGCCGGTGGTGGAGGCGGCGCCGCCCGCGCACTGGGCGACGTTCTCATAGACCTTGAGGTCGTTCCAGGACGACTGGTCGTTGAAGCCCTTGACCGAGCCGAAGATCAGGCGCGGGTTGAGCTCCTGGATGCGCTCCCAGGGGAAGCCCATGCGGTCCATCGCACCGGGGCCGAAGTTCTCCACCAGGACGTCGGCTTCCCTGATGAGCTTTTCCAGGACCTCCTTGCCCTCGGCGGTCTTGGTGTTGATGGCGAGGGAGCGCTTGTTGCTGTTGAGCATCGTGAAGTACAGCGCGTCGAGGTCCTCGATGTCCCGCAGCTGCTTGCGGGTCACATCGCCGCCGTTGGGACGCTCCACCTTCAGGACGTCGGCGCCGAACCAGGCGAGCATCTGCGTGCAGGCGGGACCGGCCTGGACCCCGGTGAAGTCGATCACCTTGATTCCGGCGAGCGGCTTTTCACTCATGTGTGCTTCCTTTTCGTGAACGTACGCGTACGGGGCGGGAGTTCGAGGTACGGAGAAGGTCACTTCTTCGCCGGCGTGATGTTGCCGACGGTGATGCCCTTGGGGTTGAGGTGCGCGATGTGGCCGCTCTCGGTGCCGGCCGAGGGGTCGATCACGCAGTCGATGAGCGCCGGGCCGCCCGAGGCCAGGGCCTCGGTGAGGGCGGCGGTGACCTCGGCAGGCGTGGTGGCGCGGTAGCCCTTGCCGCCGAACGCCTCGATCAGCAGGTCGTGGCGGGCCGCCGACATGAGCGTCGTGGGCGCGGGGGCGTCGTCGTACGGGTTGGTGTCGTCACCCCGGTAGACACCGCCGTTGTTCATGATCACGGTGACCACGGGGAGCTTGTAGCGGCAGATCGTCTCGATCTCGATGCCGCTGAACCCGAAGGCGCTGTCGCCCTCGATGGCCACGACCGGGGCACCGCTCTCGACGGCGGCGGCGATGGCGTAGCCCATGCCGATGCCCATGACGCCCCAGGTGCCGCTGTCGAGACGGTGACGGGGGACGTGCATGTCGATGACGTTGCGCGCGATGTCCAGGGCGTTGGCGCCCTCGTTGACGATGTACGTCTCCGGGTGCTGGTGCACGACGTCGCGTACGGCCTTCAGGGCGCCCATGAACTGCATGGGGTGCGGGTCGGCCTCCAGTCGCTTGGCCATCTTGGCGACGTTCTGCGCCGAGCGCTCCCCGAGCTCGTCCCGCCAGGCCGAAGGGGCCTGGATCTGGCCGGGCTTGGTGCGTTCGGCGAGCGCGTCGAGCACCGACTCGATGTCACCGACGAGCGGTGCGGAGATGGGCTGGTTGCTGTCCATCTCCTTGGGGTCGATGTCGATCTGGATGAACTTGGCATCGGGGTTCCACCCCGTCTGGCCATGATTGAGCAACCAGTTGAGGCGGGCTCCGACGAGCATCACCACGTCGGCCTTCTTCAGCGCCATGGAACGGGCGGTGGCCGCCGACTGCGGGTGGTTGTCGGGCAGCAGGCCCTTCGCCATCGACATCGGTACGTACGGGATGCCGGTGGACTCGATGAACTCCCGTACTTTGGTGTCCGCTTGGGCATACGCGGCGCCCTTGCCGAGCACCACCAGCGGGCGCTCGGCGGAGGCCAGCAGCTCGATCGCCCGGTCCACCGCCTCCGGCGCCGGCAGCTGGCGCGGGGCGGGGTCGACGAGACGGCTGAGGGTCTTGTCGCCCTCCGCCTTGGGCATGATGGCGCCGAGCACCGCGGCGGGGATGTCGAGATAGACACCGCCGGGGCGCCCGGAGATCGCGGTGCGCAGGGCGCGGGCGATGCCGCGGCCGATGTCCTCGACGCGGCTGACCCGGTAGGCGGCCTTCACGAAGGGCTGCGCGGCGGCGAGCTGGTCCATCTCCTCGTAGTCGCCCTGTTTGAGGTCGACGAGGTGGCGCTCGCTGGAGCCGGAGATCTGGACCATGGGGAAGCAGTTGGTGGTCGCGTTCGCCAGCGCGACCAGACCGTTGAGGAAGCCCGGTGCCGACACCGTCAGGGCCACGCCCGGCTTCTTGTTGAGGTAGCCGGCGATGGCCGCCGCGTGCCCGGCGTTGCTCTCGTGCCGGAAGCCGATGTAGCGGATGCCCTGCGCCTGAGCGAGGCGGGCCAGGTCGGTGATCGGGATGCCGACCACCCCGTAGATGGTGTCGACGTCGTTCATTTTGAGTGCGTCGACGACCAGGTGGTACCCGTCGGTGAGCTCGGTCGGAACGTCGGCTGTTGCCGCGGTCTCCAGTGTCGAGGGGGCGGTCATGGTCCGAGGTCCTCCTTGGGCAGGTCCTGCCGGAGCGGCTACTCCTCTCACCATCCGCAGGGCGTCCGTCCGCGTCCAAGACCCTTCGGCGACCAGCCGATAAACAGCATCTATCGAGGGCTCGTGGAGGCCTCGCCAGCTCCCTTGATAGACGGCCGCTATCGGCCGTTCGCCAGTACGTATTGGACGCGCGCCGCAGGCCACCGCAGGCTCGCAGAGAACTTCTTCATCGAACCTGGCGCGAGGGGGTGGGGTCATGGCCGTTCCGGCCGCGGCGTCCGTGCGCGATGCGACCCGGTACCGGCCTCCGAGCGTCACGGGTCTCGTCGACCTCATCGACCGGCAGGTGCGTGAACGCCCGTACGCCCGGGCGCTGGTCACCGGGGACCGGGTGCACCTGTCCTACCGGGGCCTCAGTGTCCTGGCCGATGACGTGGCCGCCCGCCTCGGCGGCACCGGCCTGCGCCGCGGTGAGGCGATCGGTCTGGCCGCCGCCAACACCGCCGAGTTCGTGGTCGCGTTGCTCGGTGCGGCACGGGCCGGTCTGGTGGTCGCCCCGTTGGATCCGACGCTGCCTCGGTCCCAACTCGCGGCGCGCGTAGAGGCGTTGGGAACACGGGCCGTTCTTCTGGGAGCACCGGCCGCGACCGGAGTCCCGCTGCCTGCCCCGGTGTGGCCGCTGCGGGTGAACGTCTCCCGGGCCGGCACGGCGGCGGTCGAGCTCGCGCCCGACTCACACATCGCGCCATATGTCCGCGGTGCGGCAGGTGAGTTGTCGGAGAACGACACTCTCGTCCTGTGCACCGCCGGCACCAGCGGCCGGGCGAAGATGGTGCCGCTCACCCACGCCAACGTGGCCGCATCCGTCCGGTCCCTCTGCGCCGCATACGAGTTGGGCCCCGATGACGCGACGGTCGCGGTGATGCCGTTCTTCCACGGCCACGGGCTGTTCGCGGCGCTGCTGGCGTCCCTGGCCAGCGGGGGCTGCGTCCTGCTGCCCGAGCGGGGACGGTTCTCGGCGGGCACGTTCTGGGACGACATGCGTGCCGTGGCCGCCACCTGGTTCACCGCGGCCCCGGCCATCCACGAGATCCTCCTGGACCGGTCGGAGCGGGAGTACCCGGGCCCGCAGGCACCGCCCCTGAAGTTCGTCCGCAGCGGCAGCGCCCCCCTCAACTCGGCGACACAGCGGGCGCTGGAGCGCACGTTGGGCGTGCCTCTGCTGTCCGCGTACGGGATGACCGAGTCCTCGCACCAGGCGTCCAGCGAACCGCTGCCCGGGCGGGGGCCGCTGAAGCACGGTTCGGTGGGACGGCCGACCGGGGTCGAGATCCGGATCGTCGACCGGAACGGGCGTGCGTGCCCGGTGGGCGTCGAGGGCGAGGTGTGGGTGCACGGTCCCACCGTCGCTCGCGGCTATCTCGGCGACCGGGAGGAAACGTCGTACACCTTCGTCGACGGGTGGCTGCGCACCGGTGATCTGGGAACGCTGGACGCGGACGGGTATCTGTCGCTGACCGGGCGGATCAAGAACCTGATCAACCGTGGCGGCGAGAAGATCTCGCCTGAGCATGTCGAGGACATCCTCGCCGGCTGCCCGGGTGTCGCCGAGGTGGCCGTGTTCGCCGTGCCCGACGAGGTGTACGGGCAGCGGGTGGGCGCCGCGGTGGTGGTGCGCGAGGGCGAGACCGTCGAGCGCGAGGAGATCCTGCGGTACGGCCGTGACCGGCTGGCCGCGTTCGAGGTGCCCGACCGGATCGAGCTGGTCGCCGCTCTGCCGTACACCGCCAAGGGGGCTCTGGACCGGAAGGCCGTCCAGACCCGGTACGCGCCGTGACGGGGGCGTTCAGGGGGTGAGCACGCGGTGTTCGGCCGGGAGCGGCCGGGCGAAGAATGCGTCCAGGGACAGGCCCGTCGCCGCGTTGACGAACGCCCGGGCGGCGACCGAGCCGGGGGTGGCGGCGTGGATCGCCACCGAGACCTGGGCGCCGGCCTCCGGTTCCACCAGGGGCAGCGCCCTCGTACGGCCGATCACGGGCATCGCGCGCAGCCACGTGTGCGGCACGATGCTGGCCCACCCGCCGCCGCCGACATGTGCGTAGAGGGAGGCGATCGAGTCCGTCTCCACCTGGGGGGTCACCACGAACCCCTTCTCCGCGAACACGGTGTCGACGATCTGGCGGATCCGCATGTCGGGGGTCAGCAGCGCGAGCGGCAGCTGGGCCGCGTCCGCCCAGGTCACGGTGGCGGACTGGGCCACCGGCTGGTCCTCCGACACGAGCAGCATGTACCGCTCCTGGTACAGGGGGACGACCTGCAAACCTTCTTGGTCGACCGGGTCGAAGTGGGCGATGGCCACGTCCAGTTCGTAGTCGCGCAGCTGGCGGTGGAGTTCCTTCGTCGACAGCCGGGAGCGGACCTGCACCTTGGCGAGCGGGTGCGCCGCGCAGAACGCGGCCACGGGTAGCGCCAGGGTCGTGGACGCCGTGGGGTCCGTGCCGAGCCGCAGCGTCCCGGTGATGCCGGACTGCACGGCGGCCACCTCGGCCTTGAAGGCGTCCTGTTCGGCGAGGATCCGCTTGGCCCAGACGACGAGCCGTTCGCCCTCCGGGGTGAGGCCCTGGTAGTTGTGCCCGCGGTTGATGAGCGTGACGTTCAGCTCCCGCTCCAGTTTGGCGATCGCCGCCGAGAGCGCGGGCTGGGAGACGTAGCAGGACTCCGCCGCGCGGGCGAAGTGCCGTTCCCTCGCCACTGCCACGAAGTACTCCAGCTGCCGGAACAGCATGAACGACTCCTCCCTGTCCGGGGCCGCGTCAACCTGCTCCATACTGTATGCAGTATGGCGGAATGTACAGGGGTGGCGACCGGGTTGATCTACCCGCATGCCCGGATCGCCACCCTCGCATCGCCGGTGCGCGGGTCAGCGCAGGAGCTTCACCGCGGCCACCACCAGCGGGTCCAGCCCGTCCGCCCCGGCGTCGACGAACTCGTGGAGCCTGGCGCGCATCCGCGGGTCCCAGAACCTGCCGATGTGTCCGGCGATCGCCTCGGCGGCCTCCTCCCCCGGCAGGTGTCCGAGGTTCCTCGCGATGTCGTTCGCCATCCTGAGTTCCGACGGCACGGTCGCTGTCATCTCAGTCCACCGCCGTCACGAGGTCGTTCCCGGTGACGTCCGTGTCGGTGTGCCGGTCGGGGCGCGCGAGCGCGACCTGTACGGCGGTCACCTTGTACTCCGGGCAGTTGGTCGCCCAGTCGGAGTTCTCCGTGGTCACCACGTTGGCGCCGGTGACGGGATGGTGGAACGTGGTGTACACGACCCCCGTCGGCATGCGGTCGGAGATCTCCGCGCGCAGGGTCGTCTGCCCGACGCGGCTGGCCAGGGTGACCATGTCGCCGTCGTTGATGCCGCGGACCTCGGCGTCGTGCGGGTGCAGTTCCAGCACGTCCTCCGGATGCCAGGCGACGTTGCCGGTACGGCGGGTCTGCGCGCCGACGTTGTACTGGCTGAGGATGCGGCCCGTGGTGAGGACCAGCGGGAAGCGCCGGGTGCTGCGCTCGGCCGTGGGCACGTAGGCGGTGACCACGAACTTGCCCTTGCCACGGACGAATTCGTCCACGTGCATGATGGGCGTGCCCTCCGGCGCCTGCTCGTTGCACGGCCACTGGACGCTGCCCAGCTTGTCCAGCAGCTCGAAGGAGACCCCCGTGAACGTCGGTGTGACCGAGGCGATCTCGTCCATGATCCGGCTCGGATGGTCGTACGCCATCGGGTAGCCCATGGCGGTGGCGATCTCGCTGACGATCTGCCACTCGTGCTTGCCCGTCTTCGGCTTCATCACCGCGCGCACCCGGTTGATCCGGCGTTCGGCGTTGGTGAAGGTGCCGTCCTTCTCCAGGAAGGAGGCCCCGGGCAGGAAGACGTGCGCGAACTTGGCGGTCTCGTTGAGGAACAGGTCCTGGACCACGACGAGTTCCATAGCCTCGAGCGCGGCGGTGACGTGCTGGAGGTTGGGGTCGGACTGGGCGATGTCCTCGCCGTGCACGAAGAGGCCCTTGAAGGTGCCGTCGATCGCGGCGTCGAACATGTTCGGGATGCGAAGTCCCGGCTCGGCCAGGAGAGTTCCGCCCCAGAGGTTCTCGAAGACCGTGCGGACGGCGTCGTCGGAGACGTGCCGGTAGCCGGGCAGCTCGTGCGGGAACGAGCCCATGTCGCAGGAGCCCTGCACGTTGTTCTGGCCGCGCAACGGGTTCACGCCGACGCCGTCCCGGCCGATGTTGCCGCACGCCATCGCGAGGTTGGCCATCCCCATGACCATCGTCGAACCCTGGCTGTGCTCGGTGACGCCGAGGCCGTAGTAGATGGCCCCGTTGGGCGCCTCGGCGTACAGCCGTGCGGCAGCCCGGAGTTCCCTGGCCGGTACGCCGGTGATCTCCTCGACCGCCTCCGGGCTGTTCTCCGGGCGGGCGATGAACTCGGCCCACTCGTCGAAGCCTTCGCACCGCTGGTCCACGAAGGACCGGTCGACGAGGCCCTCGGTGACGACCACGTGCGCCATGGCGTTGACGACGGCGACGTTGGTGCTGGGCCTGAGCTGGAGGTGGTGCTGCGCCTCGATGTGCGGCGAGCGCACCAGGTCGATACGGCGGGGGTCCACGACGATGAGCTTGGCGCCCTCGCGCAGCCGGCGCTTCATGCGGGACGCGAACACCGGGTGCCCGTCGGTGGGGTTGGCGCCGATGACCATGATGACGTCTGACTGCGCGACCGAGCGGAAGTCCTGGGTGCCGGCCGACTCGCCGAAGGTCTGCTTGAGTCCGTATCCCGTCGGGGAGTGGCAGACCCGGGCGCAGGTGTCGACGTTGTTGTTGCCGAAGGCCGCACGCACCATCTTCTGTACGACGTAGACCTCTTCGTTGGTGCAGCGCGAGGAGGTGATGGCGCCGACCGCGCTCGAACCGTACTGGTCCTGGATCTCGCGCATACGGCGGGCGACCGTGCCGATCGCCTCGTCCCACTCGACCTCGCGCCAGGGGTCGGTGATCCTGTCGCGGACCATGGGCTTGAGTTGCCGGTCGGGGTGGGTGGCGTAGCCGAAGGCGAAGCGGCCCTTCACGCAGGAGTGGCCCTCGTTCGCGCCGCCGTCCTTGTAGGGCACCATGCGCACCAGCTCGTCGCCGCGCAGCTCGGCCTTGAAGGAGCAGCCCACACCGCAGTACGCGCAGGTAGTGACAACCGACCTGGTGGGCATGCCGAGTTCGACGACCGAGCGCTCCTGGAGCGTCGACGTCGGGCAGGCCTGGACGCAGGCCCCGCAGGAGACGCACTCGGAGTCCATGAAGGTCTCTCCGGCGCCCGGCGAGACCTTGGAGTCAAAGCCGCGGCCCTCGATGGTGAGCGCGAAGGTGCCCTGCACCTCACCGCAGGCGCGTACACAGCGGGAGCAGGCGATGCACTTGGAGGGGTCGAAGTCGAAGTAGGGGTTGGACGTGTCCTTCTCGGCATCGAGATGGTTCTCCCCCTCGTAGCCGTAGCGGACCTGCCTCAACCCCACCACGCCGGCCATGTCCTGCAGTTCGCAGTCGCCGTTGGCCGGGCAGGTGAGGCAGTCGAGCGGGTGGTCGGAGATGTAGAGCTCCATGACGCCCTGGCGGAGCTTTGCCACCTTCGGCGTCTGGGTGCTCACCTTCATGCCGTCGGCGCACGGCGTGGTGCAGGACGCCGGGGTGCCGCGCCGGCCGTCGATCTCCACCACACACAGGCGGCAGGAGCCGAAGGCCTCCAGGCTGTCGGTGGCGCACAACTTAGGTATGTCGACACCGGCCTGTGCGGCGGCGCGCATCACAGAGGTTCCCTCCGGGACGGCGACCGGCATGCCGTCGATCTCCACCGACACCGTCGCCGGGCCGGGCCGCTCGGGGGTTCCGAAATCGGGTTCCTTGAGCAGGCTCATGCCGTGCCCTCCGTCGCTCGTACGGGGTGGATCTCCAGCAGCCGACGGCCGCCGAGGAAGTCGTCGGGGAAGTGAGCGAGGGCGCTGCGGACGGGCATCGGGGTCAGCCCGCCCATCGCGCACAACGAGCCTTCGGTCATCAGGTCGCACAGGTCTTCCAGCAAGGCCAGGTTCTCGTCCCGGTGCGTGCCGGCCACGATCTTGTCGATCACCTCGACGCCCCGCACCGAACCGACCCGGCAGGGTGTGCACTTGCCGCAGGACTCCTCGGCACAGAACTCCATCGCGAAGCGGGCCTGGGCGGCCATGTCGACGGTGTCGTCGAAGACGACGATGCCGCCGTGCCCGAGCATCGCGCCGGCCTCGGCGAACGCCTCGTAGTCCATCGGCAGGTCGAACAGGGACGTCGGCAGATAGGCGCCGAGCGGGCCACCGACCTGCACCGTGCGGACCGGGCGTCCGGTGTGGGTCCCGCCGCCGTACTCCTCGACGAGTTCGCGCAGGGTGATGCCGAAGGCGGTCTCCACGATGCCGCCGCGGGCGATGTTGCCGCCGAGCTGGAAGACCTGGGTGCCGCGCGAGCGGCCGACGCCGAGGTCCTGGTAGGCCTTCGCGCCGTGGGCCAGGACCATGGGCACGGTGGTCAGGGTGAGGACGTTGTTCACCACGGTCGGTTTGCCGAACAGGCCCTCGATCGCGGGGATCGGTGGTTTCGCGCGGACCATGCCCCGCTTGCCCTCCAGGCTCTCCAGCATGGAGGTCTCCTCGCCGCAGATGTACGCGCCGGCGCCGACGCGGACGTGCAGGTCGAAGTCGAGCGAAGAGCCGAGGACGCCCTTGCCGAGCCAGCCGTGCTCGCGCGCGATACCGATCGCCCGGCGCATCGTGGCCACGGCGTCGGGGTATTCGGAGCGGATGTAGACATAGCCCTCACGCGCCCCGACCGCGTGTGCGGCGATGGTCATGCCTTCGATGAGCAGGAACGGGTCGCCCTCCATGACCATGCGGTCGGCGAAGGTGCCGCTGTCTCCCTCGTCGGCGTTGCAGCAGACGAACTTCAGCTCGTCGGCGCAGTCGAGCACCGTCTTCCACTTGATGCCGGCCGGGAATCCGGCGCCGCCTCGGCCGCGCAGTCCGGAGGCGGTGACCTCGGCGACGACGTCGGCGGGGGCCAGCTCCAACGCGGCCCGTAGCCCGGCGAGGCCGCCGTGCGCGACGTAGTCCTCCGTCGACAGGGGGTCGGTGACCCCGACCCTGGCGAAGGTGACGCGGTTCTGGCGGGCGAGCCACGGCAGTTCGTCCACGATGCCGAGCCGCAGCGGATGGTCCGCCCCGTCGAGCATGCCGGCTGCGAGGAGTCCCGCCACGTCCTCGGGGGCCACCGGGCCGTAGCCGACGCGTCCTTGCGGGGTCACGACCTCGACGAGCGGCTCCAGCCAGAGCATGCCGCGCGATCCGTTGCGCACGACGTCGATGGCGAAGTCCCCGCGGGCGGCGTCTTGGAGCGCCTGGGCGACCTCGTCCGCGCCGACGGACCTGGCCGCCGAGTCGCGGGGAACGTAGACCGTGGCCGCGGAGTGCGAGGAGTTGTTCATGAGGAGACCGTCCCGTTGAGGATCGAGCCCAGTCGGGCGGGGCCGACTCGTCCGTACAGCCGGCCGTTCGCCTCCACCGACGGGCCGAGGGCACAGTTGCCGAGACAGAAGACCTGCTCGACGGTGACCGAGCCGTCGGCCGTCGTCTCCCCCAGGGTCAGTCCGGACTCACGGGCGTGGCGCACCAGGCTGTCGGCGCCCAGGGCCTGGCAGGCCTCGGCGCGGCAGATGCGCACGGTGGTGCGTCCCGCGGGCTCGCGGCGGAAGTCGTGGTAGAAGGTCACCACCCCGTGGACGTCCGCCCGGGAGAGGTTGAGCTCCTCGGCGAGCACCGGAATCGCCTCCTGCGGCACATGCCCCAACTCGGCCTGGACGGCGTGCAGTACGGGCAGCAGCGCGCCGCGCTGGTCCCGGTGACGGGCCACCACCCCCCGGACCACGCTCTCGACCGACACATCACTCCCGCTGGTCGTCATGATCGCTTCGCCTTCCGTCACACGGGTCCCCGGCGAGGGTTGCAGGAGACCGAGCATACTCCATACAGGCTTCTGTATACAGAACTCAATCGCAGAGATCGCGGGACCGCCAGAGGTGCGGCCGGTTGCATACAAAAACCTGTATGCTGACGCCGTCGTCGGCAACCCTTTCGACCGCATCCACTTGGCAAAGCCGCCGTCCTGCGGGCCCGGCGGCAGAACGGGACAACCATGCGCGAGGCACTCACGGCCGCAGCCTCCCGGCGCGTCACCCGCCCGGCACCGCTGCGTCAGGCCGTGTACGACGCCCTGGCCGAACTGATCATCAGCGGCTCCCTCACGCCCGGCCAGCACCTGGTCGAGGCCGAACTCGCCGAACACCTCGGCGTCAGCCGACAGCCGGTCCGCGAGGCCCTCCAACGACTGCAGACCGCCGGCTGGGTCGACCTGCGGCCCGCCCAGGGCGCCTTCGTCCACTCCCCCACCGAGGACGAGGCCGCCCAACTCCTCGGCGTCCGCGCCGTACTGGAGACCTACTCGGCCCAACTCGCCGCACAGAACGCCGAGCCCGAGGACGTCGAGCGCCTCTGGGAGCTCCAGCAGGACGGCGTCGAGGCGCTCGCCGAGGGCGATGTCAAACGCCTGGTCGCGGCCAACACCGCCCTGCACGACTTCATCACCTCCGTGGCCGGCAACGCCGTACTGGCCGAACTGATCGGCCAGGTGGGCCAGAAGGTGCGCTGGTACTACACGCCCATCGCCAAGCCCCGCGGCAAGGAGGCCTGGAACGAGCACAGCCGGCTCATCGAGGCCATCGCCAAGGGCGACGCGGACCGGGCGGGTGAGATCATGCGCAGCCACACCGAGCGCACGACCGACTTCTACCGCCGGCAGCTCCCCGCCGGGACGAGTCAGGACTGACATCTCCGGCGCGGGCGGTTCAGGACGAGGCGAGCGACTCGGCGGGGCGGCGAGCGACGTCGTGGGACATGTCGACGGCCGGGGGACGCAGGCCCTCGGCACCGGCGGCGGCTCGCAGTTCGAGCAGCCACGGCAGCACTGTGCGCAGCACGGTGTCGAGCCCGCCGCCGTCCCCGCCGAGCATCGCGTCGGCGGGAACCAGAACCGGGTCGGCGAACACCGTGGACGTCGCGCTGCCGCGCGGCCCGGCACCCCCGGCCCGGGCCGGGACGAACAGGTTCGGGGCGTGCGCCGGAACCAGCCAGAGGCTCATCCCGGCCGGCACGACGAGCGGCCGCGAGGACCAGACGTAACTGTCGGCCTCGCCCGCCGCGACCACCTGGTGCTTACGGGCCCGCAGCGCAACCACGTCACCGGTGCGGGCGGCGACGGAGCGGGGCACGAGGAGCTGGCCCTCCAGCCCCTGTCCGCCGACGCCGCCCGCCGGCTCCACCCCCTCGACGTCCCTCTCCGCCGCCTCCGCCGCCTCGGCGAGGGCAAGGCTGCTGAGGTGCCGCCCGGCGGCGATCTCGCCGCGCACCCAGGGGCTGCCGTGCGACTCGATGACGGCGACCGCCGTGTAGTGGGACTGGAGCACGGCCGCCGTCGCCGGACAGACGCGCGCGGTCCGGGCCACCACCTCCACGGCTTCCGGCAGCCCCCGTCCACCACCACCGAACTCGGCGGAGACGGTGAGCCCCAGCAGTCCGGCGCGACCGAGGGCCGTCACGGAAGCGCGGGGAAACCTGCCCTCGCCGCCGGTCACGTCGGCGGAGGGTTCGATGACACTGGTCAGGACTTCTGAGAGAGCGGTGCGGTACGACACGGGGTGACCCCCTCGGGAGCGACTGCTGGTCCACCGTCGAGCGACGATTGCATACAGTATTCTGCATTCGTTAGCAGGGCGCCAGAGGCGAGTCCGGGTGGCTTTCGAAAGTCCGCAAGGCCGGCCCGAACGGTCGTGTCTATTGCATACTGAACTCAGTATCTCGTAGCCGAGGTGCGGCCTCAGCAGTCGAACGAGGGAGAGAGGGCCCATGCCCGACACACCCACCGTGGCCGCCCGCAGCCGGATCACGCGGCCCGCCCCACTGCGCCAGGCGGTCTACGACGCCCTCACCGAACTGATCGTCGACGGCTCACTGAAACCCGGACAGCATCTCGTCGAGGCCGAACTCGCCGCAGAACTCGGCGTGAGCCGCCAGCCGATCCGCGAAGCGCTGCAACGGCTGCACACCGCGGGCTGGGTCGACCTGCGCCCCTCCCAGGGCGCCTGAGGCCAACGCCGCCCTGCACGGGCACATCACCGGGCTCTCCGCAACGCGGTCCTCGCCGAACTCATCCCCCAGGTCGACCGACGTGTGCGCTGGTACTACATGCCCATCGCCACACCGCGCGGCAAGGACGCCTGGAACGAGCACGCCCGAATCATCGAGGCCATCGGCGAAGGCGCCCCCGACCGCGCCGAGGAGCTCATGCGCCGGCACACCCGGAACACCACCGACTTCTACTGCCGGCAGATCGCCGCGGTGGCCGGCCGGAGCGTCTGAACACTCCGGCCGGGAGGAGTTCAGGACTGCGGGTCGATCTCCCGCAGCAGCCCGGTGGTCACGTCGAAGACGAAGCCCCGTACGTCGTCGGTGTGCGGCAGGAACGGCGAGGTCCGCACCCGCTGCATCGACTGCCGTACGTCCTGGTCGACGTCCCGGAACGCCTCCACCGCCCAGGCCGGACGCTGGCCGACCTCCATCTCCAGCTCGTGCCGGAAGTCCTCGGTCAGGGTCTGCAGGCCGCAGCCGGTGTGGTGGATGAGGATGACGCTACGGGTGCCGAGCGCCCGCTGACTGATCGTCAGGGAGCGGATCGTGTCGTCGGTGACCACCCCGCCGGCGTTACGGACCGTGTGACAGTCGCCGAGTTCCAGGCCCAGTGCGGCGTGCAGGTCGATACGGGCGTCCATACAGGCCACGACGGCCACCCGCAGGACCGGCCGGGCCCCCATACCCGGGTCGACGAATCCGGCGGCATAAGCGCGGTTGGCTTCCACGAGCCGGTCGATGACCGTACCGGCGCAGGGGGCACCGCTGGCGGGCTGGGCGGTACGGGGTGCTGATGTCGACATGCTGGGCTACCTCACTCCGGTCGGGTTCGGACGGGACCGTCCCGGGCGGTGCGGTCCGCAGCGCGCCCGGGACGGAGTGGAAGCGGTGTCGGTCAGATCACTCCCTGCGTCTTCAGGAGCCTCAACTCTTCGTGGGCGAGGCCGAGTTCGCCGACGAGGATTTCTTCGGTGTGCTGGCCGAGGAGGGGTGGGGTGGTGATGTCGACGGGGGAGTCGGAGAGTTTCAGCGGGTTGCCCACGGTGGTGAAGGGGCCGCGTTCGGGGTGGTCCACCTCGACGATCATGTCGTTGTCCGCGAGAGAGCGGTCTTCGATGATTTCGCGGGTGGACAGGATGGGTCCGCAGGGGATGTTGTGGCTGTTGAGTCGTTCGAGGACCTCCCATTTGGGCAGGGTGGAGGTCCATTCCTCGATCAGCTGGAACATCTTGGCGAGTTTGGGCAGCCGGGCTTCGGGGGTGGCCCACTCGGGGTCCTGGGCGAGTTCGGGCCGGCCGATGAGAGCGGTGAGCGGGGGCCAGCCGACGGGCTGGACGATGACGTAGACGTAGTCGTTGGGCCCGCCCGGCGCGCACCTGACCGCCCAGCCGGGCTGGCCGCCGCCGGAGGCGTTGCCCGAACGCGGGACCTCGTCGGTGAAGTCGTCGTTGGGGTATTCCGCCAGCGGGCCGTGGGCCAGGCGCTGCTGGTCGCGCAGCTTGACCCGGCACAGGTTGAGCACCGCGTGCTGCATGGCCACGTTCACCCGCTGGCCGCGCCCGGTGCGCTCCCGCTGGAAGAGGGCGGCGAGGATCCCGGCGACGGCGTGGACGCCGGTGCCGGAGTCACCGATCTGCGCGCCGGTCGCCATCGGCGGCCCGTCCTGGAACCCGGTGGTCGCCATCGACCCGCCCATCGCCTGCGCCACCACCTCGTACGCCTTGAAGCCGGTGTACGGGCCTTCACCGAAACCCTTGATGGAGGCGTACACGATCCGAGGGTTGATCTGCCTGATCCGCTCCCAGGTGAAACCCATCCGGTCCACCGCACCCGGCGCGAAGTTCTCCACCAGCACATCCGACCGCTCGATCAACGCGGTCAGGATCTCCTTGCCCCGCTCGGTCTTGGTGTTCAGCGTGACACTGCGCTTGTTGCAGTTGAGCATCGTGAAGTACAGCGAGTCCACATCAGGCACATCCCGCAACTGCCCGCGCGTGATGTCCCCGCCCGG
>NZ_NGFN01000164.1 GCF_002148965.1 Streptomyces swartbergensis | reverse complement strand
GCTGCTCGCGCCCGTCATCGACGTCTACGCCCTGTACGGCGTGCTGTTCCGCGACCCGTGGGAGTCGGCGGCGGTGTGGTTCGCGTTCCTCGGCGTGCAGATCGTCTGCTCCGGCTACGCGCTGAGACTCGACGGCGAGCCGGTCCGGGCCCTGTGGTCGATGCCGTTCCAGATCGTCGTCTACCGGCAGTTGATGTATCTCGTCGTCATCCAGTCGTTCATCGGCCCTTCCCGCTGGTTCAGTGGGGGTCAACGCATGGGCACGCTCCTATACGGAACGGGCCCGCCGATCTGTTCAGCGGCCGTCCCGGAGCGCTTCATCCGCTGCCACCTCAGCCGGCTGCCGACCAGCAGCGCGACGAGCGACTGGATGACGACGAGATACATCAACTGCCGGTAGACGACGATCTGGAACGGCATCGACCACAGGGCCCGGACCGGCTCGCCGTCGAGTCTCAGCGCGTAGCCGGAGCAGACGATCTGCACGCCGAGGAACGCGAACCACACCGCCGCCGACTCCCACGGGTCGCGGAACAGCACGCCGTACAGGGCGTAGACGTCGATGACGGGCGCGAGCAGCGGCAGGGCGACCTGGAAGAGCGCGAGGTAGGTCAGCCCGCGCCGCCCGAACCGCCCGGCGGGCCCCATGCCGAGGAGAGCCCCGCGATGCTTCCACATCGCCTGCAGGGTGCCGTAACACCACCGGTACCGCTGCCGCCACAACTGCTTGATCGTGGTGGGCACTTCGGTCCAGGCGACGGCGGACTCCTCGTACAGCACCCGCCAGCCGGCCCGCCACAGGGCCATCGTCAGGTCGGTGTCCTCGGCGAGAGTGTCCTCGCTGACCCCGCCCACCCCGACCACCGCGTCCCGGCGGAAGGCCCCGATGGCACCCGGCACGGTCGGCATGCACTCCAGCACCTCGAACATCCGCCGGTCGAGGTTGAACCCGAAGACGTACTCGAGATGCTGCCAACGGGCCAGCAGACCGCTCCGGTTGCCGACCTTGGTGTTGCCGCTGACGGCCCCCACGGCGGGATGCGCCAGCGGCTGGATGATCCGCTCGATGGCATCGGGCTCGAAGACGGTGTCGGCGTCGACCATCACGACGATGCCGTACCGCGCGTGAGCGAGCCCGGTGTTGAGGGCGGCGGCCTTGCCGGAGTTGGGCTGGCGGACCACCTCCACCCTCGCGTCACCCATGTTCTCGGCGATGTCGGCGGTCCGGTCGCTCGACCCGTCGTCGATCACGATGACCTGGAGTTCCCGATGGGTCGAGTCGAGCAGCGACCGCAGGGTCGACCCGATCCCGGCCTCCTCGTTGTACGCCGGGACGAGCACCGTCACCGGCCCGGACACCTCCCGCATCCAGGGCGCCCCGGTCCGGAACCGCTCCAGCCGGCGCACATGGGCCCGGGCGAACAGGGCGAGCAGCAACAGCCGCAGCACCCCGAGCCCGCCGGCGACACCGAGGACCCAGATCATGGCGGTGGAGAAGGCCTGCCCGAGACGCGTGACCTGGATCAGCCCTGCCCCCAGCCACTTCTCGACGACGGACGGGGACGCGTACGGGACCAGCCCGAGCCCTTGGGACACGGTGGTGAACCGGTCGACACTCCGGTCCCTGAGCAGCCTGCGCGCCTCCAGATACGCGCTCTCCGTCTGGCTGAGCTGCCGCACGATCCCCTGCGCCGGTTTCCGCGCCCCCTTGTCGGCGGCAACGAGCACGTACCCGTACCCGGTGGCCCGCCGCGCCGCCTGCCACTCACGGCCGCACAGGGTGTCGGCAGTGGTGGTCCGCGGCATGCGCAGCAGATTGGTACGCACTCCGGTTGCTCCGGCCAGTGCGCTCTGCGTCAGTTCGAGCTCGGACCGGAAGCGGGGCGCGGACGACTCGCCCAGGACGGCCCCGGTGTAGGTGTTGGACCCGATCTCATGCCCCTCGGCACGGATGCGACGGACGAGTTCCGGGTGCCGGGCGGCCTGTGCGCCATGCAGGAAGAAGGTGGCGCGAGCCCCGTTCCGCTTGAGGAGTTCGAGCAGCCGAGGGGTCCAGACGGGGTCGGGCCCGCCGTCGAAGGTGAGCGCGACGGTCCGGGCGGGCATCGAACCGGACCGGATCCCGTCCCGGTTGATCCCGATCACGGGCCCGCCCTTCGCGACGGCGTCCGGCACGGGCGAGGCACAGGGCGACCGCGACTTAGCGGCGTCGACCTCGTGCTGGATCCAGCCCTCGAAGATCAGGAGGGCGAAGACGAGGGGGAGGGTGAGGGCGAGTAACAGCCAGTGGGCGCGGGGGTCGCGGGACTGTTTGTGACGGGCCCGGGCCTTGGATTTGGCGGGGGCCTTGGATTTGGCGGGGGTCAGGGTGTGTCACCGCCCCCGAACACTTCCTCACGGCCTCCTCGGGAGAAGCTGTCTCTTCTCGACTTGCTGTACTTGGTGGGGCTGGGGGTACACATGGGGCGCGAGTGTAGTTTTGGGCTGCCGGTTGCATGGCCATAACAGCAACTCTCACAGGGACGCGGCGGCGCTCAGGAGCAGGGTCATCCTTCCTGCGGTTAACGGACCTGCCGATCCTGTCCCGTACACGTCCACGTATCCGCCCTGCGCGTGCCCGGGTTGCAGGGCGACGCGATAGCAAAACGCGCGACAAGGCCGACCCGCCCCAGACACAGCACGATCAGGCGTCCGGGGTGTTCGCCGGTGAGGCACGATCAGGACACGGTCCGCTCCAGCACACCCGCCTTACGCCCTAAATGTCCGTCAAGGACTTCGGCTGCTACAGGATCGCTGGTCAAGTTCCCCACGGGAGAGGACTTATGGCAGGCATCCAAGGTGTTCGTCGAGACCGGGGGCTGTGAAGTACCGGTGCGCATGTCACGCCATCCCCCTGCGCGTCTCGCCCTGGTAGAACTCGCCCTTATCGAACTCTACGGGGTTCACCGCCCAATACCGCAGAGAAGATCGCCGCAGCAGCCATCCGCAGCGCCCGACTGAGGGGCGGCGGATCGAACAGCGGGTTTGAGCAGAGCAAGGACACAACGTCACACCGACAGGACCCATTAGCCCCAATTGACCCGGTTTTCAATGAAGTTCGCTCTGGCGAAAACAGCAACTTCCCCGATAGCTTCAGTGCACTCGACTGATCTCATGTGCCACGGGGAGTCCACTGTGAAGCGCCGCCCATTGCCCCTTGCTGTCGCGCTCGCTGCGTCCACAGCCCTACTGCTCACCGCGTGTGGCAGCAGTGACGCCGGCTCGAAGGACAACGACAAGATCGCGGGCTCCGACACCGGATCCCAGGAGGCGACTTCAAGCCCAAGCGCTTCGGACTCCGCCGAGCGACCCGACATCAAGCTGACCGGCGGCGTGGAAGACGTCTTCGAGAGCTGGAAGACGGGCAACGCAACGGAGGACGCGGTGCTGGCGGACGCCGCGCGAGCACAGACCGCCATCAACGACGCCATCCTCAAGGGCAAGACGGACACCCCCGGCCTCACCTTCTACTACCAAGGCGAGGCCCTCACGACGTCCGTGAAGTGGGTCCAGAAGTGGGTGGACGCCGGACTGACGTACACGGGCACCACTCGGTACTACAACCCCAAGATCCAATTGTTCAACGACACGTCAGCAGGAGTTTCCTTCTGCGCCGATGAGACCAAGGCGCACAACAAGGACCGAAAGTCAGGAAAGGTCGACAGGTCCCCGGCCTCGGACGATTCCTACGTGCTGTACAACACTCGCTTGGAGAAGAACAAGCAGGGTGTGTGGCAGACGACCAGCGGGACGTCCGTGCGCGGGAGCAAGGGATGCGTTCAGTGACCAAGGTCGGTTCCGCTGCGGCAGTGGGTACGCTCGTGATCGCCTGCACACTTCTGACGCCCAGTGCAGCCTTCGCCAAGGATCCCGGCGGGTCTCAGTTCGACGTCTCGGGGAGTAACGAGACGGACGGTGGTCAGACTCTAGAGTCGCGCATCGTCTTCCGTGGATCTACCGGTGGCACTGGAGCCAAGGAAACCGGGCAGTTCACGCCCGTCGGCGCCTGGACTCCACCGGCCTGCTGGTACGAGCCGAAGTGGACTCCCGCCGAATTCTCCAAAGAATTCCAGAAGCAGTGGGACATCCCGCACGCCAGTGGTGTGGGAGAGGCCTATGCCTCGTCCAAGGACTACTACATCAACGGGGAACCGTACAAGGACTTCAATAAGTCCGAAACGGGAAAGGGCATGTGGTGGGACGCGGTTCGGGACAAGAGCCGAGAGGAATCGGGAGACCCGGCTGCCTTTGCTTGCGACACGAAGACATTCTGGGTCGAGAACGGCGAGACTCCCACGGTGGAGAACGCCGTGACCCCGAAGATTCTCGCCGACCTCGCCTATAGCCGAATCAAAGTACCCGACACCGAGGTGACCCTCGCCCCGGCGAACACCACCAAGGTCAACCTTCCCACTTGGGCCTGGCTCGACCGGGCCAAGTTCCAGGACGTCTCAGTCACCGCCTCACTCGACGTCGGCGGTGTGAACCTCCAGGCCACAACCACCGCCAAACCCATCTCGCTCAAGCTGGAGCCGGGGACGCCGGATGCCGAGGCCTACCCTTCCTCGGGCGAGTGCACCTTCAACGACGACGGTTCGATCGGTGAACCATACGCAAAGGGAAAAGCTGACCAGACCCCGCCTTGCGGAATCAGGTACCTGCGCTCTTCCGGCGACGGCGCGTTCAAACTGCGAGCGACCATCACGTGGGAAGTGTCCTGGACCGGGACAGGCGGCACTGGCGGGGACCTCCCCAACGGGACCTTCGGAACCGAGCAGAACGTAACCGTCCAGGAGATCCAAGCCGTCAACCGCTGAGAGTCAAGCTCCAGCAGAACCACACCAGCCCGGCCGGAGAACCAAGCATGGCGAACGACTCAGATCTCAAGGTGAACGTCGACCTTCTTGTGGAGTCGGAGTCCCGGCTCCGAAAAATCAAGAAGGAGTTCAAGAACCTGGGCAACCATCGGGACGACATGCGCGAGCACTGGGGCAGCGGTGACATCACAGGCGCCATGGACGAATTCGTGGACAATTGGGACGACTACCGCGAAAGCCTGCTCACCCACATCGACACCGTGGGAAAGCTGATCAAGGCCACCATCGACGGGTTCACAGGCTTGGACGCCGAGCTTGCCAAGGAACTGCGCAAGAAGGAAAAGAAGAAGTGACAACGGCTCCCAAAGCCCGGCCCCGCGACTGGCATCCCCTCGCGGAGTCCGACCCCGTCCCAGGAGATCCGGAAGAGATACGCTCCGAGGTCAAGCGGATGAAGGGTGTCGCGAGCTCTCTGCGTGAGCAGGCCCGTCTCCTTCGCGGCATCGGCAACGACGACGAGCTGAAGGGCAAGTACGCCGCCTCCCTGCGAGACGAATCCGAGGGCCTGGAGAAGAAGCTCCGCGAGGTGGCGGAACGCTACGAGAACGTACACGGCTATCTGACCAGCTGGGCCGGCGAGCTGGAAGGCTTCCAGATCCAGGCCGACAAGGTCCTGGCCAACGCCAAGAGGGCGCAAGAAGAGGCCGACGCCGACAAGAAGAAGACCGAGACGAACAAGCCGGGTCCGGGCGAACCGAGTCCCTCCCCGAGCGGCACCGACCACGATCCGCTCACTGAATACCGGTTGCAGCTCAACCGGATCACATCCGAACGCGACGAGCGCGCCTCACATTACGCCGGCAAAATCCGCGATGAACTCGACGACGCCATCGAGGACAGCTTCTGGGACGACGCCAAGGGCTGGCTCCACGACAACGCCGACCTCTTCAAGACGATCGGTGACCTGGTCGGAGATCTGAGCGGCATCCTCGGCATGCTCGCCATCATCACCATGCCCTTCCCGCCCCTGGGAGCCATCTTCGCGACGGCCGCAGCTGTAACCAGCGGTATTGCGCTGATCAGCCATCTTCTGGCGAAGGCAGGTGGCGCAGACGTCAGTTGGTTCAGCATAGGCCTCGAGGCACTCGGAGCCATTCCGGGCATCACCGCCTTTGCCAAGGGAGTCAAGGTCGCAGACGGTGCGGTCGCAGCGGCGCGGGCGACGCATCTCGGCAGCGGATTCCGGGGTGTCACGACGATCGGACGAAATATCGTCGGCATAGGTGACAACGTCGCGGGAGCCGCGAGCTTCACCGTCAAGGGCAAGACCATCGGTTTGTGGGGTCTCAAGCACGGCGGTCTGATCAAGGCCGAAGGCCTCATGGGACGGATGACGCTGGTCGCCGAGCAGACTGTCCACAATGGCCAGTGGCTCGGAACCCGCGGTCTTAGCTTGGCCAGCCGCGGCCGCTGGTCCATCGACCCCATGAGCAACCTGGGACGTGGTATCGACTCCGGTCTCAAGATCGCTCCTAAGCTGGTGTCGATTCCCACGCACATCGGCGAACTGATCAATCCCGGCGACCGTTTCCAGGAATCGGTCGCCTCCTGACGAGGACGGAAACCCTGTGAACTGGCAACCGCAGTCCGGTGAGGAGACACTGGCTCGTTTTCCGGCTTCGTTCGCGACCGGAACCGCAGCCTCCGTGGACGGTCGGCGCTCTTTCCGCGACCGCCAACGCAACGACATCGAGGCCGAGCTGCCTGGCTGGCCGGAGGGGGGCTCCTTCGCTGTTCGCCGTCTGCCCGGCAGAATCGGTGTGCGAATGCGAACTGCCGCCTCTGGAGTCTTCGCCGTGGCGGGGGGCATTCTCTCCGACCTTCTGGGCGGAAGCACGATCAACCCAGAGCCAGGGCGTGGGAAGCTGGAGGAGCGAGAAAACGAGGTGGGGGATTTCCCCGTGATGTGGGCCGACGCCGGTGACATCGCACGCACTCTGCCTTGGCAGCTCGATCCTTCCCGACGTCCGCACGGATACGTCACCGAGATTGTGTTGACCACTCGGCGCCTGCTCGTACTCGGGTCCGGTGAGGACTTGTGGGAGACACCTCGGGAGAACATCGCTGATACTACGGTCAAGCGTTTCAGCATCGGCCGTAGGGACTTCCGAATCAGCTTCCAGGATGGTTCATGGGCCAGGCTGACGACGAATGCTTCACACAGCACCACTGAACTGGTCGGCCTACTCACAGGAAGTCACCGCCGTCTGTCCGAGTCCGAACTGTCGGCCGGGCAGCGTGAGCGATTCGCCAGCTTTGCAGTCTCCTTGCCGGCAGGGGCCACGCGCCCCGTCATCACGAAATTGCCAAGCGGACTGGTACGGGTCGAGTCGACAACTCCCGGCCACGGACGGGGCGCCGTCTCTGAGTCGCGAGGTCTCGTGATGGATGACGCCGGCCAGGACGCGACACCAGCCCCCGGAGACATCGAACCGAGCAAGGCGTGAAGATGAGCACCGACCGCATGGAAACGTCCGGCATCCCGACCATCATCGAGGACCCGGCCGTCCCTCCCCTCTGGTTCGTGGCACCAGAGGGTTTCCACGCCTTGCCTGTCGACGCTGAGCCAAGTGCCCGGCTGTCCGCCGCGGACGAGTTCACCCGTGAGCTCTTCCCCGAAGGTGACGCCCATCTGTGGGACTCGGCAGCGCCCTTTTACGCCGGACTCACCGAAGTCTTCGCGGACGCCGGGCTGGCGTATTCGGCGATGGGTGTGTTCAGCGACGACAACGGCGGTGTCGTGCACTTCTCCTTCACCGTGGGCGCGATCGAGTCCCCGTACGCAACCTCCGAAGAGGCTGCTGGCGCACTCGAGCAGTCCCTCCGCCGCGACCCGGGGAATGACAGCCGCCGCATCACGCTGCCTTGTGGGCCGGCTGTATCGAACATCACCGTCCGCGAGGTCACCGTCGGTGCGGAGCTCACCGCGACAGGTGAGGAGGCGAAGCTCCTTACCGGCCAGATCCAGGTGTTCATTCCCTTCCCCTCCAAGCCCTTCGTTGCGATCTTCACAGTGGACACCGCAGCCATGGAGTACTGGGGGGAAATCTGCGACATGACCGCCGCAGTGTTGGAAACAGTGTCCTTCGGGGACCCCTCTGGTGACGCCGTCCCGGTGAGCCGCACGTGATCTACTTCGAGTCCGAGACCGACGCCTTGGCCGCACAGTCGGAGGGCAAGGACCAGGAAACCGAACTGCGCCTAATGGTGCAGGCCGCTGGGGAGCACCCCGCTCGGTCACCTGATGTAGCGGAGTTCCGCTCCGATCGCTCAGGCCGGGGGCTGCGATGCCTTCGCTAATTCGGTGACAAGGGCGTCAAAGGCTCGCTCCGCTACGGATGGTGGTCCGATGAGCACCAGGTCTATGCGACCGTACGCACGGTTTCCATGGAACTCGACTGGCTGACCACGAACGTGGCCACTTTCGACGACTTCGCCCGGAGCATCTGGCTCAATCCTCAGCCGTAGTGACCTGCGGAGTGCGCCCCCAGCGCATGTCTCCCACCGCCCTAACGGCCCTGAGCTGCCCGGCTCTTCCCCTTGCCTTTCTTGCGAAGGCGCCGTATCCGTTGCCGCTCCTGCGCCGTTCGTTCCTCCGCCCGCGCCCGGCTCCAACGCCTGAGAGGCCAGCCCACGGCGCCGACGCTGATGACGTAGGCGAGTAGTGCGCTGCCGGTACCGGGGATGTAGGCACAGTCAGCCGAATGGCAGTTCCTCCCGGGCAGTCCACTCAGCATGAGGAAGAGCGGGCCGAACGTGGCTGTGCAACAGACCGCCACACTCGCCGCTCGCATACCTCGCACCAGCAGGGTCCCGCCGGAGATACCGGACGCGCAGCGCATCCCGCCAACTGCCCCGAGCACAGTGATCGACCCGAGGATGCCACCGGTCGTCCAAGGTCCACCGGGCAAGTCGACCAGTACCGGGACCGTTTCGCGGGCGATCCGTTTCCACAGGCCCACGAACAACAGGATGGCGCCCATCCCGACGATCAGGCAGAGAATAACCCCACCGATACCCAAGCCGTCTCGTACCCCGAACCGGCCCTCGACGGACGTGGAGTCACCCCGGTTCTCCACCTGTCGCCCCTTCCTCGGCTTCAGTGCCACGTCTTCGCTGCGGCATCAGGTCCAGTGCAACGTATCCGCCACGGCGTCGAAGAGCCCCACCATTTGACGCGCCAACGGGTCCAGGGGTGTGGAGAAGGAAAGGATCAGCCACTCTTCGGTCGCCGGGACAGGAACGTAGAACTTGACGGTTGTCGTGGGGAGCTTGTTGCCGAACTGGGTTTGAGGATCAGCTGCTTCTGAACGGAACTCTCGTACCGCTCCGCCCGCGGCGGAGAGTTTGACCACGGTCGCCTCCGCTCGACGTCGGCCGAGCACCTCCGCCAGCGTGTGCACATCTCGAGCCGCCGGCATCGTTCCCGGCATGGGGAAACTGACCAGAAGCGAAGAAGAAAGCGGTAGCGGCCCCACCCGCAGGGTCGAAAGGTACAGCTCGATACCGCCGGCTTGGTAAGCGTCCTTCGCCGTCTTCTGCAACTCGCGCATCATCTGCTCCTTGAGCAGAGGAGCGTTGTCAATCCCCTGAAACTGCTGGCCCGCCAGGGCGATGATGCTGCGGTCGCGGTCCTCCGGATCGAGCGACAGCTTGAACCAGCCGTCAGGGACGATCAGGTTGTAGTCCTTCGGGGGTGTAGTGGCGGACTCGTCCTTCCAGTGCTCAGGCATCAGGGGCGCCCTCAGCGATCGGATTGCCCTCCACGTCGAGTGGCACGAACCGCAGCGTTGGCATCAACGCATCGACTTCTTGGGTGAGTTGATCGCTGTGTTCCATGGCGCTCCAGTTCATCGTCGCCAGGAGCACGTCCGAGGTCTGAGGAACCAGAAGAGCGTACGAGACGGCCTCCGTAAGCTTCTTACCGAAGCCCAACAACCCCTTGGACTGGTACATGGCCTGCAGCCGTACGGCTGTCCCCGCAGGCAGGTCGACCCTGCTCACCTGGGGCTCTCCGGCGATCTCCTTATGACTACGCAGCCTGTGTTCCACCTCGTCGAGGGAGAGGGCAGCTCCGTCCTCGCCGAAGATCTGCACGTCGAAGGTGGCATAGTGAGCTCCGCCCAACGCGAAGAACGCGGCGGCGAGAACGGCTTGGTTCTTTTCGGCGGCACGCGCGAGGTGAACCAAGTCTTTTTCGACGGACTCCTTCGAGGCCACGAGATCCATGGGGTTGAAGGACTGGACGACGCCCCGAGCCCAGGCCGCCTTGCCGTCGGCATCGAGTCCCGTACCGGCTGTCAGATCGACCCAACCGTCAGAAAATTCCAGCCGACAGGTCCAGTCATCGATTTCAACTGCCATGTCGATCTCCTAGAGTGCCGGTCGAGTATTCTCGTCAAGGTAAATATTGCCGCCGGTCACAGCATATCCGATGCCAGTCAGGACGTTGACGGTGGTTTTGACGCCGTTCAATCCAGGGATGTCCGGGAAGTTGGCAGCCATAGGCTTGATCGACTTCAGGCTGGCGGCAACTTCGGCGTCGACGAGGGACACCGACTTCGCCACACCTCCGTTCGCGGAGATCGCTTCCTTCGCACCCCGCCAACTGTTCACGTTGAACACGGTCTTGGCGTTGTCCGCGAAGCCCTTCCAGCCACTCTTCGTGACCAGCTCGGTGAACGGACTGGCCATCGTCTTGCCGAGCTCCTTGGGTGTCATCGAGAGCGCCTTGGTAAAACCCTGCGAACCCAGCCTGTTCAATTTCTGACGGTCGCGTTTGAAGGCCTTACCCATACCTGGTGTCTTGCTCGACTTCATCCTGGTGAGCCGCTTGAGTACAGTCCCGGCGTATTTTCCGGCGAGCTTCGAGAACGCCTTTCCAACCCCGATCATCAAGAAGCCCAGCGCCGCCTCGCCCAAGTCCATGAGGTCGGCGTTTCCGCGCATGTACAGAATGGCCGTACAGATGAATCCGACCAACGACATGACCAGGGCGATGGTGCCGAGGATGCCGGCCAGCGCCTGCCCGATCACCGGGATCCAGCCGACCATCAGGGACAGCACTCCGCAGACGGTGGCGATGATGCCGGTGACGTTCGCGATGTCGTCGAGAAGGCTGTCCCAGAACCCGTCCTTCAGAGCATCGTCGGAGATGACCTCGTCGATCGCGTCGCACGCTCGCTTGGCCGCGGCGTCGCGGATGCGCTTCGCCTCTTCGATCTTCTCCTTGGCTGCCTTGACCACATCATCGGCTGCCTGCTGCTTGTCCTCGAGTTCCTTCTTCCTCGAGTCGTCTTCCTCGTCAGCGAGCTTCGTCCCCGCAGCGCGTTTGTCGTCTTCCGCCGACTGGGCTTCCTTGAGAGCCTGGTCGGCAATCTGCTGGGCACGGTTCAGGTCTGACGCGTAGTCCTTGGCCGAGGCGTGGACCTTGTCGGCATAGCCTCCGCCGACGTCGACGACCTGGTCTCCGAGTGCGGCCGCTGCCGTAGCGTAGCGCTTCCGTGCCGCTTCCAGCTTGCCCGTGGACCCCTCGGCCCTCTTACGGAATTCCCGTCCCGCGTCACTGTCCCAGGAGTCGATCTCGGAGATCGCTTTGAGGTTCTTTACCTGACGCTCGAGCTCTTCAGCGGTCTTCTTGAGCTTCTTCCCAAGACTCGCCACCCTGTCCGGGTCTCCCGGAATTGGGTCGAACCAACACAGTGGCGACCAATCACGAGGCCGTCCCCCCACAACGACTCACTTACCCTTCTTGCCGGAGTCCTGGGCCTCTCGGATCGCCTTGGCCAGTTCATGATCCAGTTTGCTGTAGGTCTTCGCCGCAGCCAGCGCATACTCCGACAGGAACTTGAGTTCTTCCTGAAGCTTGTCCCGATTAAGGTTCCAGTTCGACTCGAAGTCCTCGAATTTGTCGGACAGGCCATCGTGCCCGAAGTCTTCTCCGTACGATTCCACAATGTCCGGCAGGCCTTCGAATGCCTTGTGGATCCGTCCGAGGCCCTTGCCCATCTCCCGGATGACCTCGAGGTCGTCGATCCGCATACGGTCAGCCACGAGCCACCATCGCAAGCGCGTGCATGTTCACGTTGATCCCCCGATTGCGCGGCCCTCCGCGCTCAGCAATGTGAAGTGCCCGAACTTTACTAACCCTTGGCACTACGTGCCAACCGACGGCCGAGCCCGGGGAAGCAGTCACGACTCGCGCCACAGGTGGCAGTACCGGCGGCGCCCTCATCAGCCGCCCGGTGCGGCCAGGTGCCCCGCACCTCGCCGCACCGGCTCGCGACAGCCGGAAGCCCCTTACTTGCGAGCCTGCTTCGCCAGCTCCTCATCGATCTGCTCGAACTTGTCCGCAGCCATCGTCAGGTAGTCACCCATGCCGTCAAGGCCGTCCAGCGTGGTCTTCGTGCCCTGCACGAACTCGTCGAAGTTCTCGTCGAACGCCTTGGACGACGACTTCGTGACGTAGCCGGACTGCACAAGGTTGTTGATGTACTTGCGCAGGCCCTCGAGCCTCTCCTGGAGCTTTTCCTTCTCCTTCACGACATGCTTGGCAGCTTCCCGCATGTCCTGATATGTGATGTCAAGGTCCTTGGCCATGAAGCCGCTCCCTTTCACGACGCCGCAGGGCCAACCCCCGTGGCTCCCTGTTTGCGGACTCATCGGCCTCCCGGCCGAGTTGCCGGTCGCACGTGGCAACCGGTGTGATCGTCCGCTCTGCGTCAGCAGCTTACGGGTGTGGCCTGTGGTGCCAAACCCCAGTGTGTGAACGAGCCGTCATGAAGTCGTGTACGACGTTGCCATCGGGAACGTCCTGACGCCTCCCCATTGCCCCGCCGCCGCAGCGAACGGATATCGTCCCTTACGGCTGTGACCCGTGTGACGGATGCGGACGGGGCAGCCGCCACACAACCACCGCGGCCACACCGGCCCAGTGGCACGGGGAGGACTAGTCGTGCGCCTGACTCTGACCGTCGTCGACCCGTACGGCGGTGGTGCCGCCGACGTCGTGCTCGATGCCGATCCTGAGTCCACCGTGGGAGACATCGCCCAGGAGCTCGCCAAGCAGGTCGGGCACAGCGGCGCGCAGATCATCCCGCTGGGACAGCACCGGCAGGTGCCGGCCAACAACGCGCCCCTCGTGTACGTGGACGGGTACGCCGTCGATCCGAACGCCACCGTCGTGGGATCGCCCCTGCGCGACGGTGCCGTCGTCAGCCTCCAGGATCCTTCCGGGTGTCTGCCCGGTGAGCCCACCGGGCTCGTCGAGCTGCGGGTCGTGGGCGGGCCCGCGGCCGGGTTCGTGCACCGGCTCGGCGTCGGGCGCTACGACATCGGCAGCGGGGCCGCCTCGTACGTCCGTGTCGACGATCCCGAGGTCGACGCCCGGGCCCTGACCCTCTCCGTCGCCACCGACGGCACCTGCCAGGTCGCCGTCCACATGGACGAGGACCTCGTCACCCTCGACGGCAAGTCCCTCGCCGAGGACGAGAAAGACGACCAGGGCGAGAAGAAGAACGAGAAGAAGAGCGGCAAGAAGAAGGGGCAGGAGAAGAAGAAGGAGGAGAAGAAGGGCGGCCCGACCGACTGGCCCCTCGGCGCTCAGATCGGGATCGGCAACACCCTCCTCGAACTCACCCGCTACACACCCCCCAACGCCGCCCTCAAGTGGTCCGACGACGGCATCGGGCTCGACTACAACCGGCCCCCGCGGCTGCGTCCGCCCGAGCGGCAGACCAACTTCCGGCTGCCGTCGGCGCCCCGGGAGTACGAGGCCCGGCCGCTGCCCTGGCTGATGGCGCTGACGCCGCTGGTCGGTGCCGTCGTGTCGGTCATGATCTTCCAGCGCTGGTACTACCTGATCATGGCCGCGCTGAGCCCGGTCCTGCTCTTCGCGAACTACTACAACGACAAGAAGCACGGGCGTAAGTCGCACGCCAAGCAGGTTCAGGAGTACGAGGAGCAGAAGGCGCGGATCGAGAAGGACGCTCAGGACGCGCTGATCGCCGAGCGGAACGACCGGCGGCATGCCATACCCGACCCCGCCACCGTCCTCGCCCTCGGGACCGGGCCGCGTACCCGTCTCTGGGAGCGGCGGCGTACGGACCGCGATCATCTCCTTCTGCGCGTCGGGACGGGGCAGTTGCCCTCCGAGGTCGTGCTCGACGACCCTGAGCAGGACGATCACCGTCGCCAGGTCACCTGGAAGATCGAGGACGCCCCGGTCGCGCTGCACCTGCGCACGCTCGGCGTCATCGGCATGGCCGGGCCCGGGGATTCCGCCCGGGCGCTGGGGCGGTGGGCCGTCGCGCAGGCCGCGGCGCTGCACAGCCCGATGGACGTGCAGTTCTACGTGTTGAGCGAGAACGCCGCGCAGGAGTCCTGGGACTGGGTGCGCTGGCTGCCGCACGCCCGGCCGTCCGGCGGGCAGGACGTCAACGTGCTCATCGGGACCGACGCCGAGACCGTCGGCGCCCGCATCGGCGAGCTGACGCAGATCCTCGACGCGCGCAAGAAGGCCGCCGAGCAGAACAAGTCGCAGGGTGGTTCGAGCTTCAGCGACCCCGACATCGTCGTCGTGTGGGACGGGTCGCGGCGGCTGAGGTCCCTCCCCGGTGTGGTGCGGCTGCTGCGCGAGGGCCCCTCCGTGTCCATGTTCGCCCTCTGCCTCGACGCCGAGGAGCGGTTCCTGCCCGGTGAGTGCCAGGCGTACGTCGTCGCCGAGCCGAAGGCCGAGGAGTACGAGCAGGCCCAGCAGGTCCAGCAGCAGTCCCAGCAGGTCGCCGGTGCCTTCCCTTCCTTCCAGGCCTGGCACACCACCGACGCGCAGCCCGAACAGGGCGGCCGCGTCGAGAAGTTGCGGCTGCGTGTGGAGGAGGCCGGTGCGGAGCGGCTGAAGGACGTACGGCCCGACTTCGTCTCCCCCGCGTGGTGTCTGCGGCTGGCCCGGTCGCTGTCGCCGCTGCGGGACATCAGCGGTGAGACCGAGGACTCGGCCCTGCCGGGTTCGAGCCGGCTGCTGGACGTGCTCCAGCTGGAGCCGCCGACGAGCGACGCGATCGTGGCGCGGTGGCGGATGGGCGGGCAGTCGACGCTGGCCGTCATCGGTGAGTCGTACGACGGGCCGTTCGGGATCGACATCCGCAAGGACGGCCCGCACGGGCTCATCGCCGGTACGACCGGTTCGGGTAAGTCGGAGCTGCTGCAGACCATCGTGGCGGCGCTGGCCGTGGCGAACACGCCCGAGAACATGACGTTCGTGCTGGTCGACTACAAGGGCGGCGCGGCCTTCAAGGACTGTGTGCATCTGCCGCACACCGTCGGCATGGTGACCGACCTCGACGCTCACCTGGTGGAGCGGGCCCTGGAGTCGCTGGGTGCCGAGCTGCACCGGCGCGAGCACATCCTGGCCGCCGCCGACGCCAAGGACATCGAGGACTACCAGGACCTGGTGCGCCGGGACCCGTCGCACCAGCCGGTGCCCCGGCTGCTCATCGTCATCGACGAGTTCGCCTCGATGGTGCGTGACCTGCCCGACTTCGTGACGGGGCTCGTGAACATCGCCCAGCGAGGGCGGTCCCTCGGTATCCATCTGCTGCTGGCCACCCAGCGGCCGAGCGGTGTCGTGTCGCCCGAGATCCGCGCCAACACCAACCTCCGTATCGCGCTGCGCGTGACGGACGGCGGCGAGTCGACCGACGTCATCGACTCGCCGGAGGCCGGGCACATCTCGAAGAACACCCCGGGCCGCGCCTACGCCCGGCTCGGGCACGCCTCCCTGGTGCCCTTCCAGTCCGGACGTGTCGGAGGACGGCGGCCCGGTGCCGCCGACCCCGCCGTGCTCATGCCCTGGGTGGGCCCGCTGACCTGGGAGGACCTCGGGCGGGCGGCGCTGGCCAAGCCGAAGGCCGAGGCGCGTGAGGACGAGGAGATCACCGATCTGAAGGTCCTCGTGGACACCATCCGCGACGCCAACCGCTCGCTGGGTATCCCGCCCCAGCACAGCCCGTGGCTGCCCGCTCTCGACGAGACGCTGCTGCTGGACGAGATCGAGGTGCCCGCGTTCGCCGGCGGCCCCGGCAAGCTGCCGCCTGCCCCGTACGGCATCGAGGACCTGCCGGCCAGCCAGTCCCGCCGCCCGGTCGTCGTGGACTTCTCGTCCTTCGGCCATCTGATGATCGGCGGCGCCCCGCGCAGTGGCCGCTCCCAGGTGCTGCGCACCCTCGCGGGCTCCATCGCCCGCACCCACTCCGTGGCCGACGTGCACCTCTACGGCATCGACTGCGGCAACGGCGCGCTGAACGCGCTGACCCGGCTGCCGCACTGCGGCGCGGTGGTCGGCCGTAACCAGACCGAGCGGGTCGTGCGGCTCGTCAACCGGCTCAAGGGCGAGATGGGCCGCCGCCAGGACCTGCTGTCGGACAAGGGCTTCGCGGACATCGGGGAGCAGCGGGCCTCGGTGTCCGAGGACGAGCGGCTGCCGCACATCGTGGTGCTGCTGGACCGCTGGGAGGGCTGGGTGCCCACGCTCGGCGAGATCGACCACGGTTCGCTCACCGACGAGTTGCAGACGATGATGCGCGAGGGCGCAAGCGTCGGCATCCACCTGGTCCTCACCGGCGACCGGACCCTGCTGGTCGGCCGTATCGCGACCCTCACCGAGGACAAGTACGGTCTGCGTCTGGCCGACCGCAGCGACTTCTCGGCGCTCGGCATCCCGGTCCGCAAGGTGCCGGAGGAGATCCCGCCGGGCCGGGCCTTCCGCAACGAGTTCGGTACGGAGACGCAGTTCGCGCTGCTCGCCGAGGACACCAGCGGTCAGGGCCAGGCCGCGGCGCTGGCGGCGATCGGCGAGGCGGCGACCGCCCGCTACGCCGAAGTGCCGCGCTCACGCCGCCCGTTCCGCGTCGACAGCCTGCCCAGCCGTATTTCCTTCCCGGAGGCCTGGGAGCTGCGCGACCCGGACGGTTCCCGCTCGCGTCTGTGGGGTCTGGTCGGCATCGGCGGCGACGAGATCGTCGGCTTCGGACCGGATCTGGCGCAGGGCGTACCGGCGTTCGTCGTCGCGGGCCCGGCCAAGTCGGGCCGCTCGACGGTCCTGCTGAACTTCGCGCACTCCTTCCTGGCCCAGGGCACGCGCCTGGTCATCGCGGCCCCGCGCCAGTCGCCGCTGCGCCAACTCGACGGTACGGAGGGCGTGCTGAAGGTCTTCACCGGCGACGACATCGACGAGGACGAGTTCGAGGAGCTCGTCGACCAGGCGTCCCTGGAAGAGCCGATCGCGGTCCTCATCGACGACGGCGAGATCCTGGAGGACTGCGACGCCGAGAGCCAGCTGAAGAAGCTGGTCTCCCGGGGCGCCGAACGCGGCCTCGCCCTCGTCATCGCCGGTGACGAGGAGGACGTGTGCAGCGGCTTCTCCGGCTGGCAGGTCGACGCGAAGAAGGCCCGCCGCGGCATCCTCCTCTCCCCCCAGGAGTCCTCCAGCGGCGACCTCATCGGCGTCCGCCTGTCCCGCAGCATGGTTGGCGGCCAGGTCGCCCCCGGCAAGGGCATGCTGCACCTCGGCGACGGGGAGCTGCGTACCGTCGTCGTCCCGGGGTGAGGCGTTGTCCAGGGGGTCGGTGAGGCCGAAGCGGAGGAAGGCGGCGGCGGCCGCCCTGCGGTACGAGCACCGGCCCGGCTGGCCGAACGCCGACGAGGCGAAGAAGCGGGACTGGGGCTGCGCCTGGGGCTGCGTGGTGCTCCCCGGCTTCGTCGTCCTGCTGATGCCGCTGGTCCTCTTCGACATGTACTGGGGCCACGACCTCTGGGGCGACTTCGCCCCCGCGTGGCCCGGCGGCGCGTACGCCTTTGCAGTCACCGTGGGGGCCCTGGTACCGCTGGTGTTCCTCGTGTGGGTGTGGCCCCTGACCCGGATGAACTGGAAGAAGAGCAAGCCGCGTTCGCTGGCCTGGGCGGCCGCCTCGCTGCCCGGGCTGGCGGCAGGGTACGTGGTCGCCGGGGTGATCGGCACGACCGTACGGCCCAAGCGGCGCCGCGACTGGGACTACGACTGCTACCGCGAGGGCGGGCCCTGCTGGGTGCATGTGCACTATCCGTGGCTGTGGGCCGTCGGTCTCGTCGCCACGCTCGCCGCGGCCGCGCTGCTGATCACCGTGCTCGTCAAGTACAGCGGTCGGTCCTCCGCTAGCGGACCTTCGACATCCGAGCCTGAGGACGACCCGAGTCCTCGCTCTCCGACCGGTACTGGAGGTCGTCGCCCACCGGCGTGAGGCGCACGGTCGTGGGGGCCGGGTTGCAGCCGCCGTGGTTGGTCTTCGCGCCGACCGACGTCGCGACGAGCTCCTTCTTCGTCACCTGCTTCAGGGTCAGTACGTCGACGCAGACGCCGCCGATCTGGTCGGTCTGGCGCAGGCGGCCCAACTCCTGGCCGACGGCGGCCCGTTCGACGGTGATCCGGAACGTGCCGAGGGGCAGCCTGCCGTCGAGGGCGCTGCCCTGGCCCTGCCAGGTGCCGAGGTAGGCGGCGGGTACTGCACCGGAAGCGGAAAGGGAAGGGGAGCGGAAAGGGAAGGGGA
>NZ_NGFN01000163.1 GCF_002148965.1 Streptomyces swartbergensis | reverse complement strand
GCTCGCGATCCCCGCCCCCACCAGCGCGAGCCCCGTCACCGTCACGRCTGACACCGGCCATCCCGTGTGGATCGTCTCGCCGAAGACCGCCGTGCCCACCGTCACGGCGACCACGGGCTCCGTCGCGTCCAGGACCGTCATGCTCGCAGCGAGCGGACCCTGCTGGAAGGCGCTCTGGATGAGGAGCAGGCCGCCGATGCTGGCGAGGATCAGGGCGTAGGTCTGCCAGGCCGAGAGCGCCGCGAGCAGGCCGTGGCGCAGGCGGTCCACCGTCGCCGCGAGCAGGACGGACTGGGTGCCCATCACCGCCCCGGCCGCCAGCGCCGTCGCCGAGGCCCGCCAGGGGCCGGACAGCAGCCGTGCCGTCGCCAGCGCGCAGCACACCAGCGCGGCCGTCGCGCCCAGCACCAGCAGCCAGGACAGCAGGTCCGCCGCGTCCGGCCGGCCGCCGTGCGGCCGGGCCGAGACCAGGGCCAGCGCCAGCCCGGCCGCCACCGCGAGCGTGCCGAACCACTCGCGAAACCCCAGCCGCATCCGGTGCAGCCGCGCCGACAGCGGTACGGCGAAGACCAGTTCGGCGACGATCAGCGGCTGCACCAGACTGAGCGGCCCGTACGCCAGGGCCAGCGACTGGAAACCGTAGGCGAGCACGGCCAGTCCGATGCCGCCCAGCCACACCCGGTCACGCGCCAGATGGGCCAGCAGGCGCGGTGACAGCGCCTCCGCGTCCGGGCGCCCGCCCGCGGCCCACTGCTGGAGCACTCCGGCCACGGCGAAACAGACGCCGGCGGCGAGGGAGGCCAGGACCGCGATCGGCATACCGGGCGCGGGGAGTCAGTCGGTCGTCCGCCGGGACGGAGCGCCCTGCGTCGCGCCCCGGGTGTGGACGTACAGCGCACGCCGGTCGCCGACGTCGAGGTGCCGCGGCAGGGGCAGTTCGTAGCGCACCGGCCGGCCGTGGTCGGCGAACTGCCGGCGCGGGTTGTAGACCTGGTTGAACTTCCACAGCATGCGGGCGAAGTTCGTCTGGCCGTGCAGCAGGTTCCGGGTCAGGACCCGGGCGGCGCCCACCGCGGTGCGCAGGCCCAGGTGCTTGCGGTTGATGACGGCCTGGGTGCGCACCAGTTCCTCGTAGAAGCGCTCCAGGGGGAGCGTGGTGGGAACGACCGCGTGCTGGATGTCGAAGAGGCGGTAGTCACGGGTGGTCAGGCGCCGCGACTCGGTGTGCCAGATCTCCGTACCCGGATACGGCGTCATCACCGTGAAGTGCACGATCTCCGGCACCGCCAGCGCGAACTCCCGTACCACCCGGAAGCGTTCCTCGTCCCAGGACGGATCCACGATCAGATTGACGGCGACCTTGATGCCCAGGCGCCGGGCCGTCTCCAGCGCGCGGACGTTCTCGTCGGGGCTGACCCGCTTGCGGTACAGGTCCAGGCCCTCCGCGTCGATGGCCTCCATCCCCA
Organism: Streptomyces swartbergensis; assembly: GCF_002148965.1. GTDB lineage: Bacteria > Actinomycetota > Actinomycetes > Streptomycetales > Streptomycetaceae > Streptomyces > Streptomyces swartbergensis. Next base: position 17,187 of record NZ_NGFN01000163.1, on the reverse strand, counting down.
GGAACATGTACTTCAGGCCCAGCCGGGCCCACCGCTCGAAGACCTCGGGGTGGCGCAGCAGGACGTCGCTGCGGGTCTCCAGGTAGTAGCGCTTGCGGATGCCGCGCCGCTCCACCTCCGCGGCGATGGCGTCCCCGTGCTCGGGCCGGATGAAGGCCACGTCGTCGACGATGAAGACGTTCGGCTCCCGGATGTTCGCCAGGTCCTCGGCCGCCGCCTCGGGCGAGGCCTTGCGGTAGCTGCGGCCGTAGAACGTCCACGCCGAGCAGAACGAGCAGTCCCACGGACAGCCGCGCGTGAACTCGATGGAGGCGCACGGGTCGAGCTCGCCGATGAAGTACCGCCGGCGGGCGCGCATCAGGTCCCGGGCGGGCAGCGGCGTGTCGATGCCGTGCAGCATCAGCGGCGCGGGACCCCGGCCGGCGGCCGTGACGACGCCGGGCACGTCCGCCACGCCGCCGTCGCGGACCGCCTCCAGCAGCGGTGTGATCGCGGGTTCGCCCTCGCCGCGCACCACCGCGTCCACCGCCCCCTCGGCCTGTTCCAGCACGTCCTCGGCGACGAAGGAGACGCTGTGCCCGCCCAGGAACACGAAGCAGTCAGGCACCGCCCGCTTCACCTCCGCGGCCAGCTCGATCGCCTCCGGGATGTTCGCCAGGTAGTTCAGCGAGATGCCGAGCGCCTCCGGCCGGAAGGACCGCACCTCGCCGCGCAGCGTCCCGCGGCTCAGCACCTGAAGGTCCACGACCCGCACCTCGTGACCGGCCTCGCGGGCCGCGCCCGCCACCCGTTCCAGGCCCAGGGGCTCCAGCCGCAGGAAGATCTCGGAGTACATCAGGGCGCTGGGATGGACGAGCAGCACACGCATGGTCACCTCGCCACGGGGGCCGTACCGGACACGGGTGCCCCCTACGTAACCCCGCGCGGCCGGTCCCTGTACCGCCCATACCGCCGCCTGGCGGCACCGGGCGGCACGCAGGGGTGGTCCTGTCGCATCCCGTGCACGTCCCGTGCGCAGCGGCCCGGCCCGCGGACCGCCCACGGCGCGGCGCGCGCCGGACCGGGTGAGACCGGCCCGCCGGAACGGCCTCAGCACTGGCGCGGGACCCAGCGGTGGCGGTGTCCTGGAAGACGAGGTTCCGTTTCAAGGGACCGGCATGGAGACAGACGGCATTCCCTTCCCGGGAAGCAGCACGGAGACAGCCGAGACCACGGCGGACGGACAGCGCAGGGAGACCGACCGATGACACTCACCGGCTCCGGCTCGGCCTACGACCCACCGGCGGGCGCCGCCCCACGCCGTCCCGCGGCCCCCTCCCCGGCGCGCGAGCACGGGCCGCCCCGGCGGCTCGACCGGCGCGTGGCCCTCGTCACCGGGGCCTCCTCGGGCATCGGGGCGGCCACGGCACGGCGGTTCGCCGTGGACGGCTGGCAGCTTCTCCTCAGCGGCCGTGACCGCAACCGTCTGGAGCAGACGGCGTCCGGCACCTCGGCCGTCGTGCTGCCCGCCGACCTCGCCGCCCCGGACGGCCCGCGCCTGCTGGCCCAGTCCGCGCTGCACACCACCGGCCGGGTCGACGTCCTGGTCGCCGGGGCGGGCATCGGCTGGGCGGGCCCGTTCGCCGCGATGCCGCACACCGACATCGACCGGGTGCTGGCCCTGGACCTCAACGCCACGCTCCACCTCGTGCGCGAGGTGCTGCCCTCCATGATCGCGGCCGGGCGGGGCCGGGTGGTGCTGATCGGCTCGATCGCGGGCTGCGTGGGCGTACGGGAGGAAGCCGTGTACTCCGCCGCCAAGGCCGCTCTGGCCGCCTTCTCCGAGGCGCTGCGCCAGGAACTGCGCGGCACGGGCGTGGGCGTGACCCTCGTGGTGGCCGGCCCCGTCGACACGGCCTTCTTCACCCGCCGCGGCAGGCCCTACGACCGCTCCCACCCCCGGAAGATCTCGCCCGGCTGCGTCGCCGGCGCCGTCTGGGAGGCCGTACGCGAGGACCGCGACCAGGTCTACGTCCCCGCCTGGCTGGCCCTCCCGGACCGCCTCCGCGCCCTGGCCCCGAGGGTGTTCAGACGCCTGCTCAACCGCTTCGGCTGACCCGGCCTCACATCCGGGGCACGTTCCGCCGTTCCGGTCACTCCGGCCGGATCCTCCGTTCAGGTGACCGCCTCCCCGTGGTAGGGCATGGGCATGACTCCCCAGCGTCGCGTCTTCTCCCGCCGTACGGTCAGGGCCGCCGCCCTGCCCCACCCGGGCCGCCGCGCCCTGCTGCTCGCCGCCGCGGCCCTGGCGGCGACCGGCGGCGCGACGCCCACGCCCCGCGGCGCCGACGCTCAGGACGCCGGCACCGACCCGTACGAGACCCTCCGCCGCCGCTGGCTCGGCATCGCCCTGGGCACCGGCTACGACCCGGCCGCGCAGCCGTACGCCTCCCGCCTCGCGGAGACCGGCGAACGCGCCCGCGGCCTGCACGCCACCATGGCCCCGGCGGCGGACTCCCTCTGGCCCGGCCACCCCTTCGACCCGCCGGCCGGGATCACCATGAGCTACAGACGCCTGTGGACCATGACCCAGGCCTACGTCCAGCAGCGCACCGGCTCGACCGCCGACCCGGACCTCCTCGCCGGCATCCTGCGCGGCCTCGACCACCTCTCCGCCACCGTCTACAACCCCGCCACCACCCGCTACGGCAACTGGTGGGAATGGCAGATCGGCAGCCCGCGCCCGCTCACCGACATCACGGCCGCCCTGTACGAGCAGCTGGGCGGCGCCCGGGTCACCGCGGCCTGCGCCGCCGTCGACCACTTCGTACCCGACTCGGCCCTCGGCGACTACTCCGGCACCTCCACCGGCGCCAACCGCGTCGACCTGTGCCGCTCCGTCGCCCTGCGCGGCATCCTCGGCCGCGACCCGGGCAAGATCGCCCTCGCTCGCGACGCGCTCTCCCCGGTCTTCCCGTACGTCACCCGGGGCGACGGCCTCTACGCCGACGGCTCCTTCGTCCAGCACACCTGGGTCGCCTACTCGGGCACGTACGGCCAGGTCGTGCTCGACGGCCTCGGCCGCCTCTTCGCCCTGCTCGCCGGATCCGACTGGGAGGTCACCGACCCGAACCGGCAGATCGTCCTCGACAGCGTCGAGCACGCCTACGCACCGCTCGTCCACGACGGTCTGGTCATGGACAGCGTCAACGGCCGGGCCATCAGCCGCGGTCACCTCACCGGTGACGACCGCGAGGTCATGCGCAGCGACCACTTCCACGGCCGGCAGCTCATCGCGGCCATCGCGCTCCTCGCGGCCGGCGCGAGCCCGGCGGAACGCGACCGCTGGCACGCCCTGATCAAGGGCTGGATCGAACGGGACACGGTCACCCCGGTCCTGACGGCACGCCAGTTCGGCGTCGCCGACCTGGCCCGGCTGCACGCGATCGCCGCCTCGCCCCTCCCGGCCGCACCCGAGCCGGCCGGCCACCGCCTCTTCGCCGCCATGGACCGCGCCGTCCACCGCCGCCCCGGCTTCACCGTGAACATCGCCATGGCCAGCGACCGCATCGCCCACTACGAGTGCGGCAACGGCGAGAACCCACGCGGCTGGCACACCGGCGCGGGCATGGTGAGCTGGTGGGCCGGCGCGAGCGACCAGTACACGGACTGGTACTGGCCGACCGTCGACTGGTACCGCCTGCCCGGCACCACCGTCTCCACCAAGCGCCTCGCCGACCGAGAAGGCGGCGAGTGGGGCACGGCCCGCCCGGACGCGCGCTGGGTCGGCGGCACCACCGACGGCGCGTACGCGGCAATCGGCCAGCACCTCAAGGGCCTCGGCTCCACCCTCCGGGCCCGCAAGTCCTGGTTCTGCGTCGCGGACGCGGTGATCTGCCTGGGCGCCGGGATCAGCTGCTCCGACGGTGTCCCGGTGGAGACGATCGTCGACAACCGCAACCTCGGCGCGTCCGGCACCCAGACCTTCGTACGGGGCCCGGACTGGGCCCACCTGGAGGACCACGGCGGCTGGGTGCTGCTCGACGGCGAGCCGAAGGCGCTGCGCGAGGAGCGCACCGGCGCCTGGTCCGACATCAACACCGGCGGCACACCCGAGCGGCGCACCCGCCGCTGGCAGACCCTCTGGATCGACCACGGCACCGACCCCGAGGACGCCGGCTACGCCTACGTCCTCATGCCCGGCGCGTCCCGCCGCGCTCTCGCGCGCCGCGCCGCCGACCGCCACTGGATGTCGGTCCTCGCCAACGACGCCGGCCGGCAGGCGGTCACCGTGCCCTCCCTCGGCCTCACGGCCGCCAACTTCTGGCAGGCCGGCACGGCGGGCCCACTCACCGTCTCCGCCGGCGCGAGCGTGCTGACCGTCCGCCGGGGCCCTGCCGCCACCCTCTGCGTGAGCGAACCACCCCGCACGGGTGAACCACTGGAGATCATCTGGAACCGCCCCGTCCGCCGGGTCCGCCACGCCGACGAGACGGTCGAAGTACTCTCCACAGGCCGCCGGCTGCGCCTGCGCGTCACCCCGGGGAAGGCATGCGCCACCCACGTCTGTGAGATGACTCTCGGCTGACGGCTTTGTCCGACCCCTACAAGCCACACGCCCCCTGAGCAGTCAGAAGGGCTGCACCCCGCCCTGGTTCTGTTCAGGGGTACCAGGAAAACACGCCGGAGACTGTGAGGAGTCGACGGCTCGCATTCCTTGCTCGGCTTCGTAAGGTCACTACATGACCGTTTTGGATGAGGCGCCGGGTGAGCCGACCGACGCGCGCGGACGCGTGGCCGAACTGCACGAGATCCGTGCGCAGGCGGTGGCCGGACCGAGCGAGAAAGCGACCAAGGCGCAGCACGCCAAGGGCAAGCTGACCGCGCGGGAGCGCATCGAACTCCTCCTCGACCCGGATTCCTTCCGCGAGGTCGAGCAACTGCGCCGGCACCGGGCCACAGGCTTCGGCCTGGAGGCCAAGAAGCCGTACACCGACGGTGTGATCACCGGGTGGGGCACGGTGGAGGGCCGGACGGTCTTCGTCTACGCCCATGACTTCCGCATCTTCGGCGGCGCTCTGGGCGAGGCCCACGCCACGAAGATCCACAAGATCATGGATATGGCCATCGCGGCCGGTGCCCCGCTGGTGTCGCTGAACGACGGCGCGGGCGCCCGCATCCAGGAGGGCGTCTCGGCGCTCGCCGGCTACGGCGGCATCTTCCAGCGCAACACCAAGGCGAGCGGGGTCATCCCGCAGATCTCTGTGATGCTCGGCCCGTGCGCGGGCGGCGCGGCCTACAGCCCCGCCCTCACCGACTTCGTCTTCATGGTCCGCGAGACCTCGCAGATGTTCATCACCGGCCCGGACGTCGTCAAGGCGGTCACCGGCGAGGAGATCACGCAGAACGGCCTGGGCGGCGCGGACGTGCACGCCGAGACGTCCGGCGTCTGCCACTTCGCCTACGACGACGAAGAGACCTGCATCGCCGAGGTCCGCTACCTCCTCACCCTCCTGCCGCAGAACAACCGCGAGAACCCGCCCCGCGCGGAGGCCTCCGACCCGGTCGACCGCCGCTCGGACGTCCTGCTCGACCTGGTCCCGGCGGACGGCAACCGGCCGTACGACATGACCAAGGTCATCGAGGAGATCGTCGACGACGGCGACTACCTGGAGGTCCACGAGCGCTGGGCCCGCAACATCATCTGCGCGCTGGGCCGGATGGACGGCCAGGTCGTCGGCATCGTCGCCAACCAGCCGCAGGTGCTCGCCGGTGTCCTGGACATCGAGGCCTCCGAGAAGGCGGCCCGCTTCGTCCAGATGTGCGATGCCTTCAACATCCCGATCGTCACTCTTCTGGACGTCCCCGGCTTCCTCCCGGGCGTCGACCAGGAGCACGGTGGCATCATCCGCCACGGCGCGAAGCTCCTCTACGCGTACTGCAACGCGACCGTGCCGAGGATCTCGCTGATCCTGCGCAAGGCCTACGGAGGTGCGTACATCGTCATGGACAGCCAGTCCATCGGCGCCGACCTCACCTACGCCTGGCCGACCAACGAGATCGCCGTCATGGGCGCGGAGGGTGCGGCCAACGTCATCTTCCGCCGCCAGATCGCCGAGGCCGAGGACCCGGAGGCCATGCGAACCCGCATGGTCAAGGAGTACAAGTCCGAGCTGATGCACCCCTACTACGCGGCCGAGCGCGGCCTGGTCGACGACGTCATCGACCCCGCGGAAACCCGCGAGGTGCTGATCAAGTCCCTCGCGATGCTCCAGACCAAGCACGCCGACCTGCCCTCCCGCAAGCACGGCAACCCTCCGCAATAACCCGGCGGACCCATCGCGGCAACCCCGCGGACCTCTCTCTCACGGAGACTGACACCCATGAACACCCCTGACATCCGCGTCGAGAAGGGCCACGCCGAGCCCGAGGAAGTCGCCGCCATCACGGCGATCCTCCTGGCTCGCGCCGCCGCCCGCCCCACGGACCCGACCCCGACCCACCGCGGCCGCGTGAAGGCCGGGTGGCGTCGCCTGGAACGCGAGCCGGGCTTCCGCGCTCCGCACAGCTGGCGCTGAGCTTTTCCACGCCCTTGCGGCCCCGTTCTCCTTCGCGAGGGCGGGGCCGTGGTGCGACCTCCCTAGTGGACGACGACGCGCACGCCGGGAATGTTCAGCGCTTCGGGGTCGTCGGGGAGGACACACTCCGTCATGTTCAGATACGTCAGGCCGGCCGGCGGGAACGATCCCGTCTTCATCCAGGCGGCCACGTCGATCTGCCTGAGGAACAGGGTTCTCAGCCCGGGCAGCGCGGACAGCGCCGTGCGGGCCCCCCGGGGCAGGCAGGTCTCGCCGGCGAGCAGCCCCAGCCATCTGATCCGGTCGTGCCGCAGGGGAGAGAGGTCGAGGGAGGCGTCGAAGTTCACCAGGCCCAGGTACTCCAGTGTCGGCGCCAGACGCAGCTCCCGGAGGCCCGGCAGGGGCACCACTCCGAAGTTGAGGGTGTCCAGAGCCGGGAATTCACGCAGGACATCGAGGTTCTTCAGCGACGCATAGCCGCTCAGCCCCAGTTCGGTCAGTGAGTCCTGGGTCATGAGGCGCGACAAGTCGATCTCCCCGCGCAGCGCGACCAGGGTGAGCTCTTTCAGCGGGTGCAGCCCGTCGAGGACCGAGAGATCCGAGACGCCGTGGTCGACCCACAGGGTGTCGATGGCGGGCAGACGGCCGACGGCTCGCCACTGCCCCGAGTGCGTGACGGTGACCCTCCGCCCCTCCAGCGCCATGCCCGCCAGGACCCGGTCGGCGTAGGCCTCGGCGTCGAAATACCCCCACGCCTCTATGAGCGCGTCGACCACGCCCTCCCGGCTGTCCTCCGCATAGCGCGCCAACAGCCCCAGCGCCTCCGCCCCACCGATCAACGCCACCGTCCGCACAGTCTGCGCCGCAGCCTTCTCCGTCAGCTCCCCCAAAGACCGCGGCAGCCTCCGCAGCAGACTCGACCCCACCGCCGCCAGCGCGGGCGGATCCGTCGGGCGCCGCGCGGGCAACAGAGACGACACCGCGTCCTCCAACCGAACGGCCAGCCCGTCGGAGACCTCCGGCAACGTCTCCTGGCAGGACGCCGCCAGCAACCGCAACGTCCGCGCGTGCCGAGGCTCCCGCTCCGCCCGGTCGAGAATCCCGCCCAGCAACTCCTCCCGTTGCCGCGCGTTCGCATGGCCGGCCGCCATGATGACCGTCTCCCGCCACAGATCCAGATGCGCCCGCCCGGCCAGGCTGCCCATCCGGTCCTCCTCGGCCGCCTCCTCCGCGGCGAGGTACTCCTGGAAGGTCCGGTGCACGAAGTCCAGACGGGCCTCGGCGGGGGAGCGGAGGATCCCGGACCGGTGCCGCAACTGGTCCAGGACCTGCCCGCCCTCCAGGCCGTCCAGGTGTCTCATCGCCCGCAGCTTCCGGCCGACGTGCACGGCGGCCTGCTCCACGGAGATCTCGCTGCGGTTGTTGTCCGAAAGCCGCCAGGCCAGGTCCCGCAGGAGGACGAGCTTGTCGCTGAGGCTCAGCTTGCTGTCCACCGCGCTCGGCACGTTCCGGTCGGCGTCGCGGTCATGGACCAGGGTGTGCAGCGCGTTCCGGTACAACTCCATGCGGTCGCGGGGCAGTTGCCGGCCCCGGTTGAGGTGCATGGCGCACAGCATCGAGGCCAGCAGGGGAGTGCCCGCCAGCGACTGGAGGTGGGGACGGTCCTTCAGGCTGGTCAGCAGGGACTGCTCGTACAGCGGGAGGTCGTCCACGGGACAGGGCAGGTCGTCGCCGAGCTCCCGTACCGCCTGGTGCCACTGCCGTACGAAGGCCGCAAGGTCCGGCGGGCTCATACGGTCCAGGTGCATCGCCGTGAAGTGCTCCCCGCGCAGCCAGTCCGCGCCGGCGGCGGCAGGGCGGGAGGTGACGACCACCCGCACCTTGTCGTACGCCACCAGGAGTTTGCGCAGCCAGTCCCGGACCGCCCGGCGCTCCCGGTCGAGCAGTTCGTCCACGCCGTCGATCAGCAGCAGGGCCCGGCCCGAGTCGAGCTGCCGCTCCACCCAGCCCTTGGGCATGATGCCGGTGATGGGCCCGGCGATCCCGTCGAGCATCGCGTCCGGATTCGGCGGCGTACGGCCGCTGTACTCCCGCAGCTTGACGAAGACAGGTGTGAGGCCGTTCCAGTCGGACAGCTCCCCGGAGAAGGCACCGCGTGCGGCCGTCACCGCCAGCCACCGCAACAGGGTGGTCTTGCCCGAGCCCGCCTCGCCGCGCAGCAGCACCCGCGAGGCCCCGCTGAGCCCGGCCTCCACCCGCATCCCGGAGCTCTCGGCCCCGGCCTCCTCCCAGTCGCTCATGTCGGGCCGCAGCCGCGACAGGGAGCGGACGCTGCGGCGCCGGCTCCCGTCGTCCCCGGTGGCCCGCAGACTCACGTACGCCGCCGACAACCGCACCCGGGGCCCCGCCGCCCGCTCGGACGTGCGCCGGAACAGCTCCACCTCGTCCAGGTCCCGGCTGACCAGCTCCAGGTACCGGCGCCGGAACGCCGTGTCCTGGTCCGTGCCGTCCGGCGCGAGCAGGGAGCGGTCCGGCAGCCGCTCCAGGAGCCGGGCCACCTCGGCGCCGAGCGTGGCCGTCCGGGCGAGGAGCTCGGCCGCCGCCCGTTCCTCGAAGACCGGCAGGCTCCGCACGATCCGCACGTAGTACTCGACGCACTCGGCGAAGAGCACCTCGTACAGACGGGACTCCGCCTCGTTCAGGCCCACCGGCGCCGGCACCGACCCGGTGATACGGCGGATCAGCTCGGCGGCGTTCGCATCCGCCGCGAGCACCGCCTCGTCGGAGAGGTCCGCCCGCGCGAACGTGTCGCACACCGCGTCGATCACGGCCTGCCTGCCGGATTCGTCCAGCCCCCGGAACTCGTGCTCCAGATAGGGCTCCAGCCGGTCGAACACGGCGTCGGTGATCTGCCCGAACTGGCGCTCCACACTCCGTTGCAACCGCAGCCCGGGCACTCGTACCCGCACCAGCTCCGCCAGCGGCAGATGCCGCTCCTGCTGCCGCCGCCTGCCGCCCAGCCAGATGTCCGCCGCCGTCTTCGCCACGGTCGTGCCCAGCCGTAACGCCGCCGCCTCCGCGCTCATCGCGCCCCCTCCCGAGAAACACCCGCGGCCCCCACTCCTCCCACAGGAGGAACGGGGGCCGCAAGGCGAACGTGCCGATTACCGCAGGCGTGCCATCAGCGCGTGCTCGACCAGCGTGATCAGCGCCGACTTCGCGTCCGCCCGGTGGCGGGCGTCGGTCGTGATGATCGGGGTGTCAGGGCCGATCTGGAGGGCTTCCCGGACCTCGTCGGGCGTGTACGGCTGCTGGCCGTCGAAGCCGTTCAGCGCGATGACGAACGGCAGGCCGCTGTTCTCGAAGTAGTCGACGGCCGGGAAGCAGTCGGCGAGCCTGCGGGTGTCGACCAGCACGATCGCGCCGATGGCGCCGCGCACCAGGTCGTCCCACATGAACCAGAACCGGTCCTGACCGGGCGTACCGAAGAGGTACAGGATCAGGTCCTGGTCCAGGGTGATACGGCCGAAGTCCATGGCGACCGTCGTGGTCGTCTTGTCCCCGGTGTGGGTCAGGTCGTCGATGCCCGCCGAAGCGGACGTCATGACGGCCTCCGTGCGCAGCGGATTGATCTCCGAGACGGCGCCGACGAACGTGGTCTTGCCCACGCCGAAGCCGCCCGCCACCACGATCTTCGCGGACGTGGTGGAGCGGGAAGGCCCTCCGCTAGAGCTTGCGAAGTCCACTGAGCACCCTTTCGAGCAGTGTCACGTCTGGCTGGCCGCCGGCGTTCTCGTCGCCGCCGGGCTGATGGATGGCGACCAGTCCCGCCTCCGCCAAGTCGGCGACGAGGATCCTGGCCACGCCGAGAGGGATCGTGAGGAGCGCCGAGATCTCGGCGACCGACTTGATTTCCCGGCAGAGGTTGCAGATCCGCTGATGCTCGGGCAACTGGCCCTGCATCTGGTGCGGCTGCGCAGTGGTGTGCACCAGCGCCTCGATGGCGAGCTGGTAACGCGGGCGGGTCCGGCCACCGGTCATGGCGTACGGACGCACCAACGGGTTGTGGTGGTTCGACGCCCCGCCGGGCGCCGGCTCCGGGTTGCGGCGCTGCGGCTGCACGGGCTGGATGCGCCGCGCCGGCGGCTGGTCGTACGGCGACGGGCCGGGGCCCTGTGGCGCGTACGGCTGCCGGTGGCTCGGTGCGGAGGGGAAGTTGTAACGGTTCGGGTTCTGCCCACCGTCGCCCTGACCCTGGGCAGGGCCGTACGACCAGTTGCCCGAAGACGAACCGCCTGGGGGTGTTGCCACTTTCTCCTCCTCCGACTGTGCCTGGCACCCATCGCTGTGGAGCCGCGTCCCGAAACCTTACGGCCACGGGACGCCAAAACGCACCGTCCGTCTGTTAGTTGAGCAGGCTCCCCTGGAGCTCCGCACGAAGGTCCGGTGTCAGGACCGTACCGGCTCGGTCCACGAGCAGCGCCATCTCGTATCCGACGAGGCCGATGTCCGCCTCCGGATGTGCGAGAACCGCGAGCGACGAGCCGTCGGAGATGGACATGATGAACAGGAATCCCCGCTCCATCTCCACAACCGTCTGATTGACGCTTCCACCCTCGAAGATCCGGGAGGCGCCTGCCGTCAGAGACGTCAGACCGGAGGCGACGGCCGCGAGCTGGTCGGCGCGGTCGCGGGGGAAGCCTTCGGACATCGCCAGAAGGAGTCCGTCGGCGGAGACCACCACCGTGTGGGACACCCCCGGGGTGTTGTCCACGAAGTTGGTGATCAACCAGTTCAGGTTCTGTGCCGCCTGGCTCATCGGGCTCACACTAACGCTCCTGGTTGTAGGTGCTGTCAGGACCGAAGCCCTGGCCGTTCGTTTCACTGCCTGCGCTGCGTCCGCGCTGTACGCCGCGGCGCAGGTTGCTCAGCCTGCCCCGGACGTCCTCCGGGGCGCGGGAGACCTGTGGGCCCCCCTGGGGAGTGCTCTCGGCGGAACCCTCGATCAGGTTGGCCTTGGGCACCCGCCTCGGCAGGCCGGAGGAGGTGACCCCGCCCGCCTTGGGCTTCCGGAGCTGCGAGGCCTGCTGCCACCGCTCGTCGTTCGCCGAGCGCCAGTCGCGGTCACCGTTGCTCTCCGGGGTGGAGGCCGGAGGCTCCTGGCTCGCGTGCCGGGCGCCGCCCGTGCCGTTCGCACCGCTCGCGGCGGACCCGCGGCGGGGAAGCCCGGCGTCGGTCAGCGAGGGTGCGGCGGAGTGGGCCTGTCCCGGACGGTCGAAGCCTACGCGGTCCTGCTCACTCGCGTCAGCGGCCTGCGCAGATTCCGTTTCCTGGGCCTCAGAAGGGTACTGGCTCGGGTAGCCGTTCTGGTAACCGTCCTGCTGGGGCCAGTCGTCCTGGTAGCGCCGCTGCTCGAACGCGGCGAAGCTGCCGGGCGCTCCCGCACCCTGCGCCGGGGGCTCCTCCCGGGCCGGCTCCGCATAGGAGGAGGGGTCCGGGTAGCCGCCGTTCGGCGAGAAAGTGTCGTTCTGCGGCAGACCGCCGTTCGGCGCGTAGTACTGCTCGTCGTACGCCCGCTGCGGCTCCTCGTACGACGTCTGCCGCTGCTCCTGGTACGGCGCCTGCTGGTCCTCGTACGACGCCCGCTGCTCCTCGTACGGCGCCTGGCGGTCGTACGCGGACGGCTGCTGCTCGGGGTATCCGGTCTGGCCCGTGTCGTAGGCCTGGCCGGTGTCGTAGCCCTGCTGTCCGTTGTACTCGTCGGGGTATCCAGGGGTCTCGGTGGGCTCCTGGCTGCTCTGCCCGGGCAGCGCGGGCTGCTGGTTCGACTGGGCCTCCAGGGCCGCCCGGCGCTCCTCGCGCATCAGGGAGCGGCCGACGGGGTCCAGCTCGCGTATGTCGTCGGGGACGTCGGAGTAGCGGCTGTCGTCGAAGCCGAGCTCGGCCGCCGTGCGCATGGGCTGCTGGTTGAAGTTCTCGCCGCCGTAGTTCTGCTCCGGGATGATCTGCGAGACGGTGAACTCGTCGCGGTCCACGTGCTGCTCGCCGCCACCACCGTGGGTGATCGCGTCGGGCAGCATGACCAGCGAGGTCGTGCCGGCCTGCTCGCCCGAGGGGCGCAGCTGGACGCGGATGCCGTGCCGGTCGGACAGCCGGCCGACCACGAACAGGCCCATGCGCTGCGAGATCGCGGCGTCCACGGTCGGCGGGTTGGCCAGCTTGTGGTTGATGTCCGCGAAGTCCTCGGCGGTCAGGCCGATGCCCTTGTCGTGGATCTCGATCATGACGCGGCCGTCGGGCAGACGGGTCGCGGTGACACGGACCTTGGTCTGCGGGGAGGAGAACGTCGTGGCGTTCTCCAGCAGCTCGGCGAGCAGGTGCACGAGGTCGGTCACGGCCCGGCCGTGGATCTCGGCCTCCGGGACGCCGGACAGCTCGATGCGCTCGTACTGCTCCACCTCGGAGGAGGCGGCGCGCAACACGTCGACCAGCGGGACCGGCTGGTCCCAGCGGCGGCCGGGCTCCTCGCCGGCGAGGACGAGGAGGTTCTCGCCGTTGCGGCGCATACGGGTCGCGAGGTGGTCCAGGCGGAAGAGGTTCTCCAGCTGGTCCGGGTCGGCCTCGTTGTTCTCCAGGTCGGTGATCAGGGTCAGCTGGCCCTCGATCAGCGACTGGTTGCGGCGCGAGAGGTTGGTGAAGATCGCGTTGATGTTGCCCCGCAGCAGGGCCTGCTCGGCGGCGAGCCGGACGGCCTCGCGGTGGACCTGGTCGAAGGCGCGGGCGACCTCGCCGATCTCGTCCGTGGTGGTGATCGGGATGGCCTGGACACGGGTGTCGACGCGGCCGGGGTCGGTGCGCGAGAGCTGGTCGACCAGCATCGGCAGGCGCTGCTCGGCGATGCCGAAGGCGGCGTTGCGCAGCTGGCGCATCGAGCGGCTCATCTGGCGGGCCACCGCGCCGGCCAGGATGAAGGCCAGCAGCAGGGCGACCACGACGGCGGCACCGGTGATGTAGGCGTCGCGCTGGGCGTCGTCGGCGATGTCGGAGGCTTCGCTCACGGCCTTGTCGGCCAGGTCCGTCTCGATCTTCTCGTAGGCGTTGAACTTGAGCGTGTTGACCGCCCACCAGTTGTCGGCGGTGACGCCCTGTTCGGCGAGGGCGGCGCGGGCGCTCGGGTCCGTGGTCTGGAGCGTCGCGACGGCCGAGACCATCGTCTCCGGCTTGGACGGCGGGGGTACGTAGTCCGGGTTCTTGGCCTTGGCCTCCCGGGCCATCGCGGCGCCGTCGGCCTTGATCTTCGCCTCGGCCGCCTCGAGCTTGGCCGCGTCCTGCGCGGTACCGCCGCCGATGTACTCCTGCACGGCGATGCGCTCGAGGTAGGCGTACGAGGACAGGGCGATGCGCTGGCTGGCCAGATTGCCCTCGTCCGGGCCCGGCTTGGTCAGGATGTGCATGCCGATGGAGCGCTGGAGCGACAGGGCCGCCTTGGTGAGCTCGATGGCGTACACGGTCCGGCCGTAGCTGGTGATGTTGCCGGTGCCGAGGCCCAGCTCGTTGGCGAACTCCGTCAGCGGGTGGGCGACCTCGACGTAGCCCTCCTCGGTCTGTACGCCCTTGAGCTTGGAGGTGTACGCGACCTGGCGCAGGGTGGCCAGCTTGGGCTCCACCTTGCGGAAGAGATCCAGCCGGCGCTCCAGGCCGGGCTTGGCCGGCATGTTCTGCGCCGCGGCGTCGAAGGCGTCCGCCGCCTCGTCGGTGGCCTTGCGGACCTGGGTGACGGTCGCCTTGTCCTGGGCGCTCTGGGCGCTGCCCTTCAGCAGCGGCGCCGCCGACGCGTCACGTTCGATGTAGAGGGCGTTGGCGTAGAGCAGCGAGGCGCGGACCAGACGCGCGGTGTTCTCCGCGTCCTCGGCCTCCTGCCAGGTGTCGATGGAGCTCTTCACCTGGATGCCGCCCATGACGAGGCCGACCAGCACGGGTATGAGCAGGATCGCGTTGAGCCGGGTCGCCACACGCCAGTTGCGCGGGGAGAGACGGCCGCCGCTCGGGGCGGGCGCGGCCGATGGCTCCGAACCGGGCACGGGGGCGGGCGCCGCTGTGCGCGGCGGCGGGGTGAAGTTGCCCCGGGCCGACGGCTCGGGACTGTTCTTGCTTCGCCTCACTCGACCAACAACCTCTCGGCGGTCGGCACCAACGCTGTGCCGCAGTTTTTCAGAGCCCGGTACGCCATCGACTGACGTGTACGTCATTGACTATTGGGCAGTTCAGGCATTCCAGCACGACGGCCTGCGCTCTTCCAAACAGTCCGAGGTGGGGATTCCGAGGGATGTAAGCCACAGATAAAACGGTCATAAAGAGCGAGCCCCGCCAAAAGGCGGGGCGATCGTGCGCGCAGCGAGACCGGATGTGCGCGACGCGTGGCCGTACCACCAGATTCCTCTGCCGAAACGTTATGAACACCGGGGCCGAGCGTGTCAAAGGACACAGTCGGCTCCGGTGCATCTACGACAACTGCCGTATTGCGCTTCTGAATTGGGTGCTACCTCAGCCGTGCCATCAGAGCGTGCTCGACCAGCGTGATCAGCGCACTCTTCGCGTCGGCCCGGTGCCGGGCGTCCGTCGTGATGATGGGGGTGTCCGGACCGATCTGGAGAGCTTCCCGCACCTCGTCGGGGGTGTAGGGCTGCTGGCCGTCGAAGCCGTTGAGGGCGATGACGAAGGGCAGACCGCTGTTCTCGAAGTAGTCGACCGCGGGGAAGCAGTCGGCGAGACGGCGGGTGTCCACCAGCACGACGGCGCCGATGGCGCCGCGCACCAGGTCGTCCCACATGAACCAGAACCGGTCCTGACCGGGCGTACCGAAGAGGTACAGGATCAGGTCCTGGTCCAGGGTGATACGGCCGAAGTCCATGGCCACCGTGGTGGTGGTCTTGTCCCCGGTGTGGGTCAGGTCGTCGATGCCCGCGCTGGCGGAGGTCATCACGGCCTCCGTGCGCAGCGGGTTGATCTCCGAGACGGCGCCGACGAACGTGGTCTTGCCCACGCCGAAGCCGCCCGCCACCACGATCTTCGCGGAGGTGGTGGAGCGACCCGCGTCAGAGCTTGCGAAGTCCACTGAGCACCCTTTCGAGCAGTGTCACATCGGGCGCACCGGTGGCGTCGTCGCCGCCCGGCTGGTGGATGGCGACGAGCCCGGCCTCCGCCAGGTCCGCGACCAGGATCCGGGCCACACCCAGCGGCATGTTGAGCAGTGCCGAGACCTCGGCGACCGACTTCACCTCACGGCACAGGTGGCAGATGCGCTGGTGCTCCGGGAGCAGCCCCATGAGCGCCGCGGGATCGGCGGTCGTGCTGATCAGTGCCTCGATGGCCAGCTGATAACGCGGCCGGGTCCGGCCGCCGGTCATGGCGTACGGCCGTACCAGCGGCTGGTCGCCCTCGTCCTCGTACGGCTCCGCGTACGGATCATGAGAGGCGGGGGGCGGGGTCATGGGTCCTCCGGGCGGGACAGCAAGTCGGTCAGTCGAGCCGTCTGACGAGGCCTGTGTGGGGTGTGTGGCGGCCGGACGGTGATGTGGTGAGACGGGTGGAACCGGGGCCGATCAATGGAGCAGACTGCCTTGGAGTTCAGCTCGCAGGTCGGGGGTGAGAACCGCGCCCGCGCGGTCGACCAGGAGCGCCATCTCGTAGCCGACGAGGCCGATGTCGCAGTCGGGGTGGGCGAGGACCGCCAGCGACGAGCCGTCCGAGATGGACATGAGGAACATGAATCCCCGCTCCATCTCCACGACCGTCTGCGCGACATCGCCCCCCTCGAAGATCCGGGAGGCACCTGCTGTCAGGGACGTCAGGCCGGAGGCGACAGCCGCGAGCTGGTCCGCGCGGTCGCGCGGGAAGCCCTCCGACAGCGCCAGGAGGAGACCGTCGGCGGACACGACGACGGTGTGGGACACCCCGGGGGTGTTGTCCACGAAGTTGGTGATCAACCAGTTGAGATTCTGTGCCGCCTGGCTCATCGGACTCAACTAACGCTCCTGCTGGTGAGAGGGCCGAGGGAAGCTGCCGGTCTGGGTGGACCCGGCCTGACGACCCTGTGCAATACCGCGGCGGAGATTGGTCAGCCGACCGCGGACGTCATCGGGGGCACGAGAGATCTGCGGACCGCTCTGCTGTGGCTGCTGCTGAGCCGTGCCCGGAACGAGGTTCGCCCGGGGCACCCGGCGCGGCAGGCCGGAGGTGGTGACACCGCCGGCGGCGGGCTGGCGGACGCGCTCGGCCTGGCGGACGAGGTCGTCGTTCGGCGAGCTGCGCCAGCCGGCGGGGGCGGAGCGCTGCGGCCCGCCGGTTCCCTGCGGCTGCTGCGGGGCCGGAGCCGAGCCGTTGCTCTGCTCCTGCTGCTCCTGCTGGCCGTGGAACCAGTTGGTCTCGAGCGTGTCGTACAGCGGCGTGCGCCCGTCACCCGGACCGGTCGCCGGCGGCAGGGCCTCGGGCTCCTGCCGCGCGGGCCGTGCCTGCGGGGCGGGCGGACGCGGGGCGCCGAAGTCGGCCCCGCCCCGGGCGCCGTTGACCTGCGGCCGCTCGTACTGGCCCGTGCCCGCCGGGTCGGCCGGGGTGGCCGGACCGGGGAGGG
>NZ_NGFN01000162.1 GCF_002148965.1 Streptomyces swartbergensis | reverse complement strand
GGGCGTAGGAGGGCTGGGGCTGGGACTGCGGCTGGGGCTGCTCGAAGCGGGGCATCTGCTGGGTGGCCGCGGCCGGGCTCTCGGCGCCGTGCTCACTGCGGAAGAGGTTCTCGAACCCGGCGGGCGGCTGCTGGGCCCCGGCGGGCACCGGCGCGATGTACTGCGTCGCCTCGGCGTCCGGGTTCGAGGCGGGCGGCAACGGCCCGGTCCCCAGGAACCGCGTCGCCTCGGAGTCCTGCTCGGCGGGCATCTCGGGCGGCAGCGCGCCCGGGCCCACCGGGGGTATGTACTGCGTCGCCCCCTCGTCGGCGGCCGGGGGCAGGGGCGCACGTCCGGCGGCGGACCCGTGCCCGCCGGAGACCGGCGGCTGCGGGCCGCCTGCGGCAGCGGACCCGTACGCACCGGAGGCCGGAGGCAGGCTGCCACCGGTGGGAGATCCGTACGCGTCGGATTGCCGGGGCAGCTGCCCGCCGGTGGGGCGGGTCCCGTACGCGTCGGTCTGCTGCGGCGACTGCCCGCCCGCAGGACGGGCCCCGTACGCGTCGGCCTGCTGCGGCGACTGCCCACCCGCCGAGCCGGTCCGGTACGCGTCAGCTTGCTGCGGCGACTGCCCACCCGCAGGACGGGCCCCGTACGCGTCAGCCTGCTGCGGCAACTGCTGCCCCCCGGCAGCACCGCTCCCGTACCCGCCCGTCCCCTGAGGGACCGGCGCCCCGGCAGAGGAGTTGTACGCGTCAGCCTGCTGGGGCGACTGCCCACCCACCGAGCCGGTCCCGTACGCGTCAGCCTGCTGCGGCGACTGCTGCCCCCCGGCGGGGCCGGTCCCGTACGCATCGGCTCCCTGGGGGTCCGCTGTCCCGGCGGCGGAGTGGTACGCGTCAGCGCCCTGCGGCAGCGAACCACCCCCGCCTGCGGGCCCGTACGCACCCCCGGAGGCCGGAGGCAGGCCGCCCCCGGCGGGAGAGCCGTACGGGCCGGCCTGCTGCGGCGGCTGTCCGCCCTCCGGAGGCAGCGGGGCGCCGCCCGCGAGAGGGCCGCCGTACTGGGCGTCGCCCGCGGGCGCGCCGTACGGGCCGGCGTACGGGTTCGGGGGCTGGGTGCCCTCCGGGGGCAGCGCGCCGCCCTGGCCCGGTGTGCCGGGAGTGGGGTGCTGGGCGTCCCATGCCGGTGGCTGGGGCGGTGGGGACTGCCAGCTCTGGCCCGGCTGTGCGGGCGGGGTCTGCTGGTCGGGGCCCCACGGCCGGCCCCAGGTCTGCCCCTCGGCGGGGGCGGAGGCCGGGGCCTGGCCGGTCGGGGGCGGGCCGGACCGACGGCCGGAGGGTGCGTCACCGGGTCCGCCCGTCATCCCCGGCAGCAGGGGCTCGCCACCGTCGGAGGGCAGCACGATGCCTTCGCGCGCGGGGCGCGCCGAGGGCTCCTCGCCCTGTCCACTCTGCGTCACCGGGACTCCTACTAATGGGGGACCTTGTGAATCGTCGGGTCACGCTACCGGGTCCCCGGAGCCCGGTGCCACGCAGCACAGGGCGAGACCTCCTGCCCTGTGAGCGCGGTAACAAAACCGGGTCACGGCACGCCGCTCATCTCACCTCCCGCGCGTCAAGCGGCCGTTTCCGCACGTTCACGCATCCGCAGACCCTGTGTTCACGCCGCCGCCTGGAGGTCCAGCCGCGCCCCGAACTCCCTGACCACCGCCTCGTCCCGGTACGGCTCCAGCCGCTGCTGGAAGTCCTCCAGATACTCGGCGCCCCGGTTGGAGCGCAGTCCCTCCAGCAGTTCGACGGCCTTCATGCCCGTGCCGCACGCCTCTTCGATCTCGCGCTGCTGCACCTGTGCCGTGGCCAACAGCACATAACCGATGGCCCGGCGGCGCGCCCGCGTCTCGGGATGCCCGGCCAGCGACTCCTGCGCACACCGCGCCGCCGCCTCGGCCTGCCCCAGATCCCGGTGGCAGTGGGCCAACTCGTCGGCCAGATAGGCCTCGTCGAAGTGCGCGATCCACGCCGGGTCGTCCCCGGCGGCCGGATCGGCCGCCTCCAGGGCGCTCACCGCGCGCCCGGCGGCGCTCAGGGCGGCGCGCGCGTCGCCCATCAGGGCGTGCCCGCGCGCTTCCGCCGCGAGGAACATCGACTCCGCACGCGGTGTCACGCGCCCCCGCGCCCCCTCCTGCGCCGCCCGCGCCAACTGCGCGATCTCCCGCGGGTTCCCGAGCTGCGCGGCGAGATGGCTCATGGAGGCGGCGAGCACGTACCCGCCGTAGCCCCGGTCCCCGGCCGCCTGGGCGAGCCGCAGCGCCTGGATGTAGTAGCGCTGGGCCAGACCGGGCTGCCCGGTGTCCACGGCCATGTACCCGGCGAGCTCCGTCAGCCGGGCCACCGCGGCGAACAGGTCCCGCCCCACCGCCTCCCGGTACGACCCCGCCAGCAGCCCCGAGACGACGCTGTTGAGGTAGTGCACGACGACCGGCCGCACATGCCCGCTKCCGTACTGGTGGTCGAGATCCACCAGCGCCTGCGTCATGGCCCGTACCGCCTGCACGTCGGACTGCCCGACCCGCGGCCCGGCCGAGCGCGACACCTGCGCGTCCGGCGCGGAGATCAGCCAGTCACGGCTGGGCTCGACCAGCGCGGACGCGGCGACGGAGGCCCCGGACAGGAAGTCCCGCCGCCCCACGTCACTGCGCCACAGCTCGCAGACCTGCTCGATGGCCCCCAGCACCGTCGGCGAGAACTGGAGACCGACCCCCGAGGCGAGGTTCTTGCCGTTGGCCATGCCGATCTCGTCGATCGTGACCGTACGGCCGAGCTTGCGGCCGAGCGCCTCGGCGATGATCGCCGGGGCCCGCCCCCGTGGCTGCTGCCCGCGCAGCCAGCGCGCCACCGACGTCTTGTCGTAGCGCAGGTCGAGGCCGTGCTCGGCCCCGCACATGTTGACCCGGCGGGCGAGGCCGGCGTTGGAGCATCCGGCTTCCTGGATGAGCGCCTGGAGCCGTTCGTTCGGCTGCCGGGCGACGAGCGGCCTTGCGGCCATGGCGTACCCCCTGTGGCTGCGGTGCCTGCCCACGCACCGAGTTGACGTGTCTTCCGCGGCCGAGCCCCTTCACGTCCCGGCGAAAGGATCCGGCCGTGAAGATCAATGCCCCGCCGACCAGGCGAAAATGCGAGGCATGTGAGGATTGCCGGGGTAACGGCTGTTGCCGGCCCCACTCGTGGCTACCCAGCTCCGGCTACGGTTCCTCCCGCGCGCCCCCGCACATGCACCCATGCGCCCCGGCCACGGAAGCGATGCTCCTCCCCGCGCACGCGGGTGGGCGTAACCCCTGGTGACGACCAGAGTTGTGTTCATCGTGGAAGAGACGATCGCCGGCACCGAAGCCGCTCAGATCCCGAAGCAGCGCGGGGAATCGCTGCTGGAGACCGCTGTTCGCTACGCCGAGGAGCGCCACTGGGACGTGTTCCCCGGCACCTGGCTGGAAGCCGTCGACGGCGCTCAGCGCTGCTCCTGCGGTGACGCCGCGTGCCCGGCACCCGGGTCGCACCCGGCGCGTCCGGACTGGGCGACGCAGGCGACGGGCAGTGCGACCGTCGCGCGGCGGATGTGGCAGAAGCAGCCGACGGCGTCGATCCTGCTGCCGACGGGGCGTACGTTCGACGCGATTTCCGTGCCGGAGACCGCCGGGTTCCTCGCGCTGGCGCGGATGGAGCGGATGGAGCTGACGCTGGGGCCGGTGACGCTCACGCCGGATCGGCGGATGGAGTTCTTCGTGCTGCCGGGGGCGTCCGTGAAGGTGCCTGATCTGGTGCGGAAGCTGGGCTGGTCGTTGTCGTCGCTGGATCTGACCGTGTTGGGCGAAGGGGCGTATGTGGCTGCCCCGCCGACGCGGTTCGGGTCCCGGGGGGCTGTGCAGTGGGCCTGCCGGCCCACGCCCGCGAATCGGTGGCTGCCGGACGCGGAGGAGTTGATCTCGCCGTTGGCGTATGCGTGCGGTCGGGATCGGTGAGCGCCTGATCGTCTGCGCGGTTGCCGTTGCGTTGGCGGGTGCGGGTTGTGTGTGGTTGTTCGCGCAGTTCCCCGCGCCCCTTGAGCGCGATCCCCCACCGTAGGGTGCAAGGTGACGGAGGGAGACGCGGTGGGAACCAGCGCTGTACGGGTGCAAGGGCTCTGGAAGCGGTTCGGGCAGCAGGTCGCTGTTGCCGGGGTCGATCTGGAGTTGCCCGCGGGCAAGTTCATCGGGCTTGTCGGACCGAACGGGGCCGGGAAGACCACCACGTTGTCGATGGTGACCGGGCTGCTCAGGCCCGATCAGGGGACCGTCGAGGTGGTGGGGCACGACGTGTGGCGGGACCCCGTCGAGGTGAAGGCGCGGATCGGGGTGCTGCCGGAGGGGCTGCGGCTGTTCGAGCGGCTGTCGGGGCGGGAACTGCTGGCGTACAGCGGGCGGTTGCGCGGGCTGCCCGGTGCCGAGGTCGACAAGCGGGCCTCGCAGCTCCTCGACGTCCTCGATCTGGCGGGCGCCCAGCACAAGCTCGTCGTCGACTACTCGACCGGCATGCGCAAGAAGATCGGGCTCGCCACGGCCCTCCTCCACAATCCCGAAGTGCTGTTCCTGGACGAGCCGTTCGAGGGCGTCGATCCCGTCTCCGCCCAGACCATCCGGGGCGTCCTGGAGCGGTACACCGCCTCGGGCGCCACGGTCGTGTTCTCTTCCCACGTCATGGAGCTCGTCGAGTCGCTGTGCGACTGGGTGGCCGTCATGGCCGCCGGGCGGATCCGGGCGCACGGGACGCTGGCGGAGGTGCGGGGTGACGCGCCCTCGTTGCAGCGGGCGTTCCTGGAGCTCGTCGGGGCGCAGAGCCGGGACGCCGGATCCGACCTCGACTGGCTGGGCGGCGGGTCCCGGTGAGCCACTCCACGATCACCCCCGTCGTCGTACGGCTGAAGCTGTCGCTGCTGCGCAACGGACTGCGGCAGTCCGGCGGGCGCAAGGCCGCCTACATCGCCTCGGCCGTCTTCGCCCTGCTGTTCGCCGCGCTGCAGCTGATCGGCCTGATCGCGCTGCGCGGGCACGCGCACGCCGAGTCGGTGGTCGTGCTGGCGGCGGCGGTGCTGGGGCTCGGCTGGGCGGTGATGCCGCTGTTCTTCCCCAGCGGTGACGAGACGCTGGATCCGACCCGGCTGGTGATGCTGCCGCTGCGGCCCCGGCCGCTGGTGCGCGCCCTGCTCACCGCCTCGCTGGTCGGCATCGGGCCGCTGTTCACGCTGTGCCTGCTGATCGGCTCCGTGGTCGCCGTGGCCGAGGGTGGGGCGGCATTCGCCGTCGGTGTCGTCGCCGTCGCCCTGGCGTTGCTGGTGTGCGTGGCCCTCGCGCGGGCCGTGGCCGCCGCCAACGTCCGGCTGCTGACCAGCCGCAAGGGGCGGGACCTCGCGGTACTGAGCGGCCTGGTCATCGCGATCGGGGCGCAGGTCGTCAACTTCGGCGCGCAGCGGCTCGGGGCGTCCGGTCTTGGCGAGCTCGACCCGGCGGCGGACGTGCTCCAGTGGGTGCCGCCCGCGTCGGCGATCGCGGCCGTACACGCGGTGGGCGAGGGGTCGTACGGTCTCGCCGCCGTACAACTGGCGCTGACCGCCGGCGCGCTGGTGGCGCTGCTCGCGGTGTGGTCGCGGCATCTGACCCGGCTGATGACCTCGCCCGACGGCTCGACCCTGCCGGCCGCCGAGTCGGCCGCCCGCGAGCGGACGTCGACCGGGCTCGCGCGGCTGCTGCCCTCCGGCAGGACGGGCACCGTCATGGAGCGCAGCCTGCGGTACGTGTGGCGCGACCCCAAGACCAAGGCGGCGTGGGTGACGTCCCTGGCCATCGGGCTGATCGTGCCGGTGTTCAACGCCTGGCAGGGCACCGGGTCGGTGTACTTCGCCTGCTTCGCCGCCGGGATGCTCGGCATCCAGATGTACAACCAGTTCGGGCAGGACACCTCGGCGTTCTGGATGGTCGCGATGACG
This sequence comes from Streptomyces swartbergensis, assembly GCF_002148965.1. Taxonomy (GTDB): domain Bacteria; phylum Actinomycetota; class Actinomycetes; order Streptomycetales; family Streptomycetaceae; genus Streptomyces; species Streptomyces swartbergensis. The sequence goes on along the minus strand of NZ_NGFN01000162.1, from coordinate 12,751 downwards.
ATCTCGTCGACCCGCGACGCCTACGTCGAACTGCGCGCCCGCGCGCTGGCCCTGCTGCTGATCACCCTGCCGTACGCCACGCTCGTCACCGTCGTGACGACCGCGATGCTCGGCGACTGGCGGCGGCTGCCGGAGGCGCTGGGGCTGTCCTTCGCGCTGCTCGGCGCGATGCTCGCGACCGGGGCGTGGACGTCCGCCCGCTTTCCCTACTCCATCCCGCAGGAGGGCTACAAGAACGTCGCCCCCGGGCAGACCGGGCTCGCCTGGATCTCCATCTTCGGCGGGATGATCGCCGCCGCCGTGCTGTGCGCGCCCGTCATCGCGCTCACGATCTGGCTGAACGTGAGCGCCGACGGCGACGCCTGGACGTGGCTGCTGCTGCCGGTGGGCACGGCGTACGCGGCGGCGCTCACGGCGGTGGGGCTGCGGCTCGCCGCTCCGCAGACGGCCCGGCGGTTGCCGGAGATCCTCACGGCGGTCAGCAAGGGCTGACCGCGGGAGGTCAGTCGCCGCCGAGGGAGTCGAGGAACGGCTCGATCGCCGCACGCCAGGCCTCCGGCTGGTCGTAGTGGACCAGGTGGCCGGCGTCGGCGACCTCCGCGTACTGGCCGCGGGGCAGGACGCGGACCATCTCCTGGGCCTCGGCCCGGCCCAGCTCGCCGTCGAGGCCGCGCACCACCAGGGCCGGGCACCGGACCTGGGCCAGCTCCTCCCAGTGCGCGTCGTACACCCACGTCTCGCGGGAGCGGAGCATCTGCTCCGGGTCGAAGACCGGGCGCCAGCCGTCGGGGGACTCGGCCATCACCTCGGCGTAGAACTCGCCGCGGGCCGGGTTGGGCCGCTCCACCCAGGGGTCGTCCTCGCCGAACCACTTGCGGACGTCGGCGAGCGTGGCGAACGGCAGCGGCCAGGACTTGAACCACTGGTCCCACTCGCGCTGCGAGGCGGCACCGAGCGCGGAGGCCCGCATGTCGCAGATGATCAGGCCCCGCACCAGATCGGGGCGCTTGGCGGCGAGCTGCCAGGCGGTCAGCGCGCCCATGGCGTGGCCGATGAGGACGACCGGGGCGAGGCCGAGCTGTTCGAGGGCGGCCTCGGCGTCCTCGACGTAGGCGTCACGCGTGAAGGAACCCTGCGGGGGCTTGTCGCTTCGGCCGTGGCCGCGCTGGTCGAGGGCGACCGGCCGGTACCGGCCGGAGAGCCAGCGGGCGGTGGACGCCCAGTGCGAGGCGCGGCCCATCAGGCCGTGGAGTAACAGCACGCCCGGGGAGCCGTCCGGCACGTCCCGCGCCGGATCGGATCCCGCCGGATCGGTCTTGGGCGGGTCGCCGAACTCCCAGGCCGCGAGGCGTACGCCGCCCGTCCCGGTCACGTCGATGCGTCGCGCCATGTCCTGGCACCCCCCAAGCTTCGCGCGGACCGTGGCCGTCTCGGGCCGGGTCGGTCCTGTGAACCGTGTTCTGCCTGCCGTGCCTGTTGCCGTTCCGTGTGTTCCTGCCGGTGTGCACATCCCTGTAGCGCACGTTCCGGTTCGTTCGTCACCCGCAGATTATCGAATGACCATTCGATGAGGCCGTTCTCGCGGGCAACACCCCTCGTTCGAGTGACCACCCTCAAGGATTGATCGCCTCGGTCGAGGGGAGATCTTCAACGGGAGGCGGACCGCTCGGGGAAACCGGTCCGAGGGGGATGACCCTGAGAGCTCGGGGCTCCGGGTCAGCACAGGGGAGGACAGGCCCCGGCGCCACACGGCGCCGGGGCCCTCTGCGTCTCCACGGCACATCCTCGCGCCCCCTCCCCGGCCGGGCGACATCGCTGTCGGGCCGCGGCCAAGAGCCCTCAGGTCATATGCCTCACGCGACAGCGTCGCACGGGAAGCCTGCGAGCGCTGCCATTCGACGGACTGGATCCAGGAATCGACGGGATCACGCCAACGCCACAACGGCCCCACGCCACAACGGAAGTTGTGCGACCACCCCGGGACCGGGTGTGTGGCCGGGCTCCCGGGCTCAGGGCTTGGCGACGAACACGTGGGAGGCGACGTCCGACTCCAGCTCGGCCGCCTCGCCACCGCTGCCGACCAGCACACCGCCCGCCGACTCCGTCACGCTCACCACCGAGCCGGGCTGCACGCCCGCCCGCCGCAGCGTGTACATCAGCTGCGCGTCCGTCTGGATCGGCTCGCCGATCCGGCGCACCACGACCGTCTTGCCCTCCGCGCCCGGGTCGAGGCTGGCCAGCGACACCATGCCCTCGTCCAGGAACGGATCGGCACCGTCCTTCTCGCCGAGCTCCTCCAGCCCCGGGATCGGGTTGCCGTACGGCGACTCCGTCGGGTGCCGCAGCAGCTCCAGGACGCGGCGCTCCACGGCCTCGCTCATCACGTGCTCCCAGCGGCACGCCTCGGCGTGGACCTGCTCCCACTCCAGACCGATCACGTCGACGAGCAGACACTCGGCGAGGCGGTGCTTGCGCATCACGCGCGTGGCGAGCCGGCGGCCCTCGTCCGTGAACTCCAGGTGCCGGTCGCTGGCGACGGACACCAGGCCGTCGCGCTCCATCCGCGCCACGGTCTGGCTCACCGTCGGCCCGCTCTGGTCCAGCCGCTCGGCGATACGGGCGCGCATGGGGACCACACCCTCTTCCTCCAGCTCGAGGATGGTGCGGAGATACATCTCCGTGGTGTCGATCAGTCCGGACATACGTGCCCCTCGAATGAGATCTGCCGGAGGCTGGACAGCTCACCGGCGTGTGCGCTGGCCCTGCACCCAATTCTGCCGGATACCACCGACAACCGTGCCGCGGGAGGCCAAGCGGGGGGTTACCCGGGCCCGCGGAGGGGTACCACGGAGCTTTTCACAGCCGGACGGAGCGCTCTCACGCCCCCGCCGAGCTTGTCACGGCCGTATTGACACCGCACTGGTCCAGACCGCACCGTGATGCGCGACACTCGGCCTTGAGCCCGAAGGGACCCCGCATGAGCGACCGTGCGCCGGCCGGCCAGTTCCTCGACGCCGCGATCGGCCTGCTGCGGCGGGTCCGCGACGAGGAGGCCGACAGCATCGCGGCGGCCGGGACGCTCCTCGCCGACACCGTCCAGAACGGCGGGCGCCTCTTCGCCTTCGGCGCCGGGCACTCCTCCCTCGCCGCGCAGGACCTCGTCTACCGCGCCGGCGGTCTGGCCCTGATGAACCTGCTCGCCGTGCCGGGTGCCGTCGGCGTGGACGTCATGCCCGCACCGCTCGGCTCCGCCCTGGAACGCGTCGACGGACTCGCGAGCGCCGTCCTGGACAGCTCCCCGCTGCGCGAGGGCGACGCCCTGCTGATCATCTCCCTCTCGGGGCGCAACGCCCTTCCCGTGGAGATGGCCATGAGCGCGCGCGCCCTGGGCGTGAAGGTCATCGGCGTGACCTCGGTGGCGTACGCCTCGGAGACCAAGTCCCGGCACGCCTCGGGGACGTACCTCAAGGACCACTGCGATCTCGTCCTCGACTCGAAGATCGCGGTCGGCGACGCGGAACTCACCCTCGACAACGTGCCCGCCCCCTTCGCCCCCGCCTCCACGGTCGTCACCTCGGCCCTCCTCCAGGCCGTCATGGCGACGACCGCCGCCACGCTCGCCGACCGCGGCGTCGAGCCCCCGCTCCTGCGCTCCGGAAACGTCGACGGGGGCCACGACTGGAACGGGCGGGTGATGGAGCGGTACCGGGACCGCATCTTCTACCGGCACTGACACTTTCTGTCGGCACCGAGGCGACGCGGCCCGAGTCGCCCCTGTCGCTCACTCCGCGTCCGACAACCCCGCGAGATCCAGCGCCGCGGCGATCCGTACCGCCACGTCCTCCGCGAACATCGCGTCGGACCGCTCGAAGGCACTGCGCCCCGCGCCCCGCAGGAACGTCACGACACCCAGCGTCCGCCCCCGGCTGCGCAGCACCGCGCACAGCGCGTGCACGGCGTCCGGCGGCCACTGGCGGGCCAGGGCCCACTCCCGGGCCTGCTCGGGCGAGGCGGCGCCCGCGCTCGCCCGCAGCGCGCCGACCCGCTCCACGCACTGCAGGGCCGGATGCCCCTCGGCGTACCGCACGGGCAGGCCCGCGCGGTCGGCGAGCTTGCTCGGACCCGGCGCGCCGGAGGGTGTCGCGGCGACCCGCACCAGCCGCACCGGCCCCTCGGTCTCCGCGTCGGTGAGCGCGCCGCCCGCCACCCGGTCGATCAGCGCGTGATCGGCGAAACCGGCCAGGGCGAAGTCCAGGTGGATCGTCGCGGCCTCCGCCGGGTCCTCGCACTCGGCGGCGGCCCGCGACGCCCGGTGCAGCTGCTGCGTACGGAACCGCAGCAGCGACGCCTCCTGCTCGGCCTGCTTGGCCTCCGTCACATCCTGGAACAGCCAGCCCACACCCAGCGGAACCGGCTCCTCCGCCAGCGGCGAGGCCAGCCGCAGGAAACCGCTGCGCCAGCACCGCCGCCGCTCCCCCTCGGACGTGCGCACCGTCACCCACACCTCGGCGGGCGCGGGCGGCGCACCCTCCGCCAGCACGTGCTGAAGCGCGCTCTCCAGCTCCTCCACGCCCTGCGCGAGCAACTCCCCGAGCGGCCGTCCGAGCACGGACGTACGCCCCGTGCCCAGCGCCTTGGCCGCGTGCGCGTTCACCACGGCGGGCCGCAGGTCGACGTCCACCAGCACGACACCCCAGCTCGCGTCCTCGAACAGCGCCTCGCTCAACGCGATCGACCGCTCCAGATCGATCTGCGCGTGCACCTCGCTGAAGGCGCAGTACACACCCGCGGGCTTTCCGTCCGGACCCCGCACAGCCGCCGACTGCGTCCGTACGAGCACCCGGCCGCCGTCCTTCGTCAGCAGCGCGAACTCGTGCACCTGGCGGCCCGGCGCGTGCATGGCGGACAGCAGCCGCCCCTCGACCTCCTCGGCGTCCGCGCTGCGCACGGCCCACCCGGCAAGGCCTCGCCGCCCCACGGCCTCGTCCGCGCTCCATCCCAGGATCCGCTCGGCCTCGCGGTTCCAGTGCGTCACGACCCCGTCGGCGTCGAAGGCGCACAGCGCCGCGTCCATGCCGTCCAGCAGCGCGGCAAGCAGATCCGAACCATCCGAGTTCTCCCGCCCGGGCTCGTCCGGCCCCAGCTCGTCGGTGGTCCCACTACGCCGGGAAGCACTCACCTGGACCCCCTGCAGGCTGCGTCCGCACGTACGGCACGCCGGTTCGCTACTTGCAATCATTCAACTGGAACGTGACCCAGCGCACACCGAGTTCCCACAACATTGAAGGAATCGTTGTACGGCGGCTATCCCCACGTCAACGCCCGGAGAACGGCCCGCCGCGGACGCAGTCGATCAACGACAAGGCCCCAGTACCACTGCCGCGCCGCGCGTACACCTCGATCTCGATCTTCATCCGGGGATCCGCGAGACCGCACACCAGCATCGTCGCGGCCGGCCGCACCTCACCGAACCGCTGAGAATCGCCCGCCGCTGCTTCATGGGGTCAAGGTCTCAGAAAAACGGTTGATCCGAGGCCGGACCGTTTCCTAGGGTTCCACGTACACGAGAGAGGAGGTGGTTCGGCAGATGTATGAATACCGGACGCGTGAGGTGGCTGCGGGCTAGCGGCCCGTCACCACACACAGTGCGGTGCCGGACCAGCGCGTGAGCGAAGCGTGCAGCCGGCCCAATCTCCAGCAGTCACCCGACCCGCGAGCCGCCGGTACGTCCGGCCGGCCCTCCTCCGGAGGACCAGGCTCGCGGGTCGTCTGCGTTTCGGGGGGGCGACGATGGTGGGTGAGTGGCGCGACGATCGGATTGGCAGCGCTCTGCGGGGCGGGAATCCGGCCGTGATGCGGAGGCTGGACGCCGGGTTCGCGGTGATCGGCGATGTGCAGTTTCTGCCCGGCTACTCGGTGCTGCTGACCGATGATCCCGCGGTGGAGCGCCTGTCGGAGCTGCCGCGGAGCAGGCGGCTGGCGTTTCTGGGGGACATGGAGCGGCTGGGGGAAGCCGTCGAGCGGGCCTGCCGGCGGGTGGAGTCGGGGTTTCGGCGGGTCAATCTGGAGATCCTCGGGAACGCCGACGGGTTCCTGCACGCGCATGTCTGGCCGCGGTACGACTGGGAGCCCGAGGATCTCGTGCGGCTGCCCGTGTGGCTCTATCCGCGGGAGATGTGGAGCGCGGAGCGGTACACGCTCGGGGCGCGGCACGCCCCGGTGCGGGAGGCGATCGGTGAGGAGCTGGACCGGCTCACGGGGGGAGACGTGCGGACGGCCTCACCCGGAGTCGGGTGAGGCCGTGTGTGACACGGGTCAGTGGGCGATGTCCTCGTAGCCCTGGATCTCGCGCGGGTTGCGGGAGCCGGGGCCGGTGTAGCGGGCCGAGGGGCGGACCAGGCGGCCCGTGCGCTTCTGTTCGAGGATGTGGGCGGACCAGCCGGCCGTGCGGGCGCAGGTGAACATGGACGTGAACATGTGGGCCGGGACCTCGGCGAAGTCCAGGACGATGGCTGCCCAGAACTCGACGTTGGTGGCCAGGACGCGGTCGGGGCGGCGGGCGTGGAGTTCCGCCAGGGCCGCCTTCTCCAGGGCCTCGGCGACCTCGAAGCGGGGGGCGCCCAGTTCGCGGGCCGTGCGGCGCAGCACCCTCGCCCTGGGGTCCTCGGCGCGGTAGACGCGGTGACCGAAGCCCATGAGGCGTTCGCCCTTGTCGAGCGCGTTCTTGACGTAGCCCTCGGCGTCTCCCGTGCGTTCGATCTCCTCGATCATGCCGAGGACGCGGGAGGGGGCGCCGCCGTGGAGGGGGCCGGACATCGCGCCCACCGCGCCGGAGAGCGCGGCCGCGACGTCCGCGCCGGTCGACGCGATGACCCTCGCCGTGAACGTGGACGCGTTCATGCCGTGCTCCGCGGCGCTCGTCCAGTACGCGTCCACCGCCGCCACGTGCTTGGGGTCCGGCTCGCCGCGCCAGCGGATCATGAAGCGCTCGACGACGGAGTGGGCCTTGTCGATCTCGCGCTGCGGGACCATCGGCAGGCCCTGGCCGCGGGCCGACTGGGCGACGTAGGACAGGGCCATGACGGCCGCTCGGGCCAGGTCCTCGCGGGCCTCTTCGGCATCGATGTCCAGGAGCGGTTTCATGCCCCACACCGGTGCCAGCATGGCCAGCGCGGACTGGACGTCGACGCGGATGTCGCCGGAGTGGACGGGGATGGGGAACGGCTCGGCGGGCGGCAGGCCCGGGTTGAAGGCGCCGTCGACGAGCAGGCCCCAGACGTTGCCGAAGGAGACGTGCCCGACCAGGTCCTCGATGTCGACGCCCCGATAACGCAGGGCGCCGCCCTCCTTGTCCGGTTCGGCGATCTCCGTCTCGAACGCGACGACTCCCTCGAGCCCGGGTACGAAGTCGGACATCAGGCGGCTCCTCGTGATGTATGTGACAGATGGTGTGATGTGGGGTGGGACGAACGAACCATGTGTCAGTCAGCTTGCGAAGCGGGCGGCCGTCCGGTGGATCCACGGTCCTGTGCGGCGACTCGCGGTCCCGGACGGTCTCCCCTGTGATGCCCCGTGCGGCTGGCGGTCACCCAACCGGAACGGCACGGAAACGATATCCCCGAGTGCCACCGTTGGGGAGGGTTCACGGCACTCAGTGCCAGTCAGTGACGAAGGACACCGTCCGTACGGCAAGATGACCGGGTGACCGACCGCGACGCCGTCCCCTTCGACCTGGCCTCGATGCGCAAGCAGTACCGGGCCGAGGGCCTCTCCGAGACCGAGCTGGCCGCCACCCCCGTCGAACAGTTCGCGCGCTGGTTCAAGCAGGCCGCGACGGACGGCGGGCTGTTCGAGCCGAACGCCATGGTCGTCTCGACGGCCGACGCCGAGGGCCGGCCCAGCTCCCGCACGGTACTGCTGAAGCACTTCGACGAGCAGGGCTTCGTCTTCTACACGAACTACGACTCCCGCAAGGCCCGTGACCTGGCGGAGAACCCGTACGTCTCGCTGCTGTTCCCCTGGCATCCGATGGCCCGGCAGGTCATCGTGACCGGGGTCGCGCGCCGTACCGGGCGGGACGAGACGGCGGCGTACTTCCGCACCCGTCCGCACGGCTCGCAGCTCGGCGCGTGGGCCAGCGCGCAGTCCTCGGTGATCGCCACGCGCGCGGACGTCGACGGGGCGTACGCCGAGCTGGCCGCCCGCTATCCCGAGGGCGAGCAGGTGCCCGTGCCGCCGAACTGGGGCGGTTTCCGGGTGGCCCCGCAGACGGTGGAGTTCTGGCAGGGCCGCGAGAACCGGCTGCACGACCGGTTGCGGTACGTGGCGCAGGCCGACGGGAGCTGGCGCGTGGAGCGGCTCAGTCCCTAACGGCTGCCGCCCAGCGCCTCCTCCAGCAGTCCCGCCCACTGCTCGACCACCCGTTCCCGGCGCGGCGCGTCGTCGGTGAGGAGGTTGGCCAGGCCCAGGCCCCGGGCCATGTCGAGGAGGCCCTGGACGGTTTCGCGGACGCCGGGGACGGATTCGTCGGCGGCCAGGAGCTCGACGGCTATGCGGTGGGTCTCGCGGCCCACGCGGGATTCGAGTTCGGTCACGCGGGGGCGGAGCTGGTCCTCGTTGGAGGCGGCCACCCAGAGGTGGAGGGCCGCGCGGAACAGGGGTCCCGTGTAGAGGTCGACCAGGGCCGCGACGACCGCGTGGCGGTCTCCGGCCGCGCCCTGCGGGAAGAGGGCGCGCAGGGCCGTGGAGCGTTCCTCGGCGACGTACTCGACGGCCGCCGTGAAGAGATCCTCGCGGGTCGGGAAGTGGTGCTGGGCGGCGCCGCGGGAGACGCCGGCGCGTTCGGCGACGACGGAGACGGTGGAACCGGCCCAGCCGTGTTCGGCGAGGCAGGACACGGCGGCTTCCAGGAGCCGCTGCCGGGTGGCCCGGCTGCGGTCCTGCTTGGGGACTCGCTCCGCGCGGTCGACCGTGCTCACACCGCCCATGTCCTCACACCACCCATGCCGGATCCCGTCGTTCGAGGAAGGCCGTCATCCCCTCGCGGGCCTGCGGGGAGGAGAACAGCCGGGCCGAGAGCGCGGTCAGGCCGGCCGCGTCCCGGTCGAAGGATTCCAGCACCCTAGCCGTGAGCAGCCGTTTCGTCTCGGTCAGAGCGTCGGGGGCGGATCTGCGCAGGCCGTCGAGGATGGGGGTCAGGGCCGTGTCCACGTCGGCGGCGTGGGTGGTGAGCAGGCCCGTCGCGGTCGCCTCCGCGGCGTCGAAGCGTTCGCCGGTGAGGTAGTAGCGGGACAGGGCGCGCGGGTTCGTGCGCGGGAGCAGCGGCAGGGAGATGACCGCGGGGGCGACGCCGATGCGGACCTCCGTGAAGGCGAAGGTGGCCTCGGTGGAGGCGGCCGCGATGTCGCAGGCGGCCAGGAGGCCGAGGCCGCCCGCGCGGACGTGGCCGGTGACGCGGGCGACGACCGGTTTGGGCAGTTCGACGATCTGCCGCAGCAGGCCGACCAGGGCTTCCGGGGGCGGGGGGTCGCGGAGGTCGGCGCCCGCGCTGAAGGTGTTGCCGGTGTGGGTGAGGACGACCGCGCGGACGCCGGTGTCCTGTCCGGCGTCCGTGAGCGCCTCGGCCAGTTCGCCGACGAGGGCGGCCGACAGGGCGTTGCGGTTGTGGGGCGAGTCGAGGGTGAGGGTTTCGACGGCACGCGCGCGTGCCCGGCTCACCAGGGTCATGCGCGCTCCCTGAGCTGTCGGCGGAGGATCTTGCCGGAGGCCGCCCGGGGGACGCCGTCGATGAAGGTGACGTGCCGGATCCGCTTGTAGGGGGCGACGCGTTCGGCGACGTACATCATGATCTCGGCCTCGGAGAGGTCGGTGCGGGCCGGCTGGCGGACCACGTACGCGTGCGGGATCTCGTTGCCGTCGTCGTCGTACGTGCCGATCACGGCGGCGTCGGCGATGCCCGGGTGAGTGAGCAGCAGCGCCTCCAGTTCGGCGGGGGCGACCTGGAAGCCCTTGTACTTGATGAGTTCCTTGACGCGGTCGACGACGAACAGCCAGCCGTCCTCGTCGACGTGGCCGACGTCCCCGGTGTGCAGCCAGCCGTCCGTGTCGATCATGGCGGTGGTGGCGTCGGGGCGGCCGAGGTAGCCCTTCATGACCTGGGGGCCGCGGATGAGGATCTCGCCGGACTCCCCGGCGGGGAGGTCCTTGCCGGGGTCGTCGAGGGAGACGAGGCGCATCTCGGTGCCCGCGATGAGCTTGCCGACGGTGCCGGACGGCGCGTCGCGCATCGCGTCCAGCGGGACGACGTGCGTGCCGGGCGACAGTTCCGTCATGCCGTAGGCCTGGCCGACGGGCGGCAGCCCGAGCCGTTCGGAACAGGCGGCGGCCAGGCGCGCGTCCAGGGGTGCGGCGGCGCTGATGATGTACTTCAGCGACGACAGGTCGTACTGCGCGACGGCCGGGTGCTTGGCGAGGGCGAGCACGATCGGCGGCGCCACGTACAGGGCGGTGATGCGGTGGTTCTGGACGGCCGCGAGGAACTGTTCCAGGTCGAAGCGGGGCAGGACGACGACGGTGGCGCCCTGCCTCAGGGGCGCGTTCATCAGGGCCGTGAGGCCGTAGATGTGGAAGAAGGGCAGCACGGCCAGGACACGGTCTCCCGGTCCGGCGGGTATCGCTGGGTTGAGCTGGGCGAGGTTGGTGGCGATCTGCCGGTGTGTGAGCATCACGCCCTTGGGTGTGCCGGTGGTCCCGGAGGAGTACGGCAGGGCCGCCACGTCCTGCGCGGGGTCGATGGCGACCTGCGGCTCGGGGGCGGCACAGGCCAGCATGTCGATCAGGGAGCGGTGGCCGGTCGCGCTGTCGCAGACGAAGATCTCGCGTACGCCGCCCGCGAGTTCGGCGGCCCGGCGCGCGATGTCGAGCAGGGGTGAGACGGTGATGATCCAGCGGGCCGCGGAGTCCGTGAGCTGCTTGGCGAACTCCTGGGCGGTGGCGAGCGGATGCACGGTGGTGACGGTGGCGCCCGCGCGCGTGGCGGCGTAGAAGGCGGTCGGGAAGGCGATGGTGTTGGGGCTGTGCAGGGCGAGGACGTCACCCTTGCGCACCCCGGCCTCGGCGAGGGCGGCGGCGACGCGCCGGTGGAAGCGGTCCACCTGCTCGTACGAGAGGGTGGTGCCGTCGGTGCCGTCGATCAGCGCCGGGATGTCGCCGAACTCCGCGGCCCGGGCAAGGACGGCGTCGTGGATGGGCAGGTCGACGGGCGGGACGTCTGCGTACTCGCTGCGGAACATGGTTCCTCCTCGCGCGCGGGCCGTCTCAGTACGACTTGGGCAGGCCCAGGGTCTGGTGGGAGACGTAGTTGAGAATCATCTCCCGGCTCACCGGGGCGATACGAGCCACGCGCGAGGCCGTTATCAGCGAGGCGAGGCCGTACTCGCGGGTGAGGCCGTTGCCGCCGAGGGTGTGCACGGCCTGGTCCACGGCCTGCACGCAGGCCTCCCCCGCCGCGTACTTCGCCATGTTGGCGGCCTCGCCCGCGCCCGTGTCGTCGCCCGCGTCGTACAGCCGGGCCGCCTTCTGCATCATCAGGCGCGCGAGTTCCAGGTCGATGTGCGCCTGGGCCAGGGGGTGGGCGATGGCCTGGTGGGCGCCGATGGGGGTGTTCCAGACTTGCCGGTCGCGGGCGTACTCGACGGCTTTCGCGAGGGCGTAGCGGCCCATGCCGATCGCGAAGGCGGCCGTCATGATGCGTTCGGGGTTGAGGCCGGCGAAGAGCTGGAGGAGGCCTGCGTCCTCGTCGCCGACGAGTGCGTCGGCGGGTAGCCGTACGTCGTCCAGCGTCAGCTCGAACTGCTTCTCGGCGGCGTCGAGTTCCATGTCGATGGGGCGGCGGGTGAAGCCGGGTGCGTCGCGCGGGACGATGAAGAGGCAGGGCTTGAGGCGGCCGGTGCGGGCGTCCTCGGTGCGGCCGACGATGAGGGTCGCGTCCGCGATGTCGACGCCGGAGATGAAGACCTTGCGGCCCTTGAGGATCCAGTCTCCGGTGTCCTCGTCGCGGCGGACGGTGGTCGTGATGCGGTGGCTGTTGGAGCCGGCGTCGGGTTCCGTGATGCCGAAGGCCATGAGGCGGGAGCCGTCGGCCAGGGCGGGGAGCCAGTATTGTCTCTGGGCGTCTGTGCCGAAGCGGGCTATGACCGTGCCGCAGATGGCCGGTGAGACGACCAGCATCAGGAGGGGGCAGCCTGCGGCGCCGAGTTCTTCCAGGACTATGGAGAGTTCGGAGATGCCGCCGCCTCCGCCGCCGTATGCCTCCGGCAGGTTGACGCCGAGGTAGCCGAGCTTGGCCGCCTCGGACCAGAGTGCTTCGCGGTCGTAGGCGCGGCCGTGGCGTTTGCCGAGTGCGGCGACGGCCGATCGGAGGGCCTTGTGCTCGTCGGTTTCGATCGTGGGCATGTGACTCCTTCGTCGTGGCTGGTCGCGCAGTTCCCCGCGCCCCTAAAGGGCCGCCGTCACCACTGCCAGGAGCGCGCCCGGCTCGACCTGTTGTCCGGGTACGACGCACAGCTCACTCAGCGTTCCTGCGACCGGGGCTGTGATCTCGTGCTGCATCTTCATCGCCTCCAGCCAGAGGAGGGGGGCTCCCGCCTTTACGGGCGTGCCTGCCGTCAGACCCTCGGCCACGCGGACGACCGTGCCCGGCATGGGCGCCAGGAGGGAGCCGGGGGCGTGCTCGGTCGTCGGGGCGGGGAAG
>NZ_NGFN01000161.1 GCF_002148965.1 Streptomyces swartbergensis | reverse complement strand
GGGGCCATGACAACGCACCGCGCCCCCAAGCCTGTTGCCGGCCCGACCCAGACCGTCGAGCGGGCCGTCACCATAGGGCTGATCCTCGCCGTGCTGGCGGGGCTCGGCTGGATCGCCGGGATGATCTACACCATCGCCGAGTGGCCGCTCTAGGCCGGAACCCCGTGGGGTCCCTCAGCGGGTCGACACGACGCGGAAGCGGATGCCCGCCGCGCGCAGCCGGCCGATCAGTGCGTCGCCCATCGCCACGGCCGTGGTGACCTGACCCGCCGTCTTCGGAAGATCGTCGAAGGCCAGGCACAGCGCCGACTCGGCGAGCATCTTCGCCGTCTCGTCGTAGCCGGGATCGCCGCCGGAGACCTCCGTGTAGACGCGCCGGCCGCCGCCCTCGCCCACGAAGCGCAGGGAGAACCAGCTCTTCGCCCGCTTCTCGGGGCTCGGCCCGTCCCCGGGCCTGAGCCGGCCCGACAGCCAGCGCCGCGCCGGCGGCACCTGGGCCGCCGCGACCAGGGCGCCGACGGCCGCGACACCGCCCACCACCACGGGCAGGTGCCGGACGGCCGCGTACTGCCGGTAGCGGAAGTCGGGGCCGTACCGGTCGAGGGCCGACGCCGACCGCCGCACGATCTGCGGGTCGATCGTCGGCATCGGCAGCGCCCACGCGCCGACCTCCTTGGCGAACCGGGGCCCGCCCAGCGGCGCCGACGCCCGCCGGCCCACCAGCCGCGGCTCGTGCCGCCGCCGGTCCCGCGCGGCCGCCGCCATCTCCCGCTGCCGCGCGAACTGGTTGAGCGCGGAGGCGAAGGTCCCGCCCGAGAACGCCGCGTCCGCGGTCACGAACCCCTCCACGGTCAGCGGCACGCCCTCGGGCAACTGCTGCACGGTGAAGTACACGCCCAGGTCGTGCGGGACCGAGTCGAAGCCGGCGGCGTGCACCAGCCGTGCCCCGGTCTCACGCGCGCGTGCGTCGTGCCGCACGTACATCAGGTCCACGAACTCGGGCTCGCCGCAGAGGTCGAGGTAGTCGGTCCCGGCGTCCGCACAGGCGGCGACGAGTTCCTCGCCGTACGTGAGGTACGGGCCGACCGTCGTGGCCACCACGCGCGCGTGCTCGGTGAGGGCGCGCACCGAGGCCGGGTCGGAGACGTCCGCCCGCAGCACCCCGACCTCCGCGCCGCCGGGCAGCCGCTCCCGCAGCCGCTCCCGCAGCCGCTCCAGCTTCTGAGCGCTGCGGCCCGCGATCGCCCACCGCAGCCCCTCGGGCGCGTGGGCCGCGAGGTACTCCGCGGTGAGCGCTCCGGCGAAGCTCGTGGCTCCGAAGAGCACGATGTCGTACGGACGGTCCGTCTTTTTCAGCCTGCTCATGACACCCCTCGGTCGTGCAGCCCGTGCCGCTGTCGGTGGCCGAGGCTAGCGTGAGGAGTGCGGAGCCCGATGAAGAGCCCGGAGGACGACGATGACCGTGCCCAGGAATGCCCTGAAGAAGTGGGAGAAAGTGCGCGCGTTCGCGCTGGGGCTGCCGGGTGCCGTCGAGGAGTTCCCCTGGGGCGAGTCCGTCGCGAAGGTCAACAAGAAAGTGTTCGTCTTCCTGGGCGTCGAGGACGGCAGTTACCCCCTGGGGGTGACGATGAAGCTCAAGGACGAAACGGCGCACGCGCACGCGCTGGCGTGTCCCGGAGCCGAGCCCGCCGGCTACGGCCTGGGCAAAGCGGGCTGGGTGAGCATCCCCCTGGAGCAGCAGGACGCCCCGGCCGCGGAGGTGCTCTGCGACTGGGTGGAGGAGAGCTACCGGGTGATCGCGCCGAAGCGGCTGACAGCGGAACTGGACGGACGGAGCGGCCGATAGGGACCGGAAACCCTCTGGTGGCCGACCGGCCGGGTATGGATGAGAAGCGGACTGGCACTAGGCTCTGTAGCCGTCGCCCGGTGCCGCACCGTGGCATCGGACAACGAGCGCGCCGTTCCACCGCTGCGACCGGCGTGCGCTGCCCACCAGGGCGAGTCGTTCCGTGTGGTCCGCACCCAGCTGATCGTCCTGCTGTCCGCCACGACGGCGGCCTCCCTGGCCGAACGCCTCGACAGCCGTGCCCTGATGGTGGTGGCCGCTGTGCTCTACGGGCTGACGGTCGGCATCGGCATCCACGCCTCCCGCCGCCGGGCCCGCGCGCATTGGCAGGCCCACCGCGCCGCCGCCGAGGTCGTCAAGTCGCTGGCCTGGCAGTACATGGCGCACGGCGGCCCCTTCCACTCCCGGGTCAAGGACCCGGACGCCCTGTTCGCCGAGCGGCTGGAGGACCGGCTGAGGGAACTGCGGAAGGTGGGATGGGAGGACGCGCGGGAGGGCACCGCCGGGTTCGGCGCCGGTCTGGTCACCCCGGCCATGCGGGCGGTCCGCGTCAAGCCGTTCACGGTCCGGCGGGACGTCCATCTCCGCGACCGCGTGCTGGAGCAGCTGACCTGGTACCGCAACCGCGCCGGACGGGCGCGCCGTGCCTCCCTGTACTGGTCGGGGGTGACGACCGCGCTGACTGTGACGGCCCTGCTGGCCGCCGTGCTCAGGGCGTTCGGGATGTTCGGCCGCTGGGACCTGACCGGCCTGCTGAGCGCCGCCGCCGCGGCAGGCGTGGCCTGGCAGGAGGTCCGCCGGCACCGCCCGCTGACCTACGCCCACACCCTCGTCGAACAGGACCTGGAGACCCTGCGCGTCGCCATGGCCACCACCGTCACCGAGGAGCGGTGGGCCGACGCGGTCGCGGAAGCGGAACGGCTGGTGTCACCGCAGCACACCGACTGGCTCGTCAGATTCGGCTCCTGACGGGGGGCCGGCAGACCGCACCTGGCCTAACGCCGCACCCCGGGACTCCACAGCACCCGCACCGGAACTCCGGTGCGCCGCGCGTAGTCCACGACGTCCCCGGTGCCGCCCAGTCCGCGGGCGGGGGCCCCGTCCCACACGGCGATCATGCGGTCGGCGTGGTCGACGATGTACCGGCCGGCCGCGTAGTACGCCTCCTCGTGGGTGTGCTCGTACGGCAGGTCCACACGTTCGGCGCAGAACTTCAGGAGCCGTCGGTACGAGGCCCGCACCCCGTCGCCGCCGAGGTGGGCCTCGTAGTCCATGCCGGGGACCACGGCCGTCACCGGGACGCCGCGCTCCAGGGCGATGTGCGCGAAGAGCTGGTCGGCACCGGCGGCGAGGCAGCTCAGCGCCTCGATCGGGGTGTTGCCCCCCAGTTCCGCGCGGATGCCCGCGTCGACGGCCGGCAGGACGGCGTCCGGGATCACGCGGTGCCCGGTGACGCCGATCCGTGTCGGTGACCGTGTCACCCGTCCACCTCCGAGGCCGCGAAAGTTGTCACCCTCACCCTAGCGTCGGGAGACTTGGCCGGAAATGCCGCAAACCGGCAGCTGAGCCCCTGCCCTCGCGCCGCCGCCGAACTCTCGTCAGAATGGGCTAAGCGCTTGCTCGCCCAGGGCTTGTGCCGAGTGGAACACGTTCTTAGCATCACTGGTGTTACATCAGTTGTGTCACGACACTGGGGGCTGGATGACCACGGCAAGGACGCCAGGACACGGCCCGCTCACCGGCGTGCGCGTCGTCGAGTTGGCCGGCATCGGGCCCGGCCCGTTCGCCGCCATGCTCCTGGCCGACCTCGGCGCCGACGTCGTGCGCGTGGACCGTCCCGGCGGCCCCGGCCTCGCGATCGACCCGGCGTACGACGTCACGAACCGCAACAAGCGCTCGGTGGTCGTCGACCTGAAGGCACCGGACGGCCCCGATCAGGTGCTCGGTCTCGCCGCCCGCGCCGACATCCTGGTCGAGGGGTACCGCCCCGGCGTCGCCGAGCGCCTCGGCGTAGGGCCCGAGCCCTGCCACGCCCGCAACCCGGCCCTCGTCTACGGGCGGATGACCGGCTGGGGCCAGGACGGCCCGCTCGCCGACCGGGCCGGGCACGACATCGCGTACATCGCCCCGACCGGAACGCTCGGCATGATCGGCCGGCCGGACGAGCCGCCGTCGGCCCCGGCCAACCTGCTCGGCGACTACGCGGGCGGCTCCCTCTACCTCGTCGTCGGCGTCCTCGCCGCCCTCCACCACGCGCGCGCCACCGGCACCGGGCAGGTCGTCGACGCCGCCATCGTCGACGGCGTCTGTCACCTCGCCTCGATGATCCACGGCATGCTCGCCGCCGGCGGCTGGCAGGACCGCCGCGGCGCCAACCTCCTGGACGGAGGCTGCCCCTACTACGGGACGTACGAGACGGCCGACGGCCGGTACATGGCCGTGGGCGCCCTGGAGCCGCAGTTCTACGAGGAGTTCCTCGCCCTCCTCGGCATCGAGGACCAGGCCGCCGCCCGCACGGACGCCGCCCGATGGGGTGAGCTGCGAGAACAGCTCGCCGCCCGCTTCAAGACCCGGACCAGGGACGAGTGGACGGCCGTCTTCGACGGCACCGACGCGTGCGTGGCGCCCGTGCTGTCGCTGCGCGAGGCCCCGCACCACCCGCACCTGGCCGCCCGCGGCACCTTCACCGACCACGGCGGCATCACCCAGGCCGCCCCGGCCCCCCGCTTCTCCACGACCCCGACCTCCGTCCGCACCGGCCCGGCCCGGCCGGGCGCCGACACGGCGGACGTCGCCCGGGACTGGGACGTCCCCGGGCTTCTGCCGTCGTCCCGCACCCCTCAGTGAAAGGCCTCCTCGTGAGCACCGAAGCGTATGTGTACGACGCGATCCGCACCCCGCGCGGGCGCGGCAAGGCAGGCGGCGCCCTGCACGGCACCAAGCCCATCGACCTGGTCGTCGGCCTCATCCACGAGATCCGCGCCCGCTTCCCGGAGCTGGACCCGGCCGCCGTCGACGACATCGTGCTCGGCGTCGTCGGCCCGGTCGGCGACCAGGGCTCCGACATCGCCCGGATCGCCGCCATCGCCGCGGGGCTGCCCGACACCGTCGCGGGCGTCCAGGAGAACCGCTTCTGTGCCTCGGGCCTGGAGGCCGTCAACCTGGCCGCCGCCAAGGTCCGTTCCGGCTGGGAGGACCTCGTCCTCGCGGGCGGTGTCGAGTCGATGTCCCGGGTGCCGATGGCCTCCGACGGAGGTGCCTGGTTCAACGACCCGATGACCAACCTCCAGGTCAACTTCGTGCCGCAGGGCATCGGCGCCGACCTCATCGCCACCATCGAGGGCTTCTCCCGGCGCGACGTCGACGAGTACGCGGCCCTCTCCCAGGAGCGGGCGGCCACCGCCTGGAAGGAAGGCCGCTTCGACAAGTCCGTCGTCCCGGTGAAGGACCGCAGCGGCCTCGTCGTCCTCGACCACGACGAGCACATGCGCCCCGGCACCACCGCCGACTCCCTCGCCAAGCTCAAGCCGTCCTTCGCGGACATCGGCGAACTCGGCGGCTTCGACGCGGTCGCGCTCCAGCAGTACCACTGGGTGGAGAAGATCGACCACGTCCACCACGCGGGCAACTCCTCCGGCATCGTCGACGGCGCCTCGCTCGTCGCGATCGGCTCCAGGGAGGTCGGCGAGCGCTACGGCCTCACGCCCCGCGCGCGGATCGTCTCCGCCGCCGTGTCCGGCTCCGAGCCCACCATCATGCTCACCGGCCCCGCCCCCGCCACCCGCAAGGCCCTCGCCAAGGCCGGACTCACCATCGACGACATCGACCTCGTCGAGATCAACGAGGCGTTCGCGGCGGTCGTGCTGCGCTTCGTCAAGGACATGGGCCTGTCCTTGGACAAGGTCAACGTCAACGGCGGCGCCATCGCGCTCGGCCACCCCCTCGGCGCGACCGGCGCGATGATCCTCGGCACGCTCGTCGACGAACTCGAGCGCCAGGACAAGCGCTACGGCCTCGCCACGCTGTGCGTCGGCGGCGGCATGGGCGTCGCCACGATCGTCGAGCGCATCTGACCACCTCCCGACGGATCACACGGAGCACCTCCACATGAGCACTGAATCCACCACCATCCGCTGGGAACAGGACCGCACCGGCCTCGTCACCCTGGTCATCGACGACCCCAGCCAGTCCGCGAACACCATGAACCAGGCGTTCCGCGACTCCCTCGCCGCCGTCACCGACCGCCTGGAGGCCGAGAAGGACACCATCCGGGGCGTCATCATCACCTCGGCCAAGAAGACCTTCTTCGCCGGCGGCGACCTGCGCGACCTGATCCGCGTCACGCCCGAGACGGCCCAGGAGCTGTTCGACGGCGGCATGGCCATCAAGCGGAACCTGCGCCGCATCGAGACCCTCGGCAAGCCGGTCGTCGCCGCGCTCAACGGCGCCGCCCTGGGCGGCGGTTACGAGATCGCCCTGGCCTGCCACCACCGCGTCGCCCTCGACGCGCCCGGCTCGAAGATCGGCTGCCCCGAGGTCACCCTCGGCCTGCTGCCCGGAGGCGGCGGCGTCGTCCGCACCGTCCGCCTGCTCGGCATCGCCGACGCCCTGCTGAAGGTCCTCCTCCAGGGCACCCAGTACAACCCGCGCCGCGCCCTGGAGAACGGCCTCGTCGACGAGGTGGCCGACACCCGGGAGGACATGCTGGCCAAGGCCCGCGCCTTCATCGACGCCAATCCCGAGTCGCAGCAGCCCTGGGACAAGCCGGGCTACAAGATCCCGGGCGGCACCCCGGCCAACCCCAAGTTCGCGGCGAACCTGCCCGCCTTCCCGGCCACCCTGCGCAAGCAGACGAACGGCGCCCCCTACCCGGCCCCGCGCAACATTCTCGCCGCCGCCGTCGAGGGCGCCCAGGTCGACTTCGAGACCGCCCAGGTCATCGAGGCCCGCCACTTCGTGGAACTGGCCGCGGGCCAGACCTCGAAGAACATGATCCAGGCCTTCTTCTTCGACCTCCAGGCCGTCAACTCCGGCGCCAACCGCCCCCAGGGCATCGAGCCCCGCCAGGTCCGCAAGGTCGCCGTCCTCGGCGCCGGGATGATGGGCGCGGGCATCGCCTACTCCTGTGCCCGCGCCGGCATCGACGTCGTGCTGAAGGACGTCTCCCTGGAGGCGGCCGTCAAGGGCAAGGGCTACTCCGAGAAGCTCTGCGCCAAGGCCGTCGCCAAGGGTCGTACGACGCAGGAGAAGGCGGACGCGCTGCTCGCCCGCATCACGCCCACCGCCGAGGTGCAGGACCTGGCCGGCTGCGACGCCGTCATCGAGGCCGTCTTCGAGGACACGTCCCTCAAGCACAAGGTGTTCCAGGAGATCCAGCACGTCGTGGCGCCCGACGCGCTGCTGTGCTCCAACACCTCCACCCTGCCCATCACCGCGCTCGCCGAAGGCGTCGAGCGCCAGGGCGACTTCATCGGACTGCACTTCTTCTCGCCGGTCGACAAGATGCCGCTCGTCGAGATCATCAAGGGCGAGCGCACGGGACAGGAGGCCCTGGCGCGCGCCTTCGACCTGGTCCGGCAGATCAACAAGACCCCGATCGTCGTCAACGACTCGCGCGGCTTCTTCACCTCCCGCGTCATCGGGCACTTCATCAACGAGGGCGTCGCCATGGTCGGCGAGGGCGTCGAGCCCGCGTCGGTCGAACAGGCCGCCGCGCAGGCCGGCTACCCGGCGAAGGTGCTGTCCCTGATGGACGAGCTGACGCTGACCCTGCCCCGCAAGATCCGGGCCGAGACGAAGCGCGCCGTGGAGGAGGCCGGCGGCACCTGGACGCCCCACCCCGCCGAGGCCGTGATCGACCGCATGGTCGACGAGTTCGGCCGCACGGGCCGCAGCGGCGGCGCAGGCTTCTACGACTACGGGGACGACGGCAAGCGCACCGGACTCTGGCCGGGCCTGCGCGAGCACTTCACCAGGCCGGGGTACCAGATCCCGTTCGAGGACATGCAGGAGCGCATGCTCTTCTCCGAGGCGCTGGACAGCGTCCGGCTGCTGGAGGAGGGCGTGCTGACCTCCGTCGCCGACGCCAACATCGGCTCCATCTTCGGCATCGGCTTCCCGGGCTGGACGGGTGGCGTACTCCAGTACATCAACGGCTACGAGGGCGGCCTGCCCGGGTTCGTGGCACGCGCGCGTGAACTCGCCGAGCGCTACGGCGACCGCTTCACCCCGCCCGCACTGCTCGTGGACAAGGCGGAGAAGGGGGAGCGGTTCAGCGACTCAGCCCGCGCCTGACTCCCGTGACGGCTCGGTGAGCCACTCGCCCAGCTCTTCCTTCAGCGACCGCTGGAAAGCGGTGAGGAGCGCCTGCACCACCAAAGGCTGCATGTGCGCCGACAGGGACCGCACGTCCCGCGCGTCACGCTCCGCCACCTCGCCGCGGAAGAGCTGGGAGAGTTCACGGGCCGCGGCGCGCGAGTGTTCGAGGAGAACCTTGCGCGCCGCGAAGATCGCCTCCGGGGAGAGCGGCACGTCCAGCAGCCCGACGCCCAGCCGGAGCAGACCGAGATCGGCTTCGTAGTCGCCGTCCGCCGGCCGCAGCACGCCCATCGCGACGAGCCGCTCGACGTCCTCGTCGCCGAGCGGCCGCCCGGCCCGGCGCTCCAGCTCCTCCCGCGTGACCGTCTCGACGGTGTCCGGCGCCCAGGAGGCCACCACCGCCCGGTGAACGGCGAGGTCGCGGGCGCTCAGGTCAGGCGGCAACTGGCGCAGATAGCGCTCGATGCCCGCCAGCGTCATCCCCTGGTGCTGCAACTCCTCGATCAGCGCCAGCCGGGCCAGGTGCTCCCGCCCGTAGTGCCCCACGCGCCGGGGGCCGAGCACCGGCGGCGGCAGCAGCCCTTTCGTGCCGTAGAAACGGACCGTGCGCACCGTGACACCGGCCCGGGCGGCCAGTTCGTCGATCGTGAGGGTCGGTTCCTCGGTGTCGGTCGTCATGTGCAGCAGTATCGCTGTCTCACCAGTGCTGTGAAACCTCCGGGCATCAAGGTGACGACCGTGTGAGAGGTAGCGCTCTGTGACGTACGCCACCGCGTGAGCCGCGTACGGCGGGGGAAGGTGGCCCCTTGGTCTGTGCCTCTACAGAGGGCGCAGACCTTATGTACGTCCGGACAGCCGAGCGCGACCCGCTCGGGCGCACCAGAGAGTGGATCCACCCGTGAGCAAGGACGCCGTGAACACGGCAGCAGCCGCATCCCCCAGCGACGCGGCCAAGGTGCCCGCGGACGCGGGCGACGCCGGCTACAGCAAGGACCTCAAGGCCCGCCACGTCAACATGATCGCCATCGGCGGGGCCATCGGCACCGGCCTCTTCCTCGGCGCCGGCGGTCGCCTCCACAACGCGGGCCCGGCCCTGGCGATCGCCTACCTGGTCTGCGGCATCTTCGCCTTCTTCGTGGTCAGGGCCCTGGGCGAGCTCGTGCTCTACCGCCCCTCCTCGGGCTCCTTCGTGTCGTACGCGCGCGAGTTCCTCGGCGAGAAGGGCGCCTACGTCGCCGGCTGGATGTACTTCCTGAACTGGTCGACCACCGGCATCGCCGACATCACGGCGATCGCGCTCTACACGCACTACTGGAGCCTGTTCACCGACATCCCGCAGTGGGTGCTCGCGCTGGCCGCCCTCGCGGTGGTGCTGGCCGTGAACCTGATCTCGGTGAAGATCTTCGGCGAGATGGAGTTCTGGTTCGCGATCATCAAGGTCGCGACGCTCGTCGGCTTCATGCTCATCGGCATCTTCCTGCTCGCCACCCAGCACGAGGTGGGCGGCCAGACCCCGGGCCTGAGCGTCATCACCGACAACGGCGGCGTCTTCCCGCACGGCATGATGCCCGTCGTCCTCGTCATGCAGGGCGTGATCTTCGCGTACGCCGCGCTGGAGCTGGTCGGTGTCGCCGCGGGCGAGACCGCCGAGCCGGAGAAGGTCGTCCCGCGCGCGGTCAACTCGATCATGTGGCGGGTCGGTCTCTTCTACGTCGGCTCGGTCGTCCTGCTGGCCCTCCTGCTCCCCGGCTCGGTCTACTCGGCCGACCAGAGCCCCTTCGTCACGGTGCT
Source organism: Streptomyces swartbergensis (assembly GCF_002148965.1). Lineage (GTDB taxonomy): Bacteria > Actinomycetota > Actinomycetes > Streptomycetales > Streptomycetaceae > Streptomyces > Streptomyces swartbergensis. The sequence continues at coordinate 9,051 of NZ_NGFN01000161.1, read as the reverse complement.
GTCGAAGATCGGCGTCCCGGCGGCGGGCGACGTGATGAACCTGGTGGTCCTGACGGCCGCCATGTCCTCGCTGAACTCCGGCCTGTACTCCACGGGCCGCATCCTGCGCTCCATGGCGATGGCCGGCTCGGCGCCGAAGTTCACCGCCCGCATGAACCGCAGCCAGGTCCCCTACGGCGGCATCCTGCTGACCTGCGCGGTGTGCGTGCTCGGCGTCGGCCTGAACTTCCTCGTGCCGGCCCAGGCCTTCGAGATCGTGCTGAACGTCGCCTCGCTCGGCATCATCAGCACCTGGGTGATCATCATGATCTGCCACCTGGTCTTCGTCCGCCGCGCCAAGGAGGGCCTGGTCACCCGCCCCTCCTTCCGTCTCCCCGGCAGCCCGGTCACGGAGATCACCACGATCGCCTTCCTGCTGGCCTGCCTCGGCATGATGGGGAACGACCCGGAGGTCGGCCGCAAGACGCTGCTGCTCGTCCCGCTGATCGCGGCCGCGCTGGTCGCGGGCTGGTACGGCATCCGCCGCCGGGTGTCGCAGACGGCCGACCGGGAGCTGTCGCAGTTCACGAACTAGCGGGCAGTACATGGCAGGTCAGGGCCACTGTCAGTGGGAGCGCCTACGGTGGCGTCATGTCGGGGATCAGATATGTCCGGGGTGACGCCACCGTTCCGTCGGTGAAGGGCGTCAAGGTCATCACCCATCTCTCCAACGACCTCGGGGGCTGGGGCAAGGGCTTCGTCCTGGCGATATCGCGCCGCCGGCCCGAGCCGGAAGCGGCGTACCGGGCGTGGCACCGCGACCGCGCGGCGAACGACTTCGGGCTGGGCGCGGTGCAGTTCGTCCAGGTCGAGCGGTACGTGTGGGTGGCCAACATGATCGGCCAGCGCGGCCCCAGGACCGGCAGCAAGGGCGTCCCCGTGCGCTACGAAGCGATCGACACGGCGCTGGAGACCCTCGCCGAGCGGGCCGGTGAACTGGGCGCGACCGTCCACATGCCCCGCATCGGCTGCGGTCTCGCCGGCGGCAAGTGGTCCCGGGTCGAGCCGCTGATCGAGGAGCGGCTGATACGGCGGGGGATACAGGTGACGGTGTACGACCACGGGGAATGACCGGCTCCGGCTCAGCCCTGGCCGTCCCTGTCGAACGCCCGCACCAGACAGTCGCTGAGGCGCTGCGCGATCGCCCCGTCGGGATCCAGCCTGGGGTTGAAGATCGCCACGTCGAGGCCGACGGCACCGCCGCCGGACAGGGCCGTGCGCAGGACGGTCTCCAGCTCCTGCCAGCTCAGCCCGTCCGGGAGCCGGTAGTCGACGGCGGGCATGACCGCGTCGTCCAGGACATCGACATCGAGGTGGATCCAGTACCCGGCGCCCGCACCGTCGCCGGTCAGCAGCCCGACCGCGCGCCGGGCCGCCTCGCCCGCCCCCAGGGCGCGCACGGTGTCCAGCTCCAGCGCGTGCAGCGCGGACGGCAGCGGCTGCATTCCGTACGCCGCGGACTCCTCCGCGTCCCGGAATCCCAGCGCGACGACGTCCTCGTCCTGGACCAGCGGGCCCCGGCCGTCCAGGTCGGCCAGCGGGCGCGGACCGCGCCCGGTGGCCAGGGCCAGTTCCATGGAGGCCACCTCACCGGCCGGTTCCGCCGACGGCTGGTAGAAGTCGGTGTGCCCGTCGAGGAACAGCAGCCCGTGCCGACCGCGGCGGCGCAGCGCGAGCAGGTTGCCGAGCAGCACGCTGCAGTCGCCGCCCAGCACCAACGGGAAACGGCCGTCGTCGAGGACGCCGCTTACGGTGTCGGCCAGTGCGGTGGAGTATGCGGCGATGCCGCCGGGGTTGAGGACCCCGGTGGCCTGGTCCCGCCGGGGGTCGTACGGGGGTGGCTCGACCCGGCCTGCCCGTACCGCCCCCAGCCTTTCGGCCAGCCCGGCCCCGAGCAACGCGTCCGGCAGCTGCTCGACACCGGTCGGCCGCAGCCCGAGTACGGAGGGCGCCTCGATGATCGCCAGGTTCCGCACGTCCGGCTCCTTCGTCGCAGCCCCCTGATCACGCCGCCGGGCCCATACGGCCAGTGCGTATGGGCCCACCGTAAGCGTCGGGACGGCGTTCAGCAGGCCGGGTGAGCGGAGGAGGAACAAGACACGTCAGTGCTCGTGCTCCCCGTGCTCGTGCACCCCGTTCGTCGCCGCGATCTTCTTCCACGACCTCGGCTGCGACACCTTCCCCGCCCCCTTCGCCACCGCCGCGGCCCGAGCCGCCGGCACCCCCGGCTTCGACGGCTGGAACAGCCACGTGTCGAACAGCGCGGCCAGGGGCTTGCCGGACACCTCCTCGGCGTACCGCTGGAAGTCGGCGACCGACGCGTTGCCGTGGGCGTACTTCTGCGGCCAGCCCTTGAGGATCGCGAAGAACGCCTCGTCCCCGATCTCGTTGCGCAGCGCCTGCACGGCCAGCGCGCCCCGGTCGTACACCGCGATGTCGAACTGGTTCTCCGGGCCCGGGTCCCCGGGCCTCACCGTCCAGAACGGGTCGTCGGCGGGATGCGAGGCGTAGACGTAGTCGGCGAGTTCCTGCGCCGTACCCTCGCCCTCGTGCTCGGACCACAGCCACTGCGCGTACCGCGCGAAACCCTCGTTGATCCAGATGTCCTTCCAGCCCTTGAGCGACACGTCGTCGCCGTACCACTGGTGCGCCAGCTCATGGACGACGAGCGAGGTGTTCGACCCGTTGGCGAACTGCCGTGGGCTGTAGTACGGCCGGGTCTGGGTCTCCAGCGCGTACCCGGTGGTGGTGTTCGGCACGTATCCGCCGAGCGCGTTGTAGGGGTACGGCCCGAAGTAGCCGGTCAGCCAGTCGGCGATCTCCCCGGTCCGCTCGATGCTCGCCCGCGCCGCGCCGGCGTGTTGTCCCAGGTCCTTGCTGTAGGCGTTGAGGATCGGAATGCCGCTCTCGGTCGTGCCGGTCGTGATGTCGAACTTCCCGACCGCGAGCGTGGCGAGGTACGTGGCCTGCGGCTTGTCGGAGCGCCAGTTCCAGCGGGTCCAGCCCAGGCGCGAACTCGTCGACTGGAGCGTGCCGTTGGAGATGGCCTGCGTGCCGTCCGGGACCAGCACGGACACGTCGTAGGTGGCCTTGTCGAGCGGGTGGTCGTTGCTCGGGAACCACCACGCCGCCGCCTCGGGCTCGTTCGCCGCGACGCCCCCGTCCGGGGTGCGGTGCCAGCTCGTGAAGCCGTACGCCTTCTTCGACGACGGCACGCCGCGGTAGCGCACGACGACCGTGACGGGCGTGCCCTTGGCCAGCGGGGTCTTCGGCGTGATCTCCAGCTCGTGCTCGCCCGACGTCCGGAACGACGCCTTCGCGCCGTTGACGCGCACCTCGCCGACGTCCAGCAGGAAGTCCAGGTTGAAGCTGGACAGGTCCTGAGTGGTGCGGGCCAGGAGGGTCGCCGTGCCCTCGAGCTCGTCCGTGGCCGGCTGGTACTTCAGCCTCAGGTCGTAGTGGGAGACGTCGTATCCGCCGTTGCCGTAGGCCGGGTAGTAGGGGTCACCGATACCCGGCGCGCCGGGGGAGCGGGGCGCGGCCGATGCCGGGATCGCCAGCAGGAGAACGGCCGCGGCCAGGGCTCCCGGCGCGATGATTCTGCGGTGCACGCGAAACTCCAAGTCGTAGGGTCCCGAAGGCTGTCCGGAGCCTATTGACTCCCTGTGTCCCTGATCATGTCCATGGCCCCTGCTGTCACACGATCGCCATTCGGCCGACATGAGACACCGGACCCAGGGGGCCGTCCGGGAAACGCCGGACCGTCAGGTGCCCTCTTCTGAACAGGAGTTCACCGATGTAGCGTCCGCCGCATGCCGAAACGCACGCGCTTCACGACCTGGAGACCGCTCGCGACGGCGGCCACGGCCGCCCTGCTGGCCACGCTGATCACCCCGGCCGCGGCGGCGGACGCCGCCCCGCGCGAGAGCCGCCCCGTCCACTCGTACGACAACGCCATCCGCGAGGCCGTCTGGGTGGACACCGGACTCGACGGCGACCGCGACGGCAAGGCCGACCGCGTCGCCGTGGACATCGTCCGCCCCCGCGAACCCGCCCGACAGGGCCGCAAGGTCCCCGTCATCATGGACGCCAGCCCGTACTACTCCTGCTGCGGGCGCGGCAACGAGAGCCAGAAGAAGACGTACGACGCGAACGGCGACGTCACGCAGATGCCGCTGTACTACGACAACTACTTCGTGCCCCGCGGCTACGCCTTCGTCGGCGTCGACCTGGCCGGAACCAATCGCTCCGACGGGTGCGTCGACGTCGGCGGCCGCTCCGACATCCAGTCCGCGAAGGCCGTCGTCTACTGGCTCAACGGCCGCGCCAAGGCCTACACGACCCGCACGGGCACCACCCGCGCCAAGGCTGCCTGGACCAACGGCAAGACCGGCATGATCGGCAAGAGCTGGGACGGCACCATCGCCAACGGCGTCGCCGCGACCGGCGTCGAGGGCCTGAAGACCATCGTCCCGATCAGCGCCATCTCCTCCTGGTACGACTACTACTTCCAGCAGGGCGCCCCGCTCTACGACTCCGGCCCCGAATGGCTGTCCGACTACGTCAACAGCCCCGACGCCCGCGCCAAGTGCGCCGCCGTGCAGCGCAAGCTCGTCGACGGGGCCCCGCGCACCGGCGACTGGACCCCCCTGTGGACCGAGCGCGACTACGTCAGGGCCGCGCGGAAGGTCAAGGCCAGCGTCTTCCTCGTGCACGGCATGCAGGACCTCAACGTGCGGATGAAGCACGTCGGCCAGTGGTGGGACGCCCTCGCGAAGAACGGCGTCGAGCGCAAGATCTGGCTCTCCCAGACCGGCCACGTCGACCCCTTCGACTTCCGCCGCGCCACCTGGGTGGACACCCTCCACCGCTGGTTCGACCACGAACTCATGGGCTACGACAACGGCGTCGACCGCGAGCCCATGGCCGACATCGAACGCCGGCCCGACCAGTGGACCACCTCGAAGACCTGGCCGCCGGCCGGCACCCGGGCCGCCACCCTGCGCCCCGACAAAGGCGCCCAGGCAGGCGTCGGCACCCTCGGCCTGCGCCGCGGCCACGGCACCGCGACGTTCACCGACGACCCGAAGCTGAGCGAGACCGACTGGGCCGCGCAGATCGACAAGCCGACACCGGAGAAGGCCGGTTTCGTCACCAGGCCGCTCACCCGCGACCTGCGCCTGTCCGGCTCCTCCGAGGTCACCGTCACCGCGACGCCCTCCACCCCGACGGCCCACCTCTCCGCCGTCCTCGTGGACATCGGCCCCGCCACCATCCGCGACTACGCCGACGCGGGCGAGGGCATCACCACCCTCACCGACCGCACCTGCTGGGGCGCGAGCACCGCAGGCGACAGCTCCTGCTTCAAGGAGACCAAGGCGAAGACCGCCGACGTCGACTACACGATCGTCAGCCGCGGCTGGGCCGATCTCGGCAACCACGCCTCCGACCTGACGGGCGCCCCGCTCACCCCGGGCAAGCGGTACACGATCACCCTCGACCTGGCGGCGACCGACCACGTCGTCCCCAAGGGCCACCGCCTGGCGCTGATCGTCGCGGGCACCGACAAGGGCCTCATCGACCCTCCCGCGGACACGCCCAAGCTCACGGTCGACCTGTCCCGCACCTCGGCCCGCGTCCCGTTCGTCGGCGGAGCCGCCGCCTTCGCCCGCGCCACCACGGGCGCCGCGTCCGCCACGCCCGACCCCACTCTGCTGGACGGCGTACGGGATCCGCGCACCGCTCACCGCGTCCCGGGGGGAAGCCAGTGACCCGCGACACCGCAGGCAGGACCGCGCCCCGCGACACCGCGGCCGGGTCCGTGGTCCGCAAGGCGGCGGGCAAGACCGTGCCCCGCGTCCGTGCCCTGACCCTGACCGCAGCGGCCGTCGCCGCGTCCCTGGTCGCCGTCCCGGCCGAGGCCGCCACCGACTCCCCGCCCCGCACCGGCTTCGAGCAGACGGACGGTGCCCGCTGGACCACCCAGCCCGAGGAGCAGGACTTCCTGAAGGCCGTCGACCGGTCGAGCAGCCGCGTCTCCATGACCCGCTTCGGTACGACGAAGCAGGGCCGCCCGCTCCAACTGGTCCGGATCGGCACCCACCAGACGCCCAACAAGGTGCTGCTCGTGTGCAGCCAGCACGGCGACGAACCCGCAGGCCGCGAGGCCTGCCTGACCACCGTCCGCGACCTCGCGCACGCCCGCGACAGTGACACCCGGCGCTTCCTGGACCGCACCACGGTCCTCGTCGTGCCCACCGCCAACCCCGACGGCCGGGCCGCCGACACCCGGGGCAACAGCGACGGCGTCGACATCAACCGGGACCACCTCGCGCTCCGCACCGCCGAAGGCCGTGCGCTGGCGAAGCTCATCCGCGACCAGCGTCCCGACCTCGTCTACGACCTGCACGAGTACGGCGCCACACCCCCGTACTACGACAAGGACCTCTTCGACCTGTGGCCGCGCAACCTCAACACCCACGAGGCGGTCCATGACGAGGCGAAGACCCTCTCCGAGGCGTACGTACGCCCCGCGGCGCAGCGGGCCGGCCACTCGACCGGCACCTACGGCATCTGGACCGACCCGGAGACCGGCGAGCCGGTCAAGCAGGTAGCGGGAGACGGCCAGGAGCGCATTCTGCGCAATATGTCCGGCATCAAGCACGGGATCGGACTGCTCATCGAGAGCCGTGTCGACCCGCTCACCGATGCCGAGAAGGCGGACGAGGCGCTGAACAACCGCCGCCGGGTCACCTCACAACTGGACGCGCTGGGCGGCCTGTTCGCATATGCCGACCAGCGCCGCGGCGCGGTCGAGGCGGCGACGGGCCGGGCCCGGCTCGCGGGACACGCCACCACCGGCCCCGTCTACGTCGGCGGCGCCGACAACGACACGCCTGAACCGGCCGAGGTGATCCAGAACCCGCCCTGCGGCTACCAGCTCACGGCCGCCCAGTACGCGGAGGTGGGAGACGAACTCGCGCTGCACGGCGTGCGCGTACGCCGGGACGCGGAGGGTGTGCTCGTACCTCTGCGCCAGTCCCTGCGCGCGCTCGTGCCGCTGCTGCTCGACGAGCGCGGAAGCTACCACCTGACGGCAGGGAAGCCGGAAACGCAATGTTGAGGGGGGTGAAATTGCGCCACACGTGGTAGGGGCGTTACGGGGGACTTACGTCCCTCCTACGTCCCATGAAAGGTGCCGCCTGTGACGCACGACCGACCAAGTGAAAGCGACCACCAAGCGGGGGCCGCGCTTCCGGGTTCGGAAGCGGGCCTCCCCGGTCAGGAACGTCCTAAAACCGACCGAATCGTCTTCGGGGTCACGGCCGTGCTCACCCTCGCCTTCGTGGTCTGGGGAGCCGCGGCGACCGATTCGCTCGAAGACGTCTCCACCAGCATGCTCGGCGGGCTGATGCACAACGGCGGCTGGGCGTTCATGCTCGCCGCCTCCGCCTTCGTCGTGTTCGCCCTCTGGATCGCGGCCAGCCGCTACGGCCGTATCCACCTCGGGGCCGAGGGCGAGGAGCCCGAGTTCCGCACGGTGTCCTGGGTCGCGATGATGTTCAGCGCCGGCATGGGCATCGGCCTGATGTTCTACGGCGTGAGCGAGCCGTTGTCGCACTACTCGACGCCCCCGCCGGGCACCGACCCGGCCGACTCCGGCGACCGCATGGAGACGGCCATGGCCACCACCCTGTTCCACTGGACGCTCCACCCCTGGGCGATCTACGCCGTGGTGGGCCTCGCCATCGCCTACAGCACCTTCCGCAGGCGCCGCCGCCAGACCATCAGCGCCGTCTTCACGCCGCTGATCGGCAAGAAGCACGCGAACGGTGCCGTCGGCCGGGTCATCGACATCCTCGCGATCGTCGCGACCGTCTTCGGTTCCGCCGCGTCCCTGGGGCTCGGCGCGCTGCAGATCGGCTCCGGTGTGCAGGAGCTGGACTGGATGGACAAGGTGAGCACCGGGCTGCTCGTCACGATCATCGCGGTGCTGACCCTGGCCTTCGTCGCCTCCGCGGTCTCGGGCGTGGAGCGCGGCATCCAGTGGCTGTCCAACACCAACATGGTGCTGGCGCTGGTGCTCGCCCTGTTCGTGTTCGTGGCGGGTCCGAGCATCATCGTCCTCGATCTGCTGCCCACGTCCGTCTTCGCCTACCTCGGCGACCTGCCCCAGCTGGCCGGCCGGACGGAGGCCAGCGGCGGGGAGGGTGTCGCGGACTGGCTGAGCAGCTGGACCGTCTTCTACTGGGCGTGGTGGATCTCCTGGACGCCGTTCGTGGGCATGTTCATCGCCCGCATCAGCCGGGGCCGCACGATCCGGCAGTTCGTCGGCGGTGTCATCCTCGTGCCCAGCACGGTCAGCCTGGTCTGGTTCGCGGTCTTCGGCGGCTCGGCGATGAAGATGCAGGAACAGGGCAGGCTCGGCAAGGAGGCGACCCCGGAGGGTCAGCTCTTCGGCGTGCTCCAGCAGTTCCCCATCGCCACCGCCACGAGCCTGCTCGTGATGGTCCTCGTCGGCATCTTCTTCGTGTCGGGCGCCGACGCGGCGTCGATCGTCATGGGCACCCTGTCGCAGAAGGGCGCGCTCGAACCGGGCCGCATGGTGGTGGTGTTCTGGGGCGTCGTCACCGGTGCGGTGGCCGCGATCATGCTCATGGTCGGCAGCGGCCAGGGCGACGCGCTGACGGGCTTGCAGAACCTCACGATCCTCGCGGCGGCCCCGTTCGTCGTCGTGATGGTCGGCATGTGCGTGTCCCTCATGCGCGACCTGCGCCGCGACCCGGTGATGGTGCGCGTACAGATGGGCTCCGAAGCGGTGGAACAGGCCGTCATCGAAGGCCACAAGAAGTACGACGGCGAGTTCGAGTTCCGCGTCGGCCCGGGCCGCGGCCCGGACGTCGAGGGCGACCCCATCGGCAAACACTGACCAACCCAACGCGGCTGCCCCAGCCGGCCCCTTGACCTTGACGCCCTCGGCCGACATCGGCCGGGGGCGTTGGGGTGTGGGGC
>NZ_NGFN01000160.1 GCF_002148965.1 Streptomyces swartbergensis | reverse complement strand
GTCCCGGCTGGTCGGGGAGACCTGCGACCACCGGGTGCGGATCCCGATGCCGGGCGGCGCCGAGTCGCTCAACGCCGGTGTGGCGGCGGGGATCGTGCTCTACGAGGCGGCCCGCCGACGCGCCTGAACAGGCGTCCGCCACCTCACCCGTACGGGTTAATTCCGGGAACATCGGGGCGATGAGGACAAGCTTGACGGGGTCCGGACAGATCCGGCGAGTCAAAGCAGTGTCCTATCCCGACGTCACTCGGTTAGATGAGTGTGGACACCAGAACACCCCGCACACCCACGGGGGACCGCTCGTCGGGACTCGACGACGCTCCCGCGCTGAGCATGGTGAAGGTGCCGAGCGACCCGGCGCAGGTCATCGTCAATCACGCGAGTTTCCGCGTGCAGTTGGGCGTCTCGACGCGTCGCGTCCAGTCCCCACGGGTCGCACGGCACCTGACCGCCAGCGAGGACACCGCCCGCATCCCCGTCGTCACCGCCGGGGGCGCGGCGGACGGGGCCACCACCCGCCGCCGGCCCGTCGTCTGGAGCGGCAAGTCCGCGCCCGACGACACCGGCGCCCACCGGCTCCTCCAGGCCGTCCGGCACGAGAGCATCCGCCACCCCGACGAGTCCGCCACGGACACCGGGGCCACCCAGGTCATCTCCCGTGTGGGCACCGACCCGCAGGGCCCGGGCTACGGTGCCGGATACCAGGACGGCGGCTACGGCGGCACCGGCTATGAGGGTGACGGCTACCCGGGCGACGGTTACCAGGACGACCTGACCCAGACGGTCGAGACCCCCGTCGTGGGCCCGCAGCGCACGCACGAGCCCGCCGACGGCACGCGGCTGCTGCCGCCCATGCGCACGGTCGGCAGCGCCTACGACGAACCCGCCTATACGGAAGCGGACTTCGAGGACCTCGCCCCCGAGGCCGACGACACCGAACGGCCCGTCAAGCGTCACCGCGACGACCCGGCACGGCACGCCTACTACCCGGGCCGCCGGATGAACCTCGGCGTCGTCCTGCTCCCGCTGCGCGTCTTCCTCGGCTTCATCTCCATCTACGCCGGCATGGGCAAGCTGTGCGACCCCGTCTACTTCGACGGCGGCAAGCGCGGCTCCATGGTCAAGTGGCTCAACACCCTGCACCCCTGGGAAGTCGCCGAGCCGCTGCGCCAGTTCGCCTTCGAGCACCCGGTCGGATCCGGGCTGGCCATCGCCTTCGCCCAGGTCATCGTCGGCGTCCTGACGGTCCTCGGCTGCTGGCAGCGCGTCGCCGCCTGCTTCGGCGCCCTGCTGTCGGCCGCGCTGCTGGTCACCGTCAGCTGGAAGAGCGTCCCCGCCTACGAGACCCCCGACATCATCTACCTCGCCGCCTGGTCCCCGCTGATCATCGCCGGCGCTCCCGTCTACTCCGTCGACGGCCGCCTGGCCGGCAGTGCCTGGCGCCGCCTCGGACCCCGCGCCGACATCTGGGACCTGCGCCGCTACGTGCTGCGCCGCGGCGCCCTCGTCACCGCCGTCGCCGTCGGTCTCACGCTGCTGGTCGGCTCGCTGCTCGGCGGCGCCGTCCGCGACGCCGACCGGGTCGTCGTCCCCGGACCCGGCGAGGCCCCGCGCAACGAACTGCCCGGCTCCCCGCTCCCGGACGCCCCCGGCAAGCGGCAGGACAAGCGGACCCCGTCGGCCTCCTCCTCGCCCACCCAGGGCGCCACGGCCGGCTCGGCCAGCCCCAGCGCGGGCACCACGACCAGGCCGGGCGCCACCCGGGACACCGGCACCGTCACCGGCGGCTCGCCCAGCCAGACCCAGGGCAGCGCGGGCCAGGCCCCGCCCCGGCAGTCCTCCCCGGCCGGCCAGGCCCCGAGCACCACCTCCGGCCCGACCTCCGGCGGCACGGCGACCGGCGGCTCCGGCTCGACCGGCGGCTCGGGCGACGGCGGCTCCTCGTCCACGGGCCGGCCGGGCCTGGTGGGCGGCCTGCTGGGCTAGGCGACCGGCACAAGCAAGAAGGGGCCCCACACCTCGAAGGTGTGGGGCCCCTTCTTGTGGGGTGCGGGAGTCGCCTTCTCTCAGCGCCCCAGAGCCGCCAGTTCCTTCGCGGCCTCCGTCAGATCCTTCGCCGTATCGATCGCACGCCAATACGACCCCTGAGGGATCGTGAAGCCGGCCAGCTTCCGCTCGCGGGCCAGCCGGGGGAACGTCGTGCGCTCGTGGTCCCCGCGGTCCGGCAGCAGCCCCGCGAACTCGGGGGAGAAGACGTACACACCCGCGTTGATCTCGAAGGTCGACGGGGGGGCCTCGATGAAGTCCGTGATGCGGCCGAAGCCGTCCGTCTTCACCGCGCCCCAGGGGAGGCGTGGCCGGGCCAGGGCCAGTGTCGCGACGGCGTCCCGCTCGGTGTGGAAGTCCGCCATGTCACGCAGTGAGAACCGGGTCCAGATGTCGCCGTTCGTGGCGTACCAGGGCTGGTCCGGGTGGGGCAGATGTGCGGCGGCGTACTTGAGGCCACCGCCGCGGCCGAGGGGCTCGGACTCCACGACGGTGGTGACGGAGACCGGCAGATCGGCCGTCTCCAGCCACTTCTGGAGCACCTCGGCGAGGTGGCCGCAGGAGACCACCACGTCCGTCACGCCCTCCTCGGCGAGCCAGGACAGCTGATGGCCGATGATCGGAGTCCCCGTCCCGGGGATCTCGACCATCGGCTTGGGCCGGTCGTCGGTGTACGGACGCAGCCGGGAGCCCTGGCCTCCGGCCAGAACGACGGCTTGAACGGGGCGGGACGCGGCGCTCGGATCGCTCATGAGACCGAACTGTACGTGGCGTCCCGCCCGGTACCGCGGCGGACGAAGATTCCCGCGTCGATCGCTGCCGGCTTCCCACCCCTCTCGTTCGACGGCAGGGCGGTGTGCTCAGCCGTGCGCGGCTGCGACGCCCGTGGCGAAGGCGGTGTCGCAGACCGGGCGGGCGTAGGACTGGGCGCGCGTCGGGCCGTAGACCCGGACGGCGGCCTGGCCGAGGGCGCGGGCGATGGACGCGCAGTGCTTCGCCAGCGACGGGCGGCCGTTGACGGCCTGCTGGAGGTGGGTGAGGGCGACGCCCGGGTTCTCCTCCTGGAGCTCGGTGAGCAGCCTGTCGCGCAGGACGTCCTGCGGGGCGCGCTTGGCGGCCCGCGAGGTGCCGGCGGACGTGCTGGTGTCCGCAGCGGTGAGCACCGGGTCGGAGGGGCTTCCCGACCAGTTGACTCGGGTGACCGCGAGGGTCCCGGAGAGCACCAGGACGACGGGCAGGACGAAAGCGAGGGTGCGGCCGATCCGGTGGGCGGGGCCCCGGCCGCGTCGCGTCTGTTGGTTAGTGGAGTGCTTCACGCGTGTGAGGGTAGCGCGGGGTAATGGTTTGTAGACATTTAGTCACCGGTTCGGGGGATGAGAGAGTGCCCATTTTTGGGTAAGGCGTTGACGCACACCGCTCGAAACGTCCGGTCTGCCGGGGTATTTGTCGACAACGAAGAGGGCCCCGCAGCAGGCTGCGGGGCCCTCTTCGTCAGCTTGGGTGATTCACCCGGGATTGTGCGTTTGCCGAGGGTCAGTCGGACAGGCGCTCGCCCGTGGAGGTCGAGAACACGTGCGTCTCGCCGGAGCGCGGGACGATGTGCAGCGTGCTGCCCTTCTCCGGGACGTCACGGCCGCTGACGCGGACGACGAGGTCCTTGGAGTCGTCGCCGACCTTCGCCGTGCCGTAGACGTAGGCGTCGGCGCCCAGCTCCTCGACGACGTTGACGGTGACCGCGAGGCCCAGCTCGGCGTCCGGGCCGGCCACGTCGAAGTGCTCGGGGCGGACACCGACGGTGACGGTCTTGTCGGTGGTGGCGGCGAGCGCGTCGCGCTGCACCGGCACGACCGACTTGCCGAACTTCACGCCGCCGTCGGTCACCGGGACCTCGACGAGGTTCATCGCCGGGGAGCCGATGAAGCCGGCCACGAAGAGGTTGGCGGGCCTGTCGTACATGTTGCGCGGGGTGTCGATCTGCTGGAGCAGACCGTCCTTGAGGACCGCCACACGGTCGCCCATCGTCATGGCCTCGACCTGGTCGTGGGTGACGTAGACGGTGGTGATGCCCAGGCGGCGCTGGAGCGAGGCGATCTGCGTACGCGTGGACACACGGAGCTTGGCGTCCAGGTTGGACAGCGGCTCGTCCATGAGGAACACCTGCGGCTCACGCACGATGGCGCGGCCCATGGCGACACGCTGGCGCTGACCACCGGAGAGCGCCTTCGGCTTGCGGTCCAGGTAGTCGGTCAGGTCGAGGATCTTCGCGGCCTCCTCGACCTTCTGCCGGATCTCCGCCTTGTTGACGCCGGCGATCTTGAGCGCGAAGCCCATGTTGTCGGCGACGGACATGTGCGGGTAGAGCGCGTAGTTCTGGAACACCATGGCGATGTCCCGGTCCTTCGGCGGCAGGTGGGTGACGTCGCGGTCGCCGATGCGGATGGCGCCGGCGTTGACGTCCTCGAGCCCCGCGAGCATGCGGAGCGAGGTGGACTTGCCGCAGCCGGACGGGCCGACGAGGACGAGGAACTCGCCGTCCTCGATGTCGATCTCCAGCGCGTCAACAGCGGGCTTGGTAGAACCCGGGTAGATCCGGGTCGCCTTGTCGAACGAGACAGTGGCCATGGTGAATGAACCCCTTCTACCGGCAGGAACGTGCCGGACGATCCGAGTAGGAAGGCGGTGCCACGACGGGTGTTCCGTTGTGGTGTAGTCCACGCGTGTGAACTGGCTCAGGACGGTACCTCGCGTTCACCTGTCTGTCAGTACCTCCGGGCCTGTGAACTTCGCGGAAATTTTCGACAGGGGTCCGCGGGGGACCTGGGTACACTGCTCGGGCACGCGCGGGCGCACCCCGCACGGGCCTCCTTAGCTCAGCTGGCCAGAGCAACGCACTTGTAATGCGTAGGTCGTCGGTTCGAATCCGACAGGGGGCTCGGCAGCCCAGGTCAGACTAATCTCTGACCTGGGCTTTTTCTGTTCTGGACGTCGCTGAGGACGTCGGTGCTGTCGACCCACTGGTCGATCGCGCCGGTGTCGGGCAGGGAGCGCAGTGCCGGGTCCGTGATGCGGGTGCGGAGTGCCGCCGTGAAGCGTTCCGCGTGGAGGACCTGGAACGGGCGGCTGTGGTACGGGCGGGTGGTGGGGTCGACGGGGTCCGTGAGCGCGAGGTCGTTGTGGTGGGTCGCGATGGCCTCGTAGGCGTGCTTGAGGTGGTGCTCGCGGGTGTGCCAGTCGGGGGCCGTCAGTGCTGCGGTCAGGGTGGGGGTGAGCGCCGCGCCCTGGGGGGTCGCGGTGAAGGCGGTGCCGAGCCACTTGCTGTAGGGCGGGTAGCGGCGGTTCATGAGGAGGCTCAGGCGCATCAGGTCGCGGATCAGACGGGCGGCGACGATCGCGGAGCCGAGTTCGTCACCCACCTCGCCGCAGCGGCCTACGAAGGCCTCCTCCTGGGAGATGCGTTTCCACTGGCAGGCCAGGACGTACAGCCAGATCTCGTGCGGGTACCAGCGCAGGGCGGTGCGGGCCGGGGTGAGCCGGCCGAGGCCGTCGTGGAAGACGGCGCCCGCGGTGACCTCGGCCAGGCGCTGGGTGGGGGTGGCCAGCCAGTCCGCCGTGGTGACGCCCCGGGCCGGGTCGAAGCCGAGTTGGGCCGTGAACCAGGGGCCGGGATCCGTGATGTCGACGCGGTGGTGGACCGGGCCGTCGGTGCCGGTCATGACGCGGACGTCGGTGCCCGGGTCGTCACCGGTGCGGGCGAAGTGGGTGGGGTGGCCGAGGAAGGTCTTCGGGAGGCGGTGAGAGAGGAGGGCGCTGAGGCGGGGGCCGTGCGTCTCGGCGTCCTCCGGGCGCAGGAAGAGCTGGAGGCGTGGGCCCCACTCGTGGTCGGCCGAGCGCGGGGTGTCGTAGCCGAGGACCTCGGAGCCGGTGCCGAGGCGGGCGGCGGAGTGGGGGATGCCGGGGAGGGCCTCGTCCAGGAGGGGGCGTACGGCCTCGGTGTAGAAGCGGCGGGAGAGCTCCAGGCCGGGGAGGAAGGAGGGCATGGGTCAGGCGGTGTGGCCGCGCAGGCGGCGGGCGATCTCGAGCTGGTCGTCGTCCAGGGGGCGGCCGTCCTCGATGTCCCACAGGGCGTTCTGGAGGAGGCGGCCGAGGGTCCAGGCGCGGGCGCGGGGGCGGTCCAGGGCGAGGATGTCGGTCATGGCGTCGAAGCGCCAGAGGATGTCGCCGGGGTCGTAGCGGTTGTCGATGGCCGGCCACAGTTCGAAGCCGGGGTCGCCGGCGAGGKGCTTGGGGTCGATGGCGAGCCAGGGGGCGCGGTCGGAGGCGAGGACGTTCTCGTCGTGGAGGTCCCAGTGGAGGAGCCGGTCGCCGGGTTCGTCGACGACTTCGCGTACGGCGGCGGCGCAGTCGGCGACGAGGCGGCGGGCCTCGGGGTCGGGGATGCGGTCCAGTGCCCACGGGGTCCGGTCCAGCATGGCCAGGGCGATGTCGCCGAGGCGGCGCAGGCCGGGCGGGGCGGGGAAGGACGTGAGGTGGGCGAGGAGTTCGGCGATGGTGACGACGGCCTGGTGGGTGTCCGGGACGTGGGACAGCATGCGGGTCTCGTCGAGGCGTTCCAGCAGCATCGTGCCGGTGGGCGCGTCGTGGTCGAGGAGACGGACGGCTCCGTCGCCGTCCCAGACGCGCAGCGCGACCGGTTCGCCTTCGCTCTCCTCGTCGAGGAGCTGGAGCTTGAGGACCGCGGGGCCGCCGTCGGCGCGGACGACCGGGAGGACCAGGGCGGACACGCCGTGCATGGGCGGTCCGTCGGGCTCGAGTTCCCAGCGGTCGAGGAAGCCGGCCGTCAGGTCCGGCAGTTCCTCGATGAAGGCGCGGCCCGCCTCGCCGTTGTACTTCTCCTGTGATGCTGCCAGTTCCCGGGGAATGTCGATCACTTTCGGCACCGTAGTGGGGTGCGCCGGGCGGGTCATGTGAATTAACCCGGGCCGGGCCGGGCCGGGGCCGCGACCGGGCCGGGGCCGCGACCGGGCCGGGGGCGGACGCCTCTGCTTTCTCGCGGGCGCTGTGTCGTACCTGTGTGCGAGCATCTCGCCAACGACCACTGATCCAGGGGGGATTGCCATGTCGGACACGGACGCCTGCCCGAGAACGAGAACGAGACACAGATGGCGAGACAGACGGGGGCGGGCCGGCGCGTCCTTCGTCGTCGGATCGCTGTTCGCCTCACTGCTGAGCCTGACGGGGGCGGGCTCCGCCCAGGCCGCCGCCGAACCGGAGTGCGCGCCGCTCGCGCTCGCGCCGTTCGGGGATCCCGGTGACGCCGTCGGCAAGGCCACCGTCCCGGCTCAAAGCAGCGCCTGCTTCACGGTGACGGCCGGCTCGGCCGGTCTGCACCTGGTGACCCTGGACGACAGCCAGAACAACGCCTACGCGCAGATGCTCGACGCCGACGGCGCGGAGGTCGACTGCTTCGACGACGAGTACCGCGCAGAGGGCTGGTGCCAGGTACCCGCGGCCGGTACGTACACCGTCAAGGTCGTCAACAGCGGCTGGGTCGACGACGAGCGGACCGAGCTCACCGTCGTCCCGCTCGGCTCGGGCACCCGCGGCTGCGCCGAGCCGGTCGGCACCGGCTGGGACCGGCCGGCGGTGATCCGGAGCGCGGCGAGCCCGCTGGCCGTGGACTGCCAGGCCTTCGAGGGCCGGCCCGGGGAGCGGATCCGGCTGACGGTCGGCACCAAGGTGTACGGCGAGTCGGTCGCATGGATCACCGACGCGACGGGCGCCCGCGTCTGCGAGCACTTCCCGGAGGACGGCGAGGACAGCTGCGTCCTGCCCGGCGACGGCCCCTACCGGGTGCTGTCGAGCGTCTCACGCGCGGAGAGCGGCTTCCCCGCCGAGTACGTGCTCCAGGTGCGCCGGCTGAACGACCCGCAGGGCTGCGCGACCGCGTCGGTCCTGCCCTACGGCCCGGTCGAGCCGCGGGACTTCGGCACGGACGCCTGCTACACCTTCTCCGCCGCGAAGCCCGGGCCGTACACCGTGCACTACGTGGACGAGGACCGGTCGGCCGGGGCGGTCCGGGTGTACGACGCCGGCGGCCGGACCGTGTGTCAGTCCGGCACCGACCCCTGCCGGATCCGCGAGGCGGGCACCTATACGGCGGTGCTCGGCACCAACGCCTTCGCCCCGTCCCGGGACCGGCTGGTGGTGTTCGATCGTGCCTCCGACGCCGGCTGTGTCGCGATCGAAACCGGCCTGTACAAGGGGAAGCTGAGCACCGTCGGGCAGTACGACTGCCTGACGCTGCCCGTGCCGAAGGGCGGCCGGATCGCCGCGCTCACCTCGCGGACCTCGGCCGGGCTGACCCCCGAGGTCGAGGTCCTGGACCGCGACGGCACCCCGCAGTGCGACGGCGAAGCGCTCCAGGGCGGTGACTGCGCGCTCACCGGTGAGGCGCCGTTCCGCGCCCTGGTGCACACCGAGGACAGCGGCGACACGGCCACAGGCCCGTACGCGGTCGCCTTCCACCGCACCGACGTCGCCGAGGGCTGCCCCGTCCTGCCCGCCGGCAGTTTCGCCGCGGGCGGTGCGAAGGCCACGCTGACCACGGGCGACGGCGTCTTCTCGCACTGCCTGGGGATCCCGGCCGGCGCGCACTCGGACGCCGAGCTGCTCCAGCTGACCGCGACCTCGGGGACCGCGCCGGCCGGTTTCTCGGTGCTGGACTCCGACGGCAAGCGGGTCTGCGAGCGTTACGCCACGACCGACGGCTGGTCGGTCTGCTCCCTGACCCCGGGCAAGGCCCACACGGTGCTGGTGACCGGCCGGGACGAGGCGGCCACGTACGCCCTGACCCGGCGTGACGTCACCGCGAGCGCCTCCGCGGCGGGCTGTGCGAAGACCGCCGCGGTGAAGGTCGGCGGGGCGTCCCTGAAGAGCGCGTCCGGAGCGCCGGGCACCATCACCTGCCACCAGGTGACCACGGGCGCGGCGACCGACGTCGTGCACGTCAATGTGCGGGACGCGCTCGGCACCGCCAACAGCGCGGTCGTGGCCGGGGACGGCCGTGTGGAGTGCTCCTTCCGCAACTCGCCCTGCGCGGTGAGCGGTTCGACCACCCACCAGGTCCTCGTGCAGACGCCGACCCGTCAGCAGGCGGCTCCCGAGTACCGCCTGGACGCCCTGCGCGTCGCGACCGCCGACGGGCCCGCCCCCGAGTGCGCCAAGGTGCCGTCCGTGGCGTTCGGGTACGGGCCGGTCACCGGCACGCTGGACGAGTCGCGTACCGCGATGTGCGCGGCGCTGCCCACCGCCGGGTTCGACCGGTTCGAGACCGACATCAAGGACACGACCGGCGCCGCCACCACGGCGGTGCCCGTGCTCTACGACAGTGAGTGGACCAACGGGTGCAGCTTGTGGAGCTCCGGCTACCGCTGCTCGGTCGGCGGCCCGGCCGGCGGGTCCTCGCCGTCGCTGTTCCTGCTCGGCCTGCCCGAGAAGGCGTCCAGCACGGCCTACAGCGCCAAGCTCACCTGCTCGTCCACGTTGTGTGGCACGGAGAAGACGGACGTCACCGCCGTCAGCCCCGGCACCGGGGTCGCGGGCACCAAGGTGAAGCTCACCGTCACCGGTACCGCGCTCGGGCCGGACGTCAGGGTCCGGCTCAGCCAGGCCGGAAAGACGATCAACGCGCCGGCGGACTCGGTCTCCGCGGACAACCGGACGGTGACCGCGACCGCCGACCTGACGGGCGCGGCGACCGGTACCTGGAACATCAGCGTGTTCACGCGCGGCTGGGAGTTCCAGCGCGGCACCTTCACCGTGACCCCCCAGCCCTCGCTGGAGAACACGGCGGCCCCGAAGGTGACCGGCACGCCCAAGGTGGGCGCCAAAGTCACCGCCGCGCCGGGTACCTGGTCGGCGACCCCGTCCTCGTACACGTACCAGTGGAAGGCGGACGGCACGGCGATCGGCGGCGCGACCGCGTCGGCGTACACGATCCCCGCGGCGCAGGCCGGCAAGAAGCTCACCGTGACCGTGACGGCGGTCAAGGCGGGCTGGCGCAGCGGGTCCGCGTCCTCGGCGGCGGTGACCGTGGCCAAGGGCGACGCGCCCAAGGCGACCAAGCCGCCGGTGATCAGCGGGACGGCGAAGGTCGGCCGGACGCTGAAGGCGTCCACCGGGACGTGGAGCCCGGCCGCGACCTCGTACGGATACCAGTGGTACGCCAACGGCAAGGCGATCAGCGGGGCGGCCAAGTCATCGCTGGTGCTGAAGGCGGCGCAGCAGGGCAAGAAGATCACCGTGAAGGTGATCGCGCACCGCACCGGGCACAGGGACGGCTCGGCGCTCAGCGCGGCGACGAAGGCGGTCGCCCGCTGATCCTTCCCGGTCGGCCCCTCTGAAGAGGAGGGGTCATGGCTCCAGGACGACCTTTCCGATCGTCCCCCGGCTCTCCAGCGCGCGGTGCGCGGCCGCGGCCTCGCGCAGGGGGAAGCGCTGAACGGCCGGAGTGAGCCGGCCGGCGGCGGCCTCGGCCAGGGCGCGCAGTTCGAGGGTGCGCACCGGGTCGGGGCCGCCTGCCTTCCCGAGCATCACGGGGCCGAGGACCTGTTCGGAGACGCCGTCGACGAGGTAGGGCTCGCCGTCGCGGATGCCCTCGGCGGACCAGCCGAAGACGACGTGCTTGCCGCCGGGGCCGAGCAGGGCGACGGCCTCGCGGGCCACGTCGCCGCCGACGCCGTCGAAGACCACGGTCGCGGCCCGGCCGCCGAGGTGCGCGCGGACCTTCGCGGGCCACGCCGGGTCCTTGTAGTCGACGGCGAGATCGGCGCCGCCCGCCTGTACCCGGGCGACCTTCTCCGGCCCGCCCGCGAGGCCGATGACGGTGGCGCCGGCGTTCTTGGCGTACTGCACGAGGAGCGTGCCGATGCCGCCGGCCGCGGCCGGGACGACGGCCACCGAGTCGGGGCCCAGCTCGGCGAACTGGAGGATCCCCATCGTCGTACGGCCCGTGCCGATCATGGCGACGGCCTCGGCGAAGTCCAGGTTCTGCGAGATCTCGTGCAGTCGTTCGACTTCGGTGACGGCCAGTTCGGCGTAACCGCCGGGGACGAAGCCGAGGTGGGCGACGACCCGCTTGCCGAGCCACAGGTCCGCGACGCCCTCGCCCAGGGACTCGACGACGCCGGCGACCTCGCGGCCGGGGATGGTGGGCAGGGGAGTCGGCTCGGGCGCCGGCCCCTGTGCGCCCTCGCGCAGGGCGGTGTCCAGGAGGTGGACGCCCGCCGCCCGTACGGCGACACGGACCTGGCCGGGGCCCGGCCGGGGGTCCTCGACCTGCTCGTAGGTGAGGTTCTCGGCCGGGCCGAAGGCGTGCAGGCGGATGGCGTGCATTCGGGGCTCCTCGTGTTGTCGTGATCTGCGCCCCAGCCTTCAACCTCAAGCTTGCTTGAGGTCAAGCTCCCGTCGGCCGAGCGCCAACGACACCGCCGTCAGGGCGCTGTTGAAGGAGACCTCCGACAGCACGCCCGGGGCCGCGACCTGGTCGCCGGCGAGGTAGACACCGTCGCCCCGGTCCACGGCGGGCCGGTCCCGCCAGCTCGTGCCGGGCAGGTCGACCGCGCCCGTGCGGCCGTGCGCGACGGCCTCGCGCCGCCAGGTGACGCGCTCGCGCCAGCCCGGGAAGCCCAGGTCGAGGAGTTGCTCGGCGCGGGCGGTGCCGTCGGCCTTGGACTCGTGCGGGGCGATGGGGATCTGACCCTGGATCAGCTGCTCACCGGCTGGGGCGAGTTCGCGGTCCTGGGCGGTGAACCGTTCGAGCCAGCCGGGAGCGTCGAGGTCGGACACCACGAACGCGTCCCCGCGCCGCGTCCGTACGGCGAGGTCGACGAGGACGGTGCGGCCGCTCGGCCAGGTCAGGGAGTCGTCGTCGAGCAGGCGCCGGGCGGCGTCGAGGGAGGTGGCGACGACGACCGGCGTGTCGGTGGGGAGCGTGTCGACGCGGGACAGCGTCTCCATCCGGACGCCCAGGTTCCAGGCGCGGGCGGCCATCCGGTCGATGAGGCTGCCCCAGCCGCCGCGCGGGTAGTGCGCCTCGGGCGGCAGCTTGGTGGCGCGGCGCAGGCGCTCCTGCACGAACGCGGCCGACAGGGAGCCGGGGTCGTGGTGGAAGAGCGCGACGGCCGAGTAGTGGGCGGCGGCCCGGGCCCCCTCCTCGCCCGCGATGCCGGTCGCCCAGGTCAGGAAGTCGACGTCCACGGGCGCCTGTTCGGCGGTCCGGCGCAGCAGCTTCAGCATCGGAAAGGGCGGGGTGCGGCGCAGCACGCCGTGGTGCCGCAGCCGGAGCCGGGCGGCCTCCAGGGGCGGGATCGGGGCGAGCGGACCGATGAGGTCGCGCTGCTTGAGCCAGGCCCAGTGCGGGCCGCCGTTGTAGAGGGCATGCGGGCCCTCGTTCGTGCGGTAGGGGCCCTCGGCGGTGCGGGCCCGGCCGCCGAGGGTGTGGTGGGCTTCGTGGACGGTGACCTTGGCGCCCGCCTCGGCAGCGGTGATGGCGGCGGTCAGTCCGGCGAAGCCGCCGCCGATGACGGTGATGCGGTGCATGGCTGAGGGTCTCCCTGGACTCGACGACACTCTTCTGGGAGTACGACCGGTCGACGGCCCCGGAATGTGACATGGTCCGCTGCCTCGCAGGTCAGGGCTTGTTGTCAGTGGTGCGGTGCAGCATGGGCGCATGGCGAGGAGTGGGGCGGACGGTATGGGTACGGGCGGTACGGGTGCGGGTGGTACGCGGGTGAAGGCCGCGCGGAGACCGGAGATCCGGCTGCCGGCGCTGGAGCCGTTCACGGGCGGCGGGCTGGAACCGGACGGGGACTACGACGGGCTGGAGTTCCGGGAGGCGGATCTCGCGGGGCAGGACGGGTCGGGCTCCCGCTTCTTGGACTGCGCCCTGACGGAGTGCGCGCTGGACGAGGTCCGGTTGCGGCACGCCTCCGTCCTGGACTCGACGCTCACAAGTGTCCGGGGCGTCGGCACCAACCTCGCCGAGGCGACGCTGCGCGACGTCGAGCTGATCGACGCCCGCCTCGGCGGCACCCAGATGCACGCGGCGGTGCTGGAGCGGGTGCTGATCCGCGGCGGCAAGATCGACTGTCTGAACCTGCGCATGGCCCGGCTCAGAGACGTCGTCTTCGAGGGCTGCGTCCTCGTCGAGCCGGACTTCGGCGGCGCCCGCCTGGAGCGCGTGGAGTTCGTGGACTGCGCGCTCAAGGGCGCCGACTTCCACGCGGCGACCCTCAAGGACGTCGACCTGCGCGGGGCCGTGTCACTGGAGATCAGCGGGGGGCTGGACCGGCTGGCCGGTGCGGTGATCAGTACGACGCAGCTGCTGGATCTGGCGCCGGTGCTGGCGATGCAGTGGGGGATCAGGGTGGAGGACTGATCGTGGAGGACTGATCGTGGAGCACTGATCACCCGCTCAAGTCCCGTACCAGCCCCCGGTCCCCGCCTCTTCCGGGCAGTCGTAGGACTGGTGCAGTGCGATGAGGGCGTTGATCAGGCGCGGATCCAGGTCGTGACTCAGCAGTCGGTAGTCCTCGGCCACCGCGCGGAAGACGAGATGGGCGCGGCGCGAGGCGTCGCGCCAGATGATGCGTCGTGGCGGCCGGAAACCGTCATCGGCCTCCGCCAGGAGGACCCAGACCAGGAACAGCAGATAGACCGGCAGTCCCAGGGGCCACCACAGCGCCCACCACACCAGCCGGCCCTGATACCCCTGGAGAACGGGGCCCGTGACCGGCTCGACGGTCCAGCGCCTGCGGCCCCAGCGGAAGGCGCGGCGGCGCCGCAGCGTGATCCGCCCGAGCGGCGCGCCGTGGGGATCCAGCACGTGGTAAACCGCCGGGCGGCCGCTCAGCCGGGACCCCAGGGCCTGCTCCGTGACCACGCGGGCGACCGGCGTCCCGTCCTCGGCGCGCAGATGGAAGGCCCGCAGCGAGCGGAGCCGGTCGGGAGCGGGACCGTCGGGGTCACGGCACAGCCGGACGGAGGTGCCCTGCCCCGGTCCGTCGCCGCCGACGACGGCCGGTGGATGCACCCTGTAGTCCAGCCCGTAGGTCACAGGCCCCTGCGTCATGCTCCCGCTCTCCCCGTGTCAGGTACTGATCACGGACAAGGGTGTCACCGCGGTCGTCGGTGCCTGTCAGGAGGCCCTGGGGAAACGTGCCTGGAGCGTCCAGATCGCCGGGTTCTCGGCGAGGTCGTCGTGCAGGTCGGTGAGGTCGGCGATCAGGTCGTGCAGGAAGTCGCGGGCCTCGCGGCGCAGTTCGGCGTGGGAGACGGTGAGCGGGGGCTCCTCCGCGGGCATCCAGTCGGCCTCGATGTCCACCCACCCGAAGCGGCGCTCGAAGAGCATCCGGTCGGTCGACTCGGTGAAGTCCAGCTCCGCCCGCTGCGGCCGGGACGCCCGGGAGCCCGCCGGATCCCGGTCGATGCGCTCCACGATGTCGCACAGCGCCCACGCGAAGTCGAGCACCGGCACCCACCCCCAGGCTGTGGACACTTCATGGTCCGTCTTGGTGTCCGCCAGGTAGACGTCACCGCAGAACAGGTCGTGCCGCAGGGCGTGAACGTCCGCACGGCGGTAGTCGGTCTGCGGCGGGTCGGGGAAGCGGTTGGAGAGGGCGTAGCCGATGTCGAGCACGGATGTGATGGTGTCACGCGCCCATAGGATCGCGACCGTGGCCCGATCTGTACGTCTTGTCCCCGCGCTGACCGCCGTCCCCCTCGCCCTCGCCCTCACCGCATGCGGCGGAGTCCACGGCACCCCGGGCGGCTCCGGCGTACGCGACCCGTACTTCCCCAAGGCCGGCAACGGCGGCTACGACGTCACCCACTACGGCCTGCGCCTCGCCTACGACCCGGACGCACACCACCTCACCGGCACGGCCACCCTCACCGCCCGGGCCACCAAGGCCCTCTCCGCCTTCAACCTCGACCTGCTCGGACTAAAGGTCGGGAAGGTCACCGTCGGCGGCGAGACCGCCCGCTGGAACCGCGCCGGGCAGGAACTCACCGTCCGGCCGGGCGAGGACATCGACCGGGACGAGACGTTCCGCGTGACGGTCCGCTACTCGGGGGCGCCCGAGACCGTCACCGACCCGGACGGCTCCCAGGAGGGCTGGCTGCGCACGACGGACGGGGCGCTCGCACTGGGCGAGCCCACCGGGTCGACGGCGTGGTTCCCCGGCAACCACCACCCCTCCGACAAGGCGTCGTACGACCTGACGGTGACCGTGCCGCGGGGGCTGCGGGCCGTGTCCAACGGGGAGTTGCGGAGCGAGAGGACCGCGCGGGGCCGTACGACGTTCGTGTGGCGCACCGCCGAGCCGATGGCGAGCTACCTGGCCACGCTCGCGATCGGCGACTTCGGGATCAGCCGGTCCACCGCCCGGGACGGTCTGCCCGTGTACACGGCCGTCGACCCGGCGGAGAAGGAGGGGAGCCGCGCGGTGCTCGCGCGCATCCCCGAGGTCCTGCGCTGGGCGGAGCGGCGATTCGGCCCGTACCCCTTCTCCTCCACCGGCGCGATCGTCGACCGCGCGGCCGACATCGGCTACGCCCTGGAGACCCAGAGCCGCCCCGTCTTCCCCGGCGCCCCCGGCATGACGCTCCTCGTCCACGAACTCGCCCACCAGTGGTACGGCGACTCCGTGACGCCGGAGAGCTGGCGGGACATGTGGCTCAACGAGGGCTTCGCGACGTACGCGGAATGGCTGTGGGAGGAGGACCACGGCGGCGAGACGGCGCAGGAGACCTTCGACAGGCTGTACGACCACGGGGAGAAGACCTACGAGGACCTCTGGTCCTTCCCGCCCGCCAATCCCGTGGACCCCGCGCACATCTCCGGAGCCCCCGTCTACCAGCGCGGAGCCATGGTCCTCCACAAGATCCGCCGGACCGTCGGTGACGAGGCGTTCGGCGACATCCTCCGCGGATGGGCGGCGGACCGTCGCCACGGGAACGCCGACACGGCCGACTTCACGGCGTACGTCGAGAAGCAGGCGCCCGGGAAGGACTTCGACGGGATCTGGGAGGACTGGCTGTACGGGGAGGGGAAGCCGGAGCGGGCCTGAAGGGCGCTAGGACGCGGTGAGTTCCTTGCGGAGCACCGCACACGGGCGCTTCATCTGCAGGTCCTCGCGATGGTCGATGACCTCGTAGCCGAGGGCGGTCCAGAAGGCCAGGGCCTTCGGGTTGTTGCCGAGGACTGCGAGGCGTACGGCCGGGCGGCCCGCTGCGCGGAAGCGGTCCTCCACGACGGTGGCCAGGCGGCGGCCGTGGCCCTGGCCGTGCAGGCTCGCGTCCACCAGCAGGAGGCCGATCCACGGGTCCGGGTCAGCGAGGTCGGGGTGGTGGGCGAGGGTGATCGCGATCCCGGTCAGGTGGCCGAAGCTGCGGGCGAGCAGGACGTCGGTGCCGGGCTGGGCCCACTCCTCCGACAGGGCGCGTGCCACCTGCTCCGGGCGGATGTCGTGCGGGTCGGGGAAGTCGCCGGTGAGGGTGTGGAACGCGTGGTTGGAGGCGTAGAGGGCCGTGAGTTCCGCGAGGAGGGGCTCGGGGAGGCGCCGGCCGGGCGGTGGCGGGAGCAGGGGGTCGAGGATCACGTCGGGAACGTATCGCGAGAGCGGGCTGAGGACGGGGAAGCCCCCGGGCCGATGGACCGGCGCCGGGGGCTTCCGCCACAGGTGGGAGCGTCCGTCAGACGTTCACGCCGAAGTCCTGGGCGATGCCGACCAGGCCCGAGGCGTAGCCCTGGCCGACCGCGCGGAACTTCCACTCGGCGCCGTTGCGGTACAGCTCGCCGAAGACCATGGCCGTCTCGGTGGCCGCGTCCTCCGACAGGTCGTAGCGGGCGATCTCGGCGCCGCCGGCCTGGTTGACGATGCGGATGTAGGCGTTGCGGACCTGGCCGAAGTTCTGCGAGCGGTTCTCGGCGTCGTAGATCGAGACCGGGAAGACGATCTTGTCGATGTCGGCCGGGAGGCCGGCGAGGTTGACGTTGATCGCCTCGTCGTCGCCGGCGCCCTCACCCGTGCGGTTGTCGCCGGTGTGGACGATCGTGTTGTCCGGGGTCTGCTTGTTGTTGAAGAACACGAAGTGGGCGTCCGAGTAGACCTTGCCCTGCGTGTTGACCGCGATCGCGGACGCGTCGAGGTCGAAGTCCGTGCCGGTGGTGGTGCGGACGTCCCAGCCGAGGCCCACGGTGACGTCGGTCAGGCCCGGAGCCTCCTTGGTGAGCGAGACGTTGCCACCCTTGGACAGGCTTACAGCCATTGTTGGGAGTCCCTTCCCTCGTTTGCTTACGGCACAAGAAAGCTACAGCTACCGGTATGAACGTACGGGGAGGTACGCGAGGTTCCTGGTCCCTTTACTTTCTTTACCGTTCCTAGTGACTGAGCGGGAGTGAGTCCTGTTGCCAGGACCCGTGCTCAGCCGGACGCCCCGAACGGTGTTGGGCATCCTGGTCCCCCGCGTTCGCTCCGCGTCCGGCGCGCACGGATCGTGTCCGTGGTCCGGGAATGCGGGGGCGGGTTTCCTCACGCCCCCGGGTGTCCGGTCCGGCCTGGACGGTCCGATGCCCGCGACGATCACGCCGGTCGTCGCGGGGCGGTGCCGTCCGTCGCCGGATCGGGTGCCCGAGGGCGCGCCTTCCGATCGCCACCGCGGCGGCATCATGCCGGGTGGTGGCGCGTTTGTTGCTGGTGAGGGGTTTCTGCCAGTGCTGGGCGCCCCACTTCGAGGTGTAGGCCGGGTCGACGGCCACGATGGTGATGCCGAGTTCGGCTGCCATCGACACCAGCCGGGAGCGCAGCCCGGATACGGGCATGCCGGAGATCAGCTTGCGGAACCGCTTCCGTCGGCCGTGCTTCTCCCGCGTCGTCTCCGCTTGGAAGTCCAGATTCTCGATCGCGATACTCAGGCCGTGACGCTTGGCGAAGTGCAGCATGCGCATCAGCGCGTGCCGTACCTGGGCGTCGCGGTGGGTGGCGGGTCCGTCGAGGTCGAAGAAGAACCGGCGCGGGGCGGCGACGGGGTTGCCGTGTTCGTCCAGACGCCATGCCGCGAGGTGATCGGCGTTGGTGTCGACGCCGATCATCCCGCCGGCGCGGGCCTGAGCCAGCGCAACCGTCTTCACCGGCGGGATCGTCCACGAGGCGGTCACATACCAGCGCCCGCGCTGAACGTCCAGGTGGATGCGGTAGGCCACGGCCCGGTTCGCCGCCACACGGTCGGCCCACTCCCGGCTCCGGTGGGGGAAGGCGGCGGTACCGGTGAGGACGTACCGGCCGTGCCTGGCGTTCGCCAGATAGGCGAGCGGTGCGGGGAGCTTGATGCTGACCTCACCGTCCGGCGTGAGGCGGATCGTCTCGTTGCCGAACCGCTTCCCGCTCTCCCCGTCCGCCTGGAGGAACCAGCGCGACGCTTCCCACCGCTGGCGCCACTGTTCGGTGAGCTGCGCTTGGTCGAGGTGGTGACGGTTGCGGGCCAGCCGCTTCCCGCCGCGTACCACGCGCACGCGCCCGGCTGCGCGGTCGGCACGCTCGGCGGCGAGCCGGTCTTCCAGCACCCGCAGGCGGCGCGTTTTGGCGAACCACTCCTGCCGACTCCGGTAGCCGTCCGGCGCCCGCTTGGTTCCCTTCTCGCCCACCGGCAGCGACAACCGGTGCGCGATCATGCGCACCCCGGCTTCCAGGCCCTGGATGTGGGCGAACTGCGCACGCCGCGACAGCGCCCACTGATCATGCGTCGCCTTGGTGATACTGCCCGCCCACCGCGACGAGGACTCCACGCTCAGAGCACGCTTGCGCTGCGCCCACGTCTCCGCGGAATGCTCCAACCCATCGGCGCAGCGCCGCTTCAGGTCGCGGGAAGCCAGCGACCCCAGATGCGCGCCGACCAGCCGCAACACCTCCTCATCCCCAGCGGTCAGGCCCTTGAGCCGGGTACGGATCGCCACCCCGGACGGGCCAAGGACGACGAACGGCGCCGAAAGCTCACGCGGCACACCCACCCTGTCCCCCTTACCCACAC